>NZ_BAABWK010000002.1:0-301941 GCF_040362765.1 Pyruvatibacter sp. HU-CL02332
AAACTACCGTCCGCAGTTCTACTTCCGTACGACGGATGTGACGGGTGTTGTGTCACTGCCGGAAGGCACTGAAATGGTTATGCCTGGCGACAACTGCGAGATGCTGGTTGAGCTGATCGTACCGATTGCCATGGAAGAGAAGCTGCGCTTCGCTATCCGTGAAGGCGGCCGCACCGTTGGTGCTGGCGTCGTTGCAGCAATCATCGAGTAACAAGTTTCTGACGGGCGTGCCTTGAAGGCGCGCCCGTCGGACTTTGACTACCAAGTTCTTTCTAATGGCCCGGCAACGGGTCGCCTATACGGGAAACAGGTTCCATGCAGAACCAGAACATTCGCATTCGTTTGAAAGCATTCGATCATCGTATTCTCGATGCTTCGACGCTGGAAATCGTCAATACGGCGAAACGGACGGGTGCAACGGTGCGTGGGCCAATCCCGCTGCCGAACCGGATCGAGAAGTTCACTGTGCTTCGTGGTCCGCACATCGATAAGAAGAGCCGTGAACAATTCGAGATCCGTACGCACAAGCGTCTTCTCGACATTGTCGACCCAACACCGCAGACCGTGGACGCGCTTATGAAGCTCGACCTCGCCGCCGGCGTTGACGTCGAAATTAAGCTCTAGGTTTTATTAGTAGCAAGGAGTGCGAAAAATGCGCGCTGGCGTGATCGCACAAAAAGTTGGCATGACGCGGGTCTTTACGGACGAGGGGAAGCATATTCCCGTCACCGTTCTTAAGCTCGATGGTTGCCAGGTTGTTGGACACCGCACGGAAGAGAAGAATGGCTACACAGCCCTTCAGCTCGGTGCAGGCTCCATCAAGGTCAAAAATCTCACCCGTGCTGCGCGCGGTCACTTTGCCAAGACGTCGGTGGAACCCCGTCGCCGTCTGGTCGAGTTCCGTGTGACACCGGACAACCTCATCGACGTGGGCGCTGAACTTCAGGCCGACCACTTCGTTGCTGGCCAGTATGTGGATGCCTCCGGTATCTCGATTGGTAAAGGGTTTGCCGGTGCGATGAAGCGCCATAACTTCGGCGGTCTTCGCGCAACGCACGGTGTATCCATCTCTCACCGTTCCCACGGTTCGACCGGTCAGTGTCAGGACCCGGGCAAGGTGTTCAAGGGGAAGAAGATGGCCGGTCACATGGGTCAAACCCGCGTGACCACCCAGAACCTTGAGATCGTTTCTACGGATGTAGAGCGCGGCCTCATTCTGGTGAAGGGCGCCATTCCTGGCTCTAAGGGCGGCTGGGTGCAGCTGTCTGACGCTGTCAAGAAGCCGCTTCCTGAAGGTGTGCCGATGCCTGGTGCGTTCCGCACGGCTGGTTCGTCCGACGAGAAGCCTGCTGAAGAAACCGCTGCTGAAACCCCGGCTGAAGAAGTCGTGGCGGATGAAGCTGAGAACAAGGACGACGCATAGTCATGAAGCTGGACGTCCAGACACTCGACGCCAAGAAGGCGGGCAGCGTTGATCTGCCGGATGACGTGTTCGCGCTCAAGCCGCGTACCGACATTCTCCACCGTATGGTGACTTATCAGCTGGCCAAGCGCCGCGCTGGTACGCACAAGACAAAAGGCCGTTCCGAAATCGCCGGTACGACCAAGAAGATGTACAAGCAGAAGGGCACCGGTGGTGCTCGTCACGGTAACAAGAAGGTTCCTCAGTTCCGTGGTGGCGGCAAGGCCTTTGGTCCGGTTGTGCGTGATCACGCACACGGCCTGACCAAGAAGGTTCGCGCGCTTGCTCTTCGTCATGCACTTTCGACCAAGGCACAGGCCGGCTCGATCATCGTTCTTGATGAAGCCAAGCTGCCTGAGCCCAAGACCAAGGTCGTGAAAGACGCTTTTGCCAAGCTGGGTATCACAAGCACGCTCATCGTTGATGGTGCGGAACTTGATGACAACTTCGCACTGGCAGCGCGGAACATTCCGCACACGGACGTGCTGCCTGTTCAGGGCATCAACGTTTATGACGTTCTGCGCCGTGACACATTGGTGCTGACAAAGTCAGCGCTCGAAGCACTGGAGGCACGGTTCGCATGAAGGCCGAAGATCTCTACACCGTCCTTCAGGCGCCGGTGATCACTGAAAAGTCCACCATTGCTGGTGAGAACAATCAGGTGGTTTTCCGTGTTCCGCTTGAAGCTACGAAGCCGCAGGTGAAGGAAGCTGTTGAAGCTCTCTTCAAGGTTGAGGTGAAAGCTGTCAACACGATGCGGGTCAAAGGCAAGCAGAAGCGTTTTCGCGGCACGCTTGGCAAACGTTCGGATATCAAGAAGGCAATCGTCACGCTTGCCGATGGTCACTCCATTGATGTGACTACAGGCCTTTAAGGGACGACGCAGGAACAATGGCACTTAAGAAATACAATCCGATCACGCCGAGCCAGCGCCAGCTGGTGACCGTCGATCGCTCTGGTCTTTGGAAAGGCAAGCCGGTCAAGACATTGACCCAGGGCCTTACAAAGTCTGGTGGCCGCAACAACAAGGGCCGCACTACGTCTTACCGGACGGGTGGTGGTCACAAGCGCACCTATCGGATGATCGACTTCAAGCGTCGTAAGTTCGATGTACCTGCGAAGGTGGAGCGTCTTGAGTATGACCCCAACCGGACAGCCTTTATTGCGCTGATCAAGTACGAAGACGGTGAGCTGTCTTACATCCTCGCTCCACAGCGTCTGGCAGAAGGCGACACTGTTATCGCCGGTGCCCGCGTTGACGTGAAGCCAGGCAATGCGATGCCACTTTCTGCGATGCCAATCGGCACCATCGTCCACAATGTGGAGATGAAGGAAGGCAAGGGCGGTCAGATCGCTCGTTCAGCCGGTACTTATGTGCAGCTGGTTGGTCGCGATCAGGGTTATGCAATTCTGCGTCTTGGTTCCGGTGAGCAGCGTCTTGTTCGCGGTGAATGCATGGCGACAGTGGGTGCGGTTTCAAATCCGGACCAGTCAAATATCAAGCTTGGTAAAGCGGGTCGTTCTCGCTGGCTTGGCCGTCGTCCGACGGTTCGTGGTGTTGCCATGAACCCGGTCGATCACCCCCACGGTGGTGGTGAAGGTCGTACGTCAGGTGGTCGTCATCCAGTGACACCGTGGGGCAAGCCCACGAAGGGTCGCCGGACACGCTCTAACAAGTCCACAGATAAATACATCGTGCGCAGCCGTCACCAGCGCAAGAAGAAGCGGTAGGGCTTAAGTAAATGACACGCTCCGTATGGAAAGGGCCGTTTGTTGACGGCTATCTGTTGAAGAAGGCCGACGCAGTGCGCGAGTCGGGCCGTAACGAGATCATCAAGATCTGGTCACGTCGCTCTACGATCCTGCCGCAGTTCGTTGGTCTCAATTTCGGTGTCTACAACGGCAACAAGCATGTGCCGGTGCAGATTTCTGAAGACATGGTTGGCCACAAGTTTGGCGAGTTCGCTCCGACACGGACGTACTACGGTCATACGGCTGACAAGAAGGCGAAGAGGAAGTAACGATGGGTAAGCCATCCAAACCCCGGAAGCTGGCGGAAAACGAGGCGCGTGCGGTTGGCCGCATGCTGCGTACGAGCCCGCGCAAGCTGAACCTGGTTGCTCAGTCCATCCGTGGTCTGAAGGTTGATCGTGCAATTGCCGATCTGACCTTCTCACCAAAGCGGATTTCAAAGTCGGTAAAGGCGGTTCTTGAAAGCGCCATTGCCAATGCTGAAAACAACCATGATCTGGATGTCGACGAACTCGTCGTCCACGAAGCTTATGTAGGCAAGAACCTTGTCATGAAGCGCTGGAAGCCACGGGCACGTGGTCGGGTAGGCCGGATTGAAAAGCCATTCAGCCAGATCACGATTGTTGTGCGCGAGAAGAGTGCCGAGACTTCAGGGGAAGCTGCGTAATGGGACATAAGGTCAATCCAATCGGGCTCCGCCTTGGCGTCAACCGTACCTGGGACTCCCGCTGGTATGCGAACCGCGGCGAGTATGGCGAGCTGCTTCATGAGGATGTGCGCATCCGTGAATTCCTGATGAAGGAATTGAAGCAGGCCGGCATCTCCAAGGTGATTATCGAGCGTCCGCACAAGAAGTGCCGGGTAACGATCCACACCGCACGTCCGGGTGTTGTCATCGGCAAGAAGGGCGCGGACATCGAAACACTGCGTCGCAAGATCCAGTCGATGACCGCCAGCGAAGTGCACCTCAACATTGTTGAAGTGCGCAAGCCTGAAATTGATGCGCAGCTGGTGGCAGATTCCATTGCCCAGCAGCTTGAGCGTCGTGTTGCATTCCGCCGTGCCATGAAGCGCTCGGTTCAGTCTGCAATGCGTATGGGTGCCGAAGGCATTCGTATCACCTGCGGCGGTCGTCTTGGTGGTGCTGAAATTGCTCGTGTTGAGTGGTACCGCGAAGGTCGTGTGCCCCTTCATACACTGCGCGCTGACATTGACTACGCCACGTCTACGGCGTTCACCGCCTACGGTGCCTCCGGCATCAAGGTTTGGATTTTCAAGGGCGAAATCCTTGAGCACGACCCAATGGCACATGAGAAGCGTGCCCTGTCTGCTCAGGAAGGTGGACGTCCCGGTGGCGGCGATCGTCGGCCCCGTCGCGACTAATCGC
Organism: Pyruvatibacter sp. HU-CL02332; assembly: GCF_040362765.1. Lineage (NCBI taxonomy): Bacteria > Pseudomonadati > Pseudomonadota > Alphaproteobacteria > Hyphomicrobiales > Parvibaculaceae > Pyruvatibacter > Pyruvatibacter sp. HU-CL02332. Next base: position 4,602 of record NZ_BAABWK010000002.1, read on the forward strand.
GACGTTGTTTGAGAGTTTGAGGACTTAGAGAGATGCTGCAGCCAAAGCGCACAAAATTCCGCAAGGCCCACAAGGGCCGCATCCATGGCGTTGCCAAGGGCGGGACGGCTTTGAATTTCGGCTCCCACGGGCTTAAGGCCCAGGAACCAATGCGTGTTACGGCACGTCAGATTGAAGCGGCGCGTCGTGCCATCACACGTCACATGAAGCGTGCTGGCCGTGTGTGGATCCGCATCTTCCCGGATGTGCCGGTTTCAAAGAAGCCGACTGAAGTTCGGATGGGTAAAGGTAAGGGTACGCCGGAATATTGGGTGGCTCGGGTCAAGCCGGGTCGCGTGATGTTCGAAATCGATGGTGTTCCACACGACGTGGCGAAAGAAGCGCTGGAACTTGGTGCTGCCAAGCTCCCGCTCAAGGTTCGCATGATCACGCGTGTTGGCGAACACTAGAGCGGCGCGAAGAGGATAGGACTGATGAAGATTGCAGATGTCCGGGACATGACGCCCGACCAGATGGACGACGAAGTGGTGAAGCTGCGCAAGGAAGCATTCAACATGCGCTTCCAGCGTGCCACGGGTCAGCTCGATAATACGGCGCGTTTGCGCGTAATCCGCCGCACGATTGCACGGATTAAAACCATTCAGGGCGAGCGCGGCAAAGCCGACGCTTCTGCCTAAGCAGGACTAGAAGGAACCTAAGATGCCAAAGCGCGTGCTCCAGGGCGTCGTGGTCAGCGACAAAATGAAAGACACGGTCACAGTGCTCGTTGAGCGCCGTTTTACCGACCCTGTCATGAAGAAGACCATTCGTCGTACGAAGCGGTATCACGCACATGATGCGCAGAACGCTTTCAAGACGGGTGACAAGGTGCGCATTCGTGAATGCGTTCCGATTTCCAAGACGAAGCGCTGGGAAATCTACACTGGCGAAGAGGCGTAAGCCCTTTTTCGTTGGTTTCGAGAATTTGAAGTTTGGTCGTAAGCGCGCTTACACAGCGTGAAGGAATTGAATAATGATCCAGATGCAGTCGAATTTGGACGTCGCGGACAACTCAGGTGCCCGTCGCGTTCAGTGCATCAAGGTGCTGGGTGGCTCCAAGCGCAAATATGCCGGTGTTGGTGACACGATTGTTGTCAGCATCAAGGAAGCCATTCCCCGTGGTCGCGTAAAAAAGGGCGACGTGATGAAGGCAGTGATTGTACGCACTGCCAAGGAAATCCGCCGCCCGGACGGAAGTGCCATCCGCTTTGATAGCAATGCGGCTGTGCTCGTGAACAACAATGGTGAGCCGATCGGCACTCGTATCTTTGGCCCGGTTACTCGTGAACTGCGTGCCAAGAACATGATGAAGATCGTGTCTCTCGCACCGGAGGTGCTTTAGAGCCATGGCTTTGAAACTGAAAATTCGCAAGGGCGACAAGGTCGTTGTGACGACTGGTAAGGACAAGGGCAAAACGGGCGAAGTGCTAAAGGTACTTCGTGAGGAAAACCGTGCTGTTGTTCAGGGCGTGAACATTGTTCGCCGCCACACACGTCAGACGCCGCAGGCCGAAGGCGGGATCATCGCTAAGGAAGCGCCGATCCACATTTCGAATATCGCGATTGAAGATCCCAAAGAGGGCGGCGCATCGCGGGTTGGCTTTAAGACGCTTGATGACGGACGCAAGGTTCGTGTCGCGAAGCGCTCAGGAGAAGTAATCGATGGCTGATGCTGCTGAAGCCACGGACAACTACGTACCGCGCGCCCGCGCGACCTACGAAGGTGTCGTTCGTGAAAAGCTTATTGAGGAATTCGGGTACAAGAACCCGATGCAGGTACCCAAGGTCGAGAAGATCGTCCTGAACATTGGTGCCGGCGTCGCTGTGGGTGACTCGAAGAAGATTGGTTCTGCGGTTAAAGCGCTTGAAGCCCTTACGGGTCAAAAGGCTGTTATTACCAAGGCCAAGAAGTCTGAAGCCACGTTCAAGCTTCGCGAAGGCATGAACATCGGTGCCAAGGTCACACTGCGCAAAGAGCGTATGTATGAGTTCCTTGATCGCCTGGTGAACATTGCTCTGCCGCGCGTGCGTGACTTTAGGGGTCTGAACCCCAAGAGCTTTGACGGCAATGGCAACTACGCCATGGGCCTGAAGGAACACATCGTGTTCCCAGAGATCAACTATGACGACGTCGATCACGTATGGGGGATGGATATCATCGTCTGTACTTCGGCTGCCACTGATGACGAGGCGAGGGCTCTCCTTCGCGAACTCAACTTCCCCTTCACGTCGTAAACGCACCCATCAAGACTTTGGGCCGCGAACGATACGGTCGGGACTAGGAGGACTACATGGCGAAAAAGAGCGCCATCGAAAAGAACAAGAAGCGTCAGCAGCTTGTGCAGAAGTACGCATCAAAGCGTGCAGCTCTGCGTGAGCTCATTCACAACCAGGAACTGCCCATCGAGGAGCGGATCCAGGCTCAGTTGAAGCTCAATGCGCTGCCACGGGATTCATCTCCCAGCCGCGTTCGGAACCGGTGTGAAGTATCCGGTCGTCCGCGCGGTTATTATCGCAAGCTGAAAATGTCACGCATCGCGCTGCGGGATTTTGCCTCCAATGGGCAGGTTCCGGGCATGGTCAAGTCAAGCTGGTAGGGAGTTAGCAAATGTCTTTTTCTGATCCCCTCGGCGATATGCTGACCCGCATCCGCAATGGCCAGATGCGCGGTAAGTCAAAGGTCCAGACCCCAGGGTCAAACCTTCGCCGCCGTGTGCTCGATGTGCTGCAGTCTGAAGGTTACATTCGCGGTTACGCGGAAGTGGCTTTCGACAATGGCCGCAAGGAATTTGAGATCGAGCTCAAATATTTCGAAGGCACGCCCGTGATCCGCGAGATCAAGCGTGTGTCCAAGCCTGGTCGCCGTGTTTATTCCGCGGTGACTGATCTTCCTCAGGTCTACAACGGCCTGGGCATTTCCATTCTGTCGACACCCAAGGGTGTGATGTCTGACCACATCGCACGTGAGGAAAATGTCGGTGGTGAGGTTCTCTGCCAGGTGTTCTAGGCCCCTTAATCGGGCCCAAGGGACAGACCAGCGGACTAGGAGCGAATAGATATGTCGCGTATCGGTAAAATGCCTATCGCCATTGCAAGTGGCGTCACTGTGACCGTCGATGGTCGAACAGTGAAGGCGAAGGGATCAAAGGGTGAGCTTGAGCTTACGCTTGTTCCAGAAGTCACAGTCAGCCAGGGCGAAGACGGTCTTACCGTTGCGCCGGTTGATGATAGCCAGCGTGCACGCGCAATGTGGGGCCTGTCGCGCTCTCTCGTTGCGAACATGGTGCAGGGTGTTGCGGAAGGCTTCAGCAAGGAGCTTGAGATCAACGGTGTTGGTTACCGTGCAGAAGTGCAGGGTAAGAGCCTCAAGCTTGCGCTGGGCTTCAGCCACGATGTGATCTACCCAGTGCCCGAAGGCATTGAGATCAAGACACCAAAGCCTACGGAAGTTGTAATTTCGGGAATCGACAAGCAAAAGGTCGGGCAGGTTGCTGCTGAGATCCGTAGCTATCGTCCGCCAGAGCCTTACAAGGGCAAGGGCGTGAAGTATGTCGACGAATACATCTTCCGCAAGGAAGGCAAGAAGAAGTAAGTGAACGGAACAGGCAGATGAGCAATTCAATGAAGATGCGCGAACGCCGCAAGATGCGGGTGCGCCGTTCGCTTAAGAAGACCGCCAACGGGCGTCCGCGCCTGTCGGTTTACCGGTCGTCGAAGCACATTTCTGCACAGGTCATCGATGATGTTCAGGGTGTTACCCTGGCATCTGCATCGACCCTGGAAAAGGATCTGCGCGGTAGCCTGAAGACGGGCGCCGATGTGGCTGCAGCAAAAGCTGTGGGTGAGTTGGTGGCCAAGCGTGCGAAAGACAATGGCGTCAAGGACGTCGTCTTCGACCGTGGCGGGTACATTTATCATGGCCGTGTGAAAGCGCTGGCCGACGCTGCCCGTGAGGGCGGCTTGGAATTCTAGGCGAGAGGGTTAGTCACGTGGCACGGGAACAAGGCGGTCGGAATGACCGCGGACGTGGGCGCGATCGCGATGATCGTGATAGCGAATTCGTCGACAAGCTGGTGCATATCAACCGCGTCGCCAAAGTGGTGAAGGGCGGTCGCCGTTTCGGTTTTGCTGCCCTTGTGGTGGTTGGTGATCAGAAGGGCCGGGTTGGCTTTGGCAAGGGCAAGGCCCGTGAAGTGCCGGAAGCTATCCGCAAGGCAACGGAACAGGCCAAGCGCCAGATGATCCGTGTGCCGCTGCGCGAAGGCCGTACGCTGCATCACGATGTGGCTGGTCGTCATGGCGCGGGTCGTGTGTACCTGCGTGCGGCGCCTCCAGGCACCGGCATCATTGCTGGCGGTCCAATGCGTGCGGTGTTTGAAACGCTGGGCATGCAGGATCTGGTGGCGAAGTCGATCGGTACGTCGAACCCCTACAACATGGTTCGGGCAACGTTTGATGCTCTAACGCGCGAGCAGAGCCCGCGTATGGTGGCAGCACGCCGTGGCCTCAAGGTCAGCGACGTGGTTTCCCGCCGTTCCGATGCTTCTTCTGAAGCGCTCGAAGACGCTGAGTAGGAACTGACTGATGGCAGCTAAGAAAACAATCACCGTTGAGCAGATTGGTAGCCCAATCCGTCGTCCGGATCGTCAGCAGAAAGTGCTGATTGGTCTTGGCCTCAACAAGATGCATCGTCGTCGGACGCTGGAAGACACTCCAGCTGTGCGCGGCATGGTCAACAAGGTGCACCATCTGGTGCGGATCGTGGACGAGTCCTAGGACTTAACGCCACCATCATTGGTATCTCGCCTGGGCATGTGGGCCTGAGGCAAAAGGCAGTTGAACGATGAAGCTGAACGAGCTCAAAGATAACGAAGGCGCCCGCAAGGAGCGCATGCGTGTGGGCCGTGGTTACGGTTCCGGTAAGGGCGTAACTGCTGGTCGCGGCCAAAAGGGCCAGAAGTCACGCTCCGGTGTGGCTATCAAGGGCTACGAAGGTGGCCAGATGCCCATTCACATGCGTCTGCCGAAGCGGGGCTTTAACAACCCGTTCCCGACAGTCTACGCAATCGTGAACATCGGCCGGGTGCAGCGCGCCATCGATGAGGGCACACTGGACGGCTCGAAGCCGGTCAATGCTGAAGCTCTTCGGGGTGCAGGTCTTCTGCGCCGCAAGGATGTGGATGTACGCCTGCTGGCAAAGGGCGACTTGAAGTCCAAGGTCTCTTTCGAAGTAACAAGCGCATCCAAGGGTGCCGCTGAAGCTGTTGAAAAAGCCGGTGGATCGATCAAGATCGTTGAATCAGCTCGGCCCAAGCCGGCTGCTGAAACCGCTTCTGCGTAAGTCTGGCCTCAGTTTCCAAGGCCACGCATAGCGCGGGGCCTGTAAGGAGTAAGCGCATATGGCGTCGGCTGCCGAACAACTTGCGGCTAACCTCAATTTCTCTGCCTTTGCCAAGGCGGAAGAACTCAAGAAGCGCATCTGGTTCACGCTGGGTGCGCTTTTGGTGTACCGGCTGGGAACCTATATCCCGCTGCCTGGTATTGACCCGGTCGCACTTGCTCAGCTGTTTGAACAGCAGCAGGGCGGTATCGTGGGCATGTTTGACATGTTCGCCGGTGGCGCCGTTGGCCGTATGGCCATCTTTGCCCTAAACGTCATGCCGTATATTTCGGCGTCCATCATCATGCAGCTCATGACGGCGGTTGTGCCGCGTCTTGAGCAGTTGAAGAAGGAAGGCGAAAGCGGCCGCAAGCAGATCAACCAGTATACCCGTTACGGCACAGTCCTTCTGGCGACGTTGCAGGGCTACGGCATTGCTGTGGGGCTGGAAAGCGCCGGCAATGTGGTGATTGATCCAGGACCCTTCTTCCGCGTTTCAACGGTTATTACGCTTGTGGGCGGCACCATGTTCCTGATGTGGCTTGGTGAGCAGATCACCGCGCGCGGCGTCGGCAATGGTATCTCGCTTATCATTTTTGCAGGCATTGTGGCCGAGCTACCGGCAGCCCTTGTGGGAACACTTGAACTTGGTCGCCAGGGTGCACTTTCCACACTGGTCATCATCGGCTTCCTGGTCATGGCTGTTGCTGTGATTGCCTTCATCGTGTTTGTGGAGCGCGCGCAGCGTCGGCTGATTGTGCAGTATCCCAAGCGACAGGTGGGCAACCGCATGTTCGGCGGGGACTCGTCTCATTTGCCGCTCAAGCTTAATACGGCCGGTGTTATTCCACCGATTTTCGCCTCGTCATTGTTGCTCTTGCCGCTGACGGCTGCCGGGTTCTCCGGCGGGCAGGGGCCGGATTGGCTTACGACGGTCACCACGATGCTTGGCCACGGTCAGCCGCTATACATGCTGATGTATGCAGCCGGGATCGTGTTCTTTGCGTTCTTCTACACAGCGCTTGTGTTCAACCCAGGGGACACGGCTGACAATCTGAAACAATATGGCGGCTTTGTGCCGGGCATTCGCCCTGGCGAAAGGACCGCTGAGTACATCGACTATGTGCTGACACGCCTCACTGTGGTGGGGGCCGGGTATTTGGTCATTGTGTGTCTGCTTCCTGAAATTCTGGTCTCCCAGTATTCGGTGCCGTTCTATTTCGGCGGTACGTCACTGCTCATTGTGGTGAGTGTGACCATGGATACGGTGTCTCAGGTGCAAAGCCACCTGTTGGCCCATCAGTATGAAGGCATGGTCAAGAAGTCGAAGTTGCGAGGGGGCCGTCGATGAATCTGATTTTCCTTGGACCACCGGGTGCCGGCAAAGGCACACAGGCTGGCCGTGTCGAAACCGCTCATGGTCTCGTACAGCTTTCCACTGGCGACATGCTGCGCGCAGCTGTTGCCGCCGGTACGGAAATTGGCAAGCAGGCCAAGGAAATTATGGAACGCGGCGACCTGGTGCCGGATGAGGTGGTCGTGAAGATCATTTCAGATCGTATCGAGGAAAAGGACTGTGCCAACGGGTTTATTCTGGATGGTTTTCCGCGCACGACAGGCCAGGCCGAAGCACTGGACAAGATGCTTGAGGAAAAGGGCCTGAAGCTCAATGCGGTGATCGAAATCCGCGTTGATGATTCAATCCTTGTGGACCGTATTCGGACCCGTGCTGCGGAAACAGGTGGTGACCGCGCGGATGACAATGAGGAAACGCTGAAAAAGCGCCTCGAGGTCTATCACGCTCAGACGGCGCCGCTGATCCCGTATTATGAGTCGCAGGGCAAACTTCTGGTTGTGGATGGCATGAGTGCCATTGATGACGTGACCCGAGACATTGAAGACAAGATTGGACTGGCAACTGCATAAGGCTAATTTGGCTTATTTTGCAGTGGTTTAGGCTGATTCGCTGAACATTTTCCCAGGGCGACCTTTTACCTGGGTTTGAATGGTTGACTGAGACTGAACGAAACCTATAATCCGCGCCTCCGCAAAGGTCAGAATCGCGGATTTCCGCGCCGTTCCCGCTCCTAATCTGAGGGCCGGGCACGCGAGCGGTTTTTTTGTGTATCTGAACCCCGATTTTCGGGCGAGGAATTAGCGGCACTTTTGGAGAAACGAAGCAGTGGCTCGTATCGCAGGCGTCAATATCCCGACGAACAAGCGCGCATTGATCGCGCTTACTTACATTCATGGCATCGGCGACACGAAGGCCGCCGAAATCCTGGACAGCGTGAACATCTCGCATGAGCGGCGTGTCAACGAGCTGTCGGATGCCGAAGTCATTCAGATCCGTGAAGCGATCGACCAGAACTATCTGGTGGAAGGCGACCTTCGCCGTGAAACATCCATGAACATCAAGCGTTTGATGGATCTTGGGTGCTATCGCGGTCTGCGTCACCGTCGTGGCCTGCCGGTTCGTGGCCAGCGCACGCACACCAACGCCCGTACCCGCAAGGGTCCGGCCAAGGCGATCGCCGGTAAGAAGAAGTAATACAGCTTTTGCCAGCGCGACTTGGGCCCCGGGGCGGGGCATTCAGGGATCCGCGGCTGGCTGACAAGGACGAACTAACAAGATGGCAAAAGAAGCAACCCGCGTACGCCGCCGTGAACGCAAGAACATCTCTTCAGGTGTGGCGCACGTGAACTCGACCTTCAACAACACCATGATCACCATAACGGATGCTCAGGGAAATGCGATTTCCTGGTCTTCTGCGGGTACCATGGGGTTCAAGGGGTCACGTAAGTCCACGCCGTTTGCCGCACAGGTTGCAGCAGAAGACGCTGGCAAGAAGGCTGCCGAGCACGGCATGCGCACGCTTGAAGTCATGGTTTCCGGTCCGGGTTCTGGACGTGAATCAGCCCTTCGCGCGCTGCAGGCTGCAGGCTTCACCATCACGACCATTCGTGACGTTACGTCCATCCCGCACAACGGTGTGCGCCCGAAGAAGAAGCGCCGCGTCTAACGCAGCTCTTCGGCGGACGGTACGTCCTACTACGGACTTAAATTCGCGGCCTTCCCCCTTGGTGATTTCACCATCCTGGCTTTATGCCAAGCGGGGCCGCTAGATGAACGAGGCTAACAAATTGATCCAGAAGAACTGGCAAGAACTGATTAAGCCCAACAAGCTGGACATTCAGCCGGGCCGTGATGCCCAGCGGATCGCAACGGTCGTTGCAGAACCGCTTGAGCGCGGCTTTGGCCTGACGCTCGGCAACGCATTGCGTCGTGTTCTGCTGTCATCGCTGCAGGGTGCTGCAGTGACGTCTGTTCAGATTGATGGCGTGCTGCACGAGTTCTCATCTGTTGCGGGTGTGCGTGAGGATGTCACCGACATCGTTCTCAACATCAAGCAGATGGCGATCCGTTTGCACTCTGAAGGCCCGCGTCGGATGACGCTCAAGGCTGACAAGGCGGGCGCTGTGACGGCCGGCATGATTGAAACGGGTGCGGATATCGACATCCTCAACCCGGATCTCGTGCTCTGCACGCTCGATGAAGACTCTGAAATCCGTATGGAATTCACTGTTGACCTTGGCAAGGGCTACGTTGCGGCAGATCGCAACCGTCCCGAAGATGCGCCGATCGGTCTGATCCCTGTGGACAGCCTGTTCAGCCCATGCCGCAAGGTGTCCTACAAGGTTGAGAACACCCGTGAGGGCCAGATTCTTGACTATGACAAGCTCACGCTCACAGTCGAAACCGATGGTTCACTGACGCCGGATGATGCGGTTGCGTATGCTGCCCGTATCCTTCAGGACCAGCTGCAGACCTTCGTGAACTTTGAAGAGCCTCGCCCGGAACAGCCTGTTGAAGAGCGTCCCGAGCTTGAGTTCAATCCGGCACTGCTGAAGAAGGTGGATGAGCTTGAGCTCTCTGTCCGTTCAGCCAACTGCCTGAAGAACGACAACATCGTCTACATTGGCGACCTTATTCAGAAGACAGAAGCGGAAATGCTCCGTACGCCGAACTTCGGTCGTAAGTCGCTGAATGAAATCAAAGAAGTGCTTGCCCAGATGGGTCTCCACCTCGGTATGGAAGTACCGAACTGGCCACCGGAGAACATCGAAGACCTGGCTAAGCGTTACGAGGATCAGTACTAGGCGCCTGCCCAACGGGGTAACTGCGCTTAAGGAGAGAAGAAGATGCGTCACGGCAAAGCCCACCGCAAACTTAACCGGACCACGCCTCACCGCAAGGCGATGCTGGCCAACATGGCAATCGCGCTCATCAAGCATGAGCAGATTGTGACCACGCTGCCAAAAGCAAAGGAGCTTCGCCCGTATGTGGAGAAGCTGATTACGCTTGGCAAGCGCGGCGACCTGCATGCGCGCCGTCAGGCCTACTCCAAGCTGCCTGAGCAGAAGTGGGCTCAGAAGCTCTTTGATGTGCTTGGTCCGCGTTACGCAGACCGCAAGGGTGGGTACACCCGCATCATGCGGGCTGGCTTCCGCTATGGTGACAATGCGCCAGTTGCAGTCATCGAGCTTGTGGACCGCGATCCATCTGCCAAGGGCCAGGACTCTGGTCCGGACCTGACATCGGACGAGCAGGACGCAGCGTAAGCATCAGCTGGTACGAACGACCAAGAAGGCGGCTCAGTAAGAGCCGCCTTTTTTGTTTGTGTCGGGTCAGGTTCAGTTCATCGGCGTCGTTCATCATCTCGGACAACAATGCTTGATGTGAGCAGATGTGCTTTTGCAAAATCGATGCGCGCCCTATCTTTAGGTCAGGGTGCCGCTGGTAGAGCCTCTGGGAGATTTTTGGAGTGAGACGCATGATAATGCGCAAAGTTACCGGATATGTTTGTGCTGTCGGGCTCAGCCTCATGGCAATAGTTGCTGCGACACAGAACGCGCAGGCTCAAACGGTTCCAACGTCCAAAGCCCAGATTGATCTGAGCTTTGCTCCATTGGTCAAGCAGGTTGCACCTGCCGTGGTGAATGTCTTCACCAAGCGCGTGGTGCGTGAACAGGCGCGGTCACCGTTTGCAAATGATCCATTCTTCCAACGCTTCTTTGGAGACCGTTTCTCGTTCGGCATGCCGCGGGAGCGGGTGCAGAGCTCGCTGGGGTCGGGGGTCATTGTTGCTGCCAATGGCATCATCGTAACGAACAATCATGTGATCGCAAATGGTGACACATTCACTGTTGCCCTCTCAGATCGTCGCGAGTTTGAGGCGGAAGTGCTGCTGGCTGATGAGCGCACCGACCTTGCGATTTTGAAGATCGATACGAAGGGTGAGGTGCTGCCCACTTTGCAGTTTGGTGACTCCGATGGTCTGGAGGTGGGTGATCTTGTCCTGGCCATTGGTAACCCGTTTGGTGTGGGGCAGACGGTGACCAGCGGTATCGTGTCCGCCCTTGCACGCACGCAGGTCGGTGTAACGGACTACCAATTCTTCATTCAGACGGATGCGGCTATCAACCCGGGCAACTCGGGCGGCGCCCTGGTGACCATGGATGGTCAGCTTGTGGGCGTGAACACCGCCATCTTTTCGCGCTCTGGTGGGTCGATCGGTATCGGCTTTGCCATTCCGGCAAATATGGTCCGGCTCGTGGTGGCGTCTGCTCAGGACGGCAATGACGGACGGGTCGTGCGTCCCTGGCTGGGCGCGTCCGTTCAGACTGTGACGTCTGAGCTTGCCCAGTCGCTTGGGCTTGATCGTCCCGGTGGAGCGCTGATCGGAGATGTCTATCGGGGTGGGCCTGCCGACCGCGCCGGCCTGGAAACCGGTGATGTCATCCGCAATCTGGATGTCCATGACGTGGTGGATGAAAACGCACTTAGATATCGTCTTGCAACGCGTGAGGTTGGCACCAGCGTGTCGATTGATTACCTGCGCAACGGTATTGCCCGCAAAGGCTCGTTGACGCTCACAGCGCCGCCAGAGCGGCCTGTGCGTGACACCACCAAGCTTGAAGGAGCACACCCATTTTCGGGCGCGACAGTGGCCAACCTTTCACCGGCTCTGGCTGAGGAAATCCGGCTGGATCCCATGTTGTCCGGTGTGGTTGTGACTGAAGTGGTGCGTCGCAGTGCCGCCAATCGTCTGGGGGTTCAGCCCGGCGATATCATTCTCGGTGTCAATGACACGCGTGTGGCTGATGTAGACGCCCTGGAGAGTGCTTTGACGGGCGGCGGTCGCAATTGGCAGGTATCAGTCCGTCGTGGCGAGCAGGTGTTCAACACCAACGTTCGCCTTTAACTACTCCTATACAACTGACCCAATGGCGGCCAAATCGGATATGGTGCAGCCATGTCCGATCTCTTCCAACAGGCTGGTCTTGAGAGTGACGCGCCACGCCCCTTGGCGGATCGCTTGCGGCCTGCTGCTCTATCGGAAGTTACCGGTCAGGATCATCTGGTGGCGGAGGACGCCCCTCTGGGGCGGATGCTGGCAACGGGCCGCCTTAATTCGGTGATTTTGTGGGGACCTCCGGGCACTGGGAAAACGACCATTGCCCGGTTGCTGTCATCCGCGGTGCCGGAAATGGAGTTTGTCCAGATATCGGCGATCTTCTCAGGCGTCGCTGATCTGAGAAAAGTCTTTGATGCCGCCAAGACCCGGCGCGGCATGGGCAAGGGTACCCTTTTGTTTGTGGATGAGATCCACCGCTTCAACCGGGCGCAGCAGGATGGCTTTCTGCCCTATATGGAAGACGGGACAATCATCCTGGTGGGGGCCACCACAGAAAACCCGTCGTTTGAGCTGAATGCCGCTGTTTTGTCACGTGCGCAGGTGCTCGTGCTCAAGCGTCTTGAAGAGCAGGCGCTGGAGACACTTCTGGTGCGCGCTGAGGCTCTTGAAGGCACAGCATTGCCGCTCACAAGCGACGCACGTGATGCCCTCAAGGCGATGGCTGATGGCGATGGCCGGTTCCTGCTCAATCTGGCTGAGGAATTGCTGACGCTTCCAGCAGGGGCGGAGCCGTTGGACAGTGCCGCCCTGGCGGAGGCGGTCCAACGCCGGGCGCCAGTCTATGACAAGGGGCAGGACGGTCACTACAATCTCATCAGTGCGCTGCATAAATCCGTACGCGGATCAGACCCTGACGCCGCTCTTTATTGGCTTGCGCGGATGTTGACGGCTGGAGAGGATCCGCTTTTTCTCGCCCGGCGGCTGGTGCGCATGGCGATTGAGGATATTGGTCTGGCTGATCCGCAGGCGGTTGTTCAGGCAAATGCGGCGAAAGAGGTCTATGACTTTCTGGGGAGCCCCGAAGGCGAACTGGCGCTGGGCCAGCTTGTGGTGTATCTCGCCACTGCCCCCAAATCCAATGCCGCCTATGTAGCCTATAAATCCGCCACACGCCTTGCCAAGGAGACTGGCTCTTTGATGCCGCCCAAACATATTCTCAATGCGCCGACCAAGCTCATGAAGGAGCAGGGGTATGGCGAGGGCTATGAGTACGATCATGATGCTGAAGGCGGTGTCTCAGGTCAGGACTATTTCCCAGATGAGATCGGCGAGCGGCCCAGTTTTTATCAGCCGCCGGACCGAGGTTTTGAACGCGAGTTGAACAAACGTTTGGCCTATTTCGCAAAGATCAGGAGTGGCCGGTCATGAACATGATTGTTGCCATTGCACTGGGCGGCGGGCTTGGCGCCGTTGGACGATATGTCGTTGGGGCAGGGGCCCTTGCTGTGTTTGGCCCGGGCTTTCCAATGGGCACACTGATGGCAAATGTCATTGGTGGCTTTTTGATGGGTGTGGTTGTAGAGACCGGTGCATTGAAGTTTTCGTACAGCCCGGAGCTGCGTGCGTTCTTGACCGTTGGCCTGCTTGGCGGGTTTACGACGTTCTCTGCCTTTTCGCTTGAAAGCGCTTTGATGATGGAGCGCGGCGAGTGGGGACTGGCCTTCATCTATATTGTTGGCTCGGCGGTGCTTGCCATCGCAGCCTTGTTTGCGGGCCTTTGGCTCGTTCGGAGTGTCATGTCATGAGCGGTGTTCAAATCATCGATGTTGAACCCGGCGAAGACGGGTTGCGTGTGGACCGCTGGTTCAAGGGACGGTTTCCGGGGCTTGGCCATGGACGTCTTGAAAAGCTTTTGCGTACCGGTCAGGTGCGTGTTGATGGCGGTCGGGTCAAGGCATCAACACGGGTGGAGCAGGGACAGACGGTCCGTGTTCCTCCATTGCCGGAAGATTCATGGGCTGCCCAGTCCCGGCCAAAACGCCAGAGCTCCGCACCTCAGGACGGAGCCTTTCTGCGCGACCTGGTCCTGCACCGCGATGACGATGTAATCGTGATCAACAAGCCTGCAGGCCTCGCGGTCCAGGGAGGGTCCCGCACAGACAAGCACATTGATGCGATGCTGGACTCTCTGACATTTGATGCACCTGAACGTCCGCGGCTTGTGCACCGTCTGGACAAGGACACATCTGGCGTTCTCATGCTGGCACGCTCACGCGATGCAGCTGCCAAGATTGGCCGGGCATTAAAGCGTCATGACACCCGCAAAATTTACTGGGCCCTCACCAAAGGCGTGCCGCGTCCTCATCAGGGGACGATCAATCTTGCGCTTGCCAAGGCAGGCTCGGAAGGCCGCGAACGCGTACATGCTGCCAATGAAGAAGACATGGATTCCAAAGAGGCGATCACCCATTACGCGGTTGTCTCTCAGGCAGGGCAGAAACTGGCATGGGTGGCTTTCAAGCCGGTCACAGGGCGTACCCATCAAATCCGTGCCCACGCCGTTGCCCTTGGCACACCTATTGTGGGCGACGGCAAATATGGTGGGGCCGAGGCGCATCCCGGTGGGGAGATTCCAAGGCGGATGCATCTGCATGCCCGCGAACTGACACTACGCCATCCCAAGGGACACATGCTGACGGTGAGTGCACCCCTGCCCGAACACATGCAAAGCACCTGGTCTTTGCTCGGCCTTAGTCAGACGGATGATGAAGACCCTTTTGCGGAGTTGGAAGGGTGAGCCTGAGTTTCATTGTCTTTGATTGCGACGGCACATTGGTGGACAGCCAGCACGCGATTACCAGTGCCATGGTTCAGGCCTTTGAGGCACACGGCCATACGCCACCGTCAAATCATGACATCCTGTCTGTCGTTGGTATCTCACTTGAGCCTGCCATTGCGCGCTTGATGCCGGATCATGAAGCGCATGTTCATGGAACGCTGGCAGAAACCTACAAAGATGTTTTCTCCGGTATGCGCGCAAGCGGAGACATCGGCGAATATCTCTATGATGGTGCCCATGATGCTGTGACACGTCTGGCCGCAACGGATGCGCTTCTTGGCGTGGCAACGGGCAAGTCGAGACGTGGCGCGGAGAATGTTCTCAAAGAACACGGGTTGCGAGATCATTTCATCAGTGTGCGAACAGCTGATGACGGGCCGGGGAAGCCGCACCCACACATGCTCAACCTTGCGATGGGCGATGTGGGCGCTGATCCGCACGAGACGATCATGATTGGCGATACCAGCTACGACATGGAGATGGCGCGTGCGGCGGGGGCTGGCGCCGTTGGCGTCAGCTGGGGCTATCACACCGTGGAGGTGTTGAAGCAGACAGGCGCTCACGTTGTTATTGATGACTTCAGCGCACTTGATGGTGCTTTGGCTCAGGTGCGCCATATGATGCATGAAGGCAAAAGCTGACTATGAGTGATACGGATAAACCTACCTTCGTCGCGACATATGATCCTGAGGGAGAGCGCGACGCACGGCTGTCCAAGCGGTTTTACAAGGTGGCTGCCAGCGCAAAACGAGATGATGGGTTTGCCATTATTCTCGATGACAGAGAACTCAAGACGCCAGGCCGTACGGCGGTTCGTGTGCCCAACGCAGAGCTGGGCGAGGCTGTCGCTGCTGAGTGGGAGGCGCAGGCGTCTCATATTGATCCCTCAACCATGCCCCGGACACGCATTGTGACGACCGCCATTGATCGTGTGTCGCTGGATAATGGACCTGCGATCGACGAGATTGTCGGTTATGCCGGTACAGATCTCGTCTGCTATCGCGCGGATGACCCCGAGGAGCTTGTCGCCTTGCAAGGGCAAGCGTGGGATCCATTGCTGGAGTGGTTTGCCGGGGCTACCGGGACCCGCCTGAAAGCAACCAGCGGCATTATTCATGTGCAGCAGGATGACGACGCACTGCGTCAGGTTGGGCTTCTTTTGAATGAAGTCGATCCGATCAGCCTGACTGCTTTGCATACTCTGGTGACACTCTCCGGCAGCGCAGTCGTTGGTCTGGCGATGCTCAAAGGGCATCTCAATGCCAAAGACGCATATGCGGCGTCGCGCGTCGACGAAACTTTCCAGATCAAAAAATGGGGCGAAGACGAAGAAGCGGCAGAACGTGCTGCGTTTCACAAAGTAGAGTTTGATGCCGCCGCAGAAGTTTTGCGCCTTTTAGGCAGACTCTCCTAAGTCGCTTCGTCGATCGTCGGGCCAAACACACGTTCGAACTCGGTTCGCAGCGCCATGTCGAGGTCAGGCATGGAGGCTGTGAGGCCCATATCCTCAAAGCTCGTAACGCCATGTTGCTGGATGCCGCACGGTACGATGCCTGAAAAATGCTCGAGGTCCGGGTCCACGTTGATGCTGATGCCATGGAAGGTGACCCAGCGGCGGACCCGCACGCCGATGGCGGCAATCTTGTCTTCTGTTTCGAGACCACGATCCGGGCGTTTGACCCACACACCGACCCGGTCGGTGCGCACTTCGCCGCTGATGTGAAAGTGGGCGAGGGTGCCGATGATCCAGTCCTCCAGACCTGCCACAAATGCCCGGACGTCCTGTCCGCGCGTCTTGAGGTTGAGCATGGCATAGCCGACGCGCTGACCTGGCCCGTGGTAGGTGTATTGGCCGCCACGCCCGGTCTCATAAACCGGGAACCGGTCGGGTGTCAGAAGGTCCTTGGGATCGGTACTGGTGCCGGCAGTGTAGAGGGGCGGGTGTTCCAGCAGCCAGACAAGTTCAGGCGCCTCACCGGCGGCAATGGCGGCGGCACGTGCTTCCATTTCCGCCAGTGCCACAGGGTAGGGCACCTGGTCTGGTGAAATACGCCACTCCACGTTCGCAGCGTCTGTATAGAGCCGGGCTACGGGTGCGCGGGCGGATATGTCTTCGGAAACGCTCATGAGGGTCTCTATATCATTATTCGCGTTTACGTATGGGTAACCCTGTTTTGCGAGGTTGGGGAACCGGATCGCCCGATGAAGGGCTTGATCATGCAGTCGGGACCCGACCTATGAGCGCCATTGAAAAAGTTGATGTTGAGATTTCCGTTGTTCTCGGCAAGGCGACCATGCCTATCCATCAGCTCCTGAAAATGGGCCGTGGGGCTGTGATTGAGCTGGATGCGGGAGAAACTGAGGAAGTCTGGCTCCTGGCCAACAATCAGCCCATCGCACGCGGCGAAATCGTCGTTCAAGGCGACCATGTGGGCGTTTCCATCACAGAAGTCCTGCAGCAGCACACTTTCTGATCCAGAGTATGCCTGCATCACACAAATAACGCATGATTAGTGTGGTTTGTTGTATTTCACGCCTTTTACTTGAACAAAGTGCGGTTACCCCTTAACTCTTGGTCAATAGGCCGCTTCCTCCTGATTGGATTGGGCGGAAATCAGCCATTCCGCCAAGTGTTTTGTTGGGTAGCCTTTGCATGTTTCCCGTTTCGCTAGATTTGGACCTGCTGAAGGTAGCTGTCGCTGGGAGCGGTGCTGCCGCCCGTCAGCGTATCCGGCTGTTGACGGAAGCTGGTGCAGGCGATTTCAGCGTGTATGCGCCCAATGCTGACGCAGAGATGGTGGAAGCGGCTGGCGCCCGGTTGGTGAACCATCTGCCGGACGACAGTGATCTGGACGCTTTGGACGTCTTGTTCATAGCCGACCTCGCGGAAGCAGATGAAACACGGCTGGCGGCAGCTGCGCGCTCCCGGAAGGTGCTGGTCAATACCGAGGATGTTCGGCCGCTGTGCGATTTTCATGTCCCGGCCATGGTGCGGCGGGGAGACCTGCTTCTGGCGATCTCCACCGGTGGCGCATCTCCGGGACTTGCACGTCGTCTGAAGGCACATCTGGGTCAGGCATTCGGTGAAGAGTGGGCTGACCACATAAATGAAATTGCGAGCGCCCGAACGCGCTGGCGCGAAGAGGGGGTGCCTCTGCCTGAACTGGGCAAGCGCACCAATGCTCTTATTGATGAGAAAGGCTGGCTGTCATGACCGCATTGCAGGCCACCACGACAGAACAGGCAACGCCTGTGCAACGTCAGGCAATGGATTCTGAAACCGTTACGTCTGCACGATTGGAACAGCTGCGCCGTGACTTTGGTCACCTGGAAGGTGCTGAGTTGCTGGATGCCATGGTGCACAAGGCGTTCCCGGACAAGATCGCCATGGTTTCGTCCTTCGGGTCGGAAGCTGTCGTGCTCTTGCACTTGCTCTCAGAAGTAAACCCGACGGTGCCGGTGCTGTTTCTGAATACCGGTAAGCTATTTGGCGAAACGCTGCGCTATCGCGACCGGCTGCAGGACAAGCTCGGTTTGACGGATGTTCGGTCGCTTGGCCCGGATCCCCGCGTGGAAGCTATCTCTGACCCTGCCGGCGATCTGTGGGCCCGAGATGCGGATGGCTGCTGCCATTTCCGCAAGGTGCTACCGCTGGCACATGGTCTGAAAAATTTCGAAGCGTCGATCACCGGACGCAAACAGTTTCAGACGGGCGCACGCGCCGGCATGCCCACAATTGAGCAGGAGGCGAACGCGGACGGTACGCCTGGAAGGTTCAAGATCAATCCGCTGGCGAACTGGAACCTCGATGACCTCAAGACCTACATCGAGGATCACAAGCTGCCACGGCATCCGCTGGTGAAGGATGGATACCTCTCAATCGGCTGCATGCCGTGCACGGACCGTGTGAAAGAGGGCGATGATTACCGCTCTGGCCGGTGGGCTGGAACCGACAAGGATGAGTGCGGAATCCATGTGCCAGGCCTCGTCGACGGCGACGGCATTTAGGAACCCGGCCTGGGCTAGATCGAACCTCTGATCTGTGTCCAGATCAGGGCCTTGTGTTGGGCCCGGCAGTTTGCTACACGGCGGTCCCTGCTTTGTTTGGCCGCTTCTGGCGGCATTTGCAGGTTCTACCGTGCGGTCGTGGCGGAATTGGTAGACGCGCAGCGTTGAGGTCGCTGTGGGGTAAAACCCGTGGAAGTTCGAGTCTTCTCGACCGCACCATTTTTCTTCTTTTTCATGCATTTATGCCTGCTCACCGGCATTGCCGGTGGACAGCAGCCCTGCGGCTGCACATCTTTGTGTCATTGGTCCCCAATGGCCGATTTGGGCTGGTTACTTGCCAGCGGTTCAGTTAGCAAAAGCATAGGCTGGACGGCTTTCGGGTTGGCCCCGATAGCCTGACCTTGAGGTGGAGAAGGCGCTGAACGATATCGCACCAGATCTGAACCGGGCTTCTGACCCGGACCCCATTGCAGACGATGAGATCGGCCTGTCGCCGGACTTCGTGCGCAATGTGGTCGACCGGATTGATGCGGGCGATGCGCCATCTGTGCGCGCTGCCGCTGATGGTCTTCATCCCTCAGACGTTGCGGAGCTTCTGGAGCTTTTGCGACCAGATGAGCGTCGCACGCTTGTTGCGATTCTGGGGCCTGACCTCGACATAGCCGCGTTGTCTGAACTGGACGAGGGGCTGCGTGACGAAGTTCTGGACTATATCGGTCCAGGGCGCGTTGCCGAAGCACTGGCTGATCTGGATACGGATGATGCGGTCTATCTGCTTGAGGACATGGACGAGTCCGAGCAGAAGGCCTTGCTCTCACGCATGCCCGACGAAGACCGCGCGCAGATTGAGCGGTCACTCGAATATGAAGAAGACAGTGCCGGCCGTCTTATGCAGCGCGACATTGTCGTGGTGCCGCCGCACTGGAATGTCGGTCAGGTGATTGACCATCTGCGCGAAGCGGATGACCTGCCTGAAACCTTCTTTGAAATTTTCGTTGTCGATGAAATGTACCACGCCATTGGCACGGTTCCCCTGTCGCGATTGATGCGAACAAAGCGCCCGGTGCCGATCCAGGACATCATGGATGTGGAGCAAACGCTTATTCCTGCTGACATGGATCAGGAAGAAGTTGCTCACCAGTTTGAGAAATACAATCTGGTTTCCGCCGCCGTTGTGGATGAAGACGACCGGCTGGTCGGTATGGTCACCGTTGATGACGTCGTTGAGGTCATTCAGGAAGAAGCAGGTGAAGACCTGCGCCGTCTTGCAGGTGTTGGTGACGAAGCTCTGACGGATACCGTCATCAAGACAGCGCGCAGTCGTTTTCCGTGGTTGTTTGCCAACCTGTTCACTGCGGCCATAGCTGCAATCGTGATTTCTGCGTTCGGCGTAAGCATCGAGAAGATGGTGACGTTGGCCATCCTGATGCCTGTGGTCGCTGCTCTTGCCGGGAATGCAGGGACACAGACCATGACGGTGACCGTGCGGGCCATGGCGACCCGGGACCTGGTGGATTTTAACGTTGGCCGGGTGATTTCACGTGAGGTTCTTGTTGCCTTCATCAACGGCTTTATTTTTGCCGTACTTATGGGGCTGGGTGTGGGCGTGATATTTGGTGACTGGGAACTAAGCGGTGTTATCGCGGTTTCCATGGTCATCACACTGGGGTTTGCCGGTCTGTCAGGTATCCTCATTCCGCTAGCGTTGGACAGGGCAGGGGCTGACCCTGCCATCTCATCCAGTGTTTTTCTGATCGCGCTGACAGACGCGGTTTCATTTCTTGCATTTCTTGGATTGGCCACATGGTTGCTGCTTTGACGAAGCTTCGTTCCACATTCCTGGGAGGCGTCCTGTTCGGCGCTATGTTTACGGTAGTGCCTGCTGCGGCGGGCAGCTGGAGTGAAGGGGCGCCCATCGGTGAAGCTCGGGCTTTTGGCGCGGCCGCAGCACAGGGTGAGACGATTTATGTGGCCGGTGGCGCGGGCCTCAAGGAACCTGTCGCGGATTTTGCAGCATATGACGTCCTGGGTGATATCTGGCGTCCGCTGCCCACCATGCCGATTGGCCGCCAGGGTTTTGGCATGGCAACCGCCCTTGATGGCGGTGTCTATGTAGCCGGCGGGTATGCAGGTGAGGATTTCGACACGCCCTCATCCGAGCTTTGGCGCTACGACATGGCCAACGCCGTGTGGGTTAGGATGGCCGACATGCCTGCAGGACGTGCCCGTCATGGCATGGCATCGCTCGACGGCAAGCTGTATGTGGTCGGCGGCGAAGGTCCAAATGCGTCGCGTGTTTTTGTATATGACACCTTTCAGGCTGCATGGTCAGAATTGGGTGCGGACCTTCCAGCACCCCGCAAGGACTTGGGCGTGGTCGCCGCTGCAGGCAAAATTTACGCTTTGGGTGGACGGACCGGTAATGGCGTGACCGCGCAGGTTCATGTGCTGGATGTAGAGGCCGCCAGGTGGCGTCAGGGCAGTGCACTGCCGTCGCCACGTGCAGATGCCGCTGTAGGTGTGGTCGCGGGCCAAATCCACCTGGCCGGTGGACGGTCAAATGATCCCATGAGGACATTTTCAGAGCACTATGTGCTCGACGCATCTGGTGGCGGATGGCGTAAGGCTGAACCGCTGCCACTGCCGCGTCTGGGTGCTGCATCTGCCGGTTCTGGCGGGGCATTTGTCATTGTCGGGGGATCCGGCGGCGCAGGTGTCTTTTCCCTCTTCACCACCAGCGATGTGGTCGATATCTACAAGCCATAATGACTGATCATGTGATTCATCGTGCCGGGCCGGATGATGCCCGCCTTGTTGGACGTCTCATTGGCGAAGCATTCGCTGACGATCCAATATCCCTGTGGATACTCCAGAAGCCTGAACTCATCACCCGGATCATGACCCGGCTGGCCACGCATGTTTACGTCCCGGACGGGTTTGCCGAGTATCTGGACAATCAGCTTGGCGCGACCATGTGGATGCCGCCAGGCGGACATGGACAGCTTGCCGGGTTTCAAAGTCTGGCTGCCTTGTTTGACATGATGGTCTGCGGTGTTCCGTCCGCCCTTGGACGCAGCAGTACCTTTGGCTCCGTCATGCACAAGGTCACGCCGAAGGAGCCACACTTCTACCTCTTTACGATTGGCGTTGTCCCTGAGGGGCAGGGTAAGGGACTTGGCGGGGCTTTGCTGCGATCGGGGCTTGCCCAGGCGGATCGGGCCAGCATGCCGACCTATCTGGAATCGAGCAAGGCAGACAACATACCCATCTATCAGCGCTATGGTTTTGAGCTACGCGATGTACCGGCGGGCCTCCCGGAAGGGTGTCCGCCGATCTATCCCATGTGGCGCCCTGTCAAAGGCGGGGCTGGCTAGAGCGCACTTCTAAAATCTTCGAGTGTCGGCTCGGTCATGATCTTGTGTCGGGCCGACAGCATGATTCCGGCGTGAGCAATGGCGATGTCTGTGCTGCCATCGGCAAACACCCGAAAGGCCTCTTTCAGAGGCATTGTGATGACTTCCAGATCTTCATCGTCTTCCAGTGCCTGCTCATGGGCTTTGACGGCGCCAATTCCAAGATACGGATAGGCCATCTGGCGGAAGCGGCCGGGGTAGGGGTGTATGGGCGGCAATGGGAACACACGCTCGGCCGAATATCCCGTCTCCTCGCGCAGCTCACGGGCAACCGCATGCTCCGTATTCGGATCATCGTCGTCAATGATTCCGCCGGGCAGTTCCAGCATCACCCGCTGTGAGCCATGTCGGTAGTTTCGGACCAGGACAGCCTGATGGTCCATTGTGATGGCCAGCATTGCAGCCCAGTTTGGCAGGTCGAAGACGTGATAGGGGTCGACGATGGCACCGCGCATGGTTTCGCAACGTTGCTGACGGGCGCGGATGTAGGGTGTTTCAAAAACGATTTCTTCTGAATGGACTTTCCATGCACCGGGCTTGGACGGGGGCTTGATGGAATTGGAAG
The DNA here is from genome assembly GCF_040362765.1 of Pyruvatibacter sp. HU-CL02332. Classification (NCBI taxonomy): domain Bacteria; kingdom Pseudomonadati; phylum Pseudomonadota; class Alphaproteobacteria; order Hyphomicrobiales; family Parvibaculaceae; genus Pyruvatibacter; species Pyruvatibacter sp. HU-CL02332. Next base: position 27,046 of record NZ_BAABWK010000002.1, read on the forward strand.
AACTCATGGGATGTCTTTCAGAATATGTGGGTTGAGGGCGGCCAGCAGGGCTTGCGTGTTGGACGGGTCGCGCCACGTATGGCCTGCATCCGGCACCACGGTCAGACTTGTATGTGGAACGGCACGCGCAAAATCAAATGCTGTTTGGGGTGGGCACACGATGTCGTAACGCGATGTCACCAGATCGATTTGGATTTCAGCAAGTGTCTCTGCGGCCTGCTTCAGAATGCTGTCGCCGTCGATAAAGCCGTGATGGCGAAAGTAGTGGTTTTCGATCAGGGAGTGCGCCAGCACGAAGTCCGGATCTGCAAGTTCGGCAGACATGCGTGTTGTGTCGACCACCAACCGCGACACGGCTTTTTCCAGAGCTGTCCACCTGTGCAGGGCATCAAGGCGTTTTGCATTGTCGGCGTCCGCAAACAGGTCTGCGTAGGCTGCGATGGGGTTTTGGTGTTGCGGCGGTGTGAGTGGCTTCAGGAAGTCCGCAAAGACATCGGGGAACAGGGCTGCGGCAATGCCGTTTGGATAGTAGAGCGCTTCGAGTTCGCTTTGGCGTGCCAGAAACAATCCATAGAGGATCATATGCGTCACGCGATCGGGGTGAGCCATGGCTGCTGCTACCGCCAGAGTGGCGCCCCATGAGCCGCCAAAGAGCACCCAGCGTTCGATGTTCAGATGGATGCGGAGCCGCTCAATGTCTTGGATCAGGTGCGGGGTGGTGTTGGCCGCGAGGTTCCCGTGGGGGCGTGACCGTCCAGCGCCTCGCTGATCGGCAAGGATGATGCGATAGCGGGTTGGATCAATGAGCTGGGTGATGTCGGTGGAGAATCCGCTGCCCGGCCCACCGTGCAGGTACATGAGCGGAATGCCTGAGGGATTGCCACATTCTTCGTAGTAGATTTCATGGCCATCCTCTGGCGGGAGGAAGCCACTGGCGTAGGCATTGCTTTTGGGAAAGAGGGGCAGGGCCATGTGAACCTGTCGCGTGGTTGTGGTTCATGCCGCCGCTGTGCAGCAGATACGAATACGGCCCGGACGCTGGAAGCGTCCGGGCCGCGAATTCGTCAAATCCTGGAGTGGAGGCTAATTAGCCAACAACTTTCAGGTTTTCGGCAGACATCTTGCCGTTGCGGCCTTCCTGGAGTTCAAACTCCACGACCTGGCCTTCGTCAAGGCTTGCCAGTCCGGCAGCCTGAACAGCTGTGATGTGCACGAAGGCGTCTTTGCCGCCATCATCGGGCTGTACGAAACCGTAGCCCTTTTTCATGTCGAACCACTTAACGGTTCCCTGCATCTTGATAGTCCTTCAATTCCGATCGTCACACGATCTTGTACCGTCCTTGGCAACATGCCTGGACGGGCATTCGCAACCCCTTGCCGAAAGTCCTGATTGCGTCTTTGCATTGTGACGTCGTCGGAGGAGGCCAGAGAAGTCGAATAGGCACGGGGACCATGCTCGTTTTTCGTGATTTTTGCAATGTCTTTCGGGGGTTGCCTTATTTGCCCATGATTGGGCATCGAATGGCTGCGTGAGCCCGAGGCTTGGCACTTCAAAGGATGTCACGCTTTCGGGTTGATCCCCCTGTGTGCCTAAGGGAGTTTGGCACCCCCATGGAATTACGCAAAACCGGCGGTTTCCTGCGCATTGCTCCTATGTGACACATCACTTGCGTGCGGTTTGGGGCTATGCTCCCTTGCCATACACACCTGTCAGATTCAGGTGCATTTTGAAGCGGGCGCATCCTCAACAGACGCCGGCGCAGGAAGTGTTTCAGGGACCATGCCGAAGCTAAAATCGTCCATCCAGACCAAGAGTAGCAGTTTCAAGGAAAACGCAGCGGCCATGCAGGCGCTGATTGCAGACCTCGAAACCAAGACAGCGCAGGCCTCTTTGGGCGGCAATGAGCGATCGCGCGACCGGCATGTTTCGCGAGGCAAACTATTGCCGCGGGACCGTGTTGCCCGCTTGCTTGATCCAGGCACGCCATTTCTTGAACTGTCTCCGCTTGCGGCCAACGGCATGTATGACGATGACATTCATGCAGCTGCGATCATCACCGGCATTGGGCGTGTCTCTGGCCGCGAATGCATGATTGTTTGCAATGACGCGACCATCAAAGGCGGCACCTACTATCCGGTCACCGTGAAGAAGCATCTTCGCGCGCAGGAAGTGGCGCGGGAAAACAGACTGCCCTGCATCTATCTGGTGGATTCCGGCGGCGCCAATCTTCCCAATCAGGCGGACATCTTTCCGGATCGCGAACACTTCGGTCGCATCTTCTTCAATCAGGCGGCCATGTCGGCCGAAGGTATTGCGCAGATCGCGGTCGTGATGGGGTCGTGCACAGCCGGTGGGGCTTATGTGCCGGCCATGTCTGACGAGACCATCATCGTGCGCAATCAGGGCACGATTTTTCTGGGTGGTCCGCCGCTTGTAAAGGCGGCCACCGGTGAAGTTGTGAGTGCTGAAGATCTGGGTGGTGCGGATGTGCACTCACGCAAGTCCGGCGTGACGGATCACTATGCGGAAGATGACGCCCATGCATTGGCGATCGCCCGGCAGATTGTGAGCAATCTGAACACGCGCAAGCCATGCGAGGTTGAAACGCGGGTGCCTCGTGCGCCGCTCTATGATCCGGCAGAGCTTGCGGGCGTCGTGCCGGAAACACTGACGACCCAGTATGACGTGCGCGAAGTCATCGCGCGGCTGGTGGATGGCTCGGAGTTTGACGAGTTCAAGAAACTCTATGGCACGACACTGGTTACCGGCTTTGCCCGGTTGATGGGATATCCCGTCGGTATCGTCGCCAATAACGGCATCCTGTTTTCGGAAAGCGCGCAGAAAGCGGCTCACTTCATTGAGCTGTGCTCCCAGCGCGGCATTCCTTTGATCTTCCTGCAGAACATCTCCGGCTTCATGGTTGGCAGCCAGTATGAGGCGGGCGGCATTGCCAAGGACGGCGCCAAGATGGTGACGGCGGTTGCCACGGCGCAGGTGCCAAAGTTCACGGTTATTATCGGCGGCTCCTATGGGGCAGGGAATTACGGCATGTGTGGGCGTGCTTACTCGCCGCGTTTCATGTTTGCCTGGCCCAATGCGCGTATTTCCGTCATGGGCGGGGAGCAGGCAGCAAGCGTGCTTGCAACCGTCAAACGTGATGGTATGGAAGCGCGCGGCGAAGAGTGGAGTGCCGACGAAGAAGATGCCTTCAAGGCGCCCATTCGTGAGGCCTATGACGAAGAGGGGCATCCCTATTTCGCCACAGCGCGCCTTTGGGACGACGGCATCATCGCGCCGCAGGACACGCGCATGGTGCTTGGACTTGCCATCTCGGCCTCGCTGAATGCGCCAATCCGCAACCCTCTTGCGCCGGATCGTTTCGGCGTCTTCCGGATGTAGGGCGGGGTTATGAGCAACACTTCATCCAAAACAACAAAGCCAAAACGGCGGGCGCAATGATCACATCTGTTCTGATTGCCAATCGCGGTGAGATTGCCTGCCGCGTGATTGAAACCGCCCGGTCCATGGGATTGCGGACCATCGCTGTTTATTCAGAAACTGACGCAAACGCTTTGCATGTGGAAATGGCCGACGAGGCCTATCTGCTTGGGCCTGCGGCGGCGGCTGAAAGCTATCTGCGGCAGGACAGGATACTGGATGCCGCGCGCAAGAGCGGGGCTGATGCCATACACCCGGGATACGGCTTTCTCTCGGAGAACGCAGAGTTTGCAGAAGCCTGTGCTGACGCCGGCGTGCTTTTTGTTGGTCCGCCTGCTGACGCGATCCGCGCCATGGGCCTCAAGGACCGTGCGAAAGTCCTGATGCAGGATGCCAATGTGCCGGTGGTTCCCGGTTACCATGGGGACAACCAAGACCCCGTGTTTCTGGCCGCTGAAGCTGAGAAAATTGGTTATCCTGTTCTCATCAAGGCTGTTGCTGGTGGTGGCGGCAAGGGCATGCGTCGTGTCGATGCTGCTGGCGATTTTGACAAGGCGTTGGCGTCTGCTCAGCGCGAAGCAAAAGCCGCCTTTGGTGACGATCACGTATTGATTGAAAAGTTCGTTTCCCGTCCACGTCACATCGAGGTTCAGGTCTTCGCGGATGCCCATGGCAACGTGGTGCATCTCTTCGAGCGGGACTGTTCAGTTCAAAGACGTCACCAAAAGGTGGTGGAAGAAGCACCGGCGCCGGGCATGCCTCAGGACATGCGCGATGCGATGGGCAAGGCTGCCTGCGAAGCGGCGCGCGCGATCGGCTATCGCGGAGCGGGGACCGTTGAGTTCATCGCAGACGCGTCAGAAGGGCTGCGTGCAGATCGCTTCTACTTCATGGAAATGAACACGCGTCTGCAGGTTGAGCACCCGGTGACAGAGATGATCACCGGTCAGGACCTTGTTGAGTGGCAGTTGCGCGTTGTGTCCAACGAGGAATTGCCGCTGAAGCAGGATGAGATCCTGCTCGACGGACACGCGGTTGAAGTTAGGCTCTACGCGGAAGACCCGAACAAGCAGTTCTTCCCATCGACCGGCAAGCTCAAAGAGTTCTGGATGCCGGAAGAGGGCGACGGGGTACGGATTGACGCCGGGGTTCAGCTTGGTGACGAAATAAGCATCTACTACGACCCTATGATCGCAAAGGTGATTGCCTGGGGCGATACGCGCGATGCGGCGCGTCAGCTGTTGATAAAGGCGCTGTGTGACGTCGAAGTTGTGGGTGTGACCACCAATGCTGCGTTTCTGAAGGACGTTGTCAGTCATCCGGTTTTTGCGTCCGGCGAGATGGATACGGGCTTTATTGAGGCGCACACGACCGAGTTGCTGCCGGGCAAACAGGCGGCGCCGGCTGACATTGCAGCTTTTGCAGCCCTCGCGCTGGCGCAGAACAGAACTTTGCAGGCTGCCCGAGGCAGTGATGCTGACCCTTACTCTCCATGGAATGATGTGGGCGGTTGGCGTTTGGTTGGTACTGCTGGCGAAACGATCACTTTGCTGGACCGCGACACCCCCCTTGCTGCAGAGGTGACTTATGGCGCAGACGACATCGCGGTCTCGCTTGAAGGCGCCGAAGGCCGCGTTAGTACCTACCGTGTGGCTGAAGGCGTGATTGAAGCCGTCGTGAATGGTGCCCGCATGTCAGCGGGTGTTCATATTGAAGATGACACAGTCTCCGTCATGAAAGACGGCGCGACGTGGACATTTGATGTTCCCGATCCGCTGGATGTTGATGCTGCGGATGCCGCTGCACTGGGAGGTGTTGAAGCACCCATGACCGGCAAGATCACACAGGTCTGGGTCAAGGCAGGAGATAGTGTTCAGCGCGGTGCGCCCTTGATTGCGCTGGAAGCCATGAAGATGGAGCACACCCTTAATGCACCGGCTGACGTGACCGTGGCGGAGGTTCTGGCGGTAGCCGGTGACCAGGTTGAAGGCGGTGCGGCCCTCGTGGTGTTTGACGCGTCAGACGAATAGACTGCGCAGATGGCACTTAACCTCATAAAGCTCTGCGTTGGCGCGTCCTCCATTGAAGATCTGGCTGACTGGCAGGGCAGGGTGCTGGCGGGCAAGACCGGATACGGAAAAGTCGACAAGCTTTTCCATACGACCCGGATGACACCTAAACGCGGTGAGGAGCTTCTTGATGGCGGCTCTCTTTATTGGGTTATGTCCGGCACCATACGGGTGCGGCAGAAACTGCTGGATATCGAGCAGTACAAGGATTCAGAAGGCATCAAACGTTGCCGGCTGGTCCTTGATCCACCGTTGATCCAGACACGCCCTGCGCCTCGGCGGCCTTTTCAGGGGTGGCGGTATCTTGAAGCCAAGGACGCACCAGCGGACCTTGATATGTCGAACGCGGGGGCAGACGATATGCCTGCTGAGATGCAGGCGGAACTCATGGAGCTCGGATTGCTATGACTTTGCGATTTTGCGCACCCCTTGCAGCCGGGGTTGGACTTGCAGTTGCAGCGCTTTTGCCCAACGGGCCAGCCCACGCGGCCGGTGCGTGCCTGAGCATGCCTTTGGTTTTTGAAACCGAGACCGCAAGTGGTTGCCCTGACGCCGCGACATTGGCGCGGCTAATGGATGCGCCGCTGCCCATCGGGACCCGCTCACCCAGTACCGGTAAGTCCGAAGGCGTTGAGCTGACAGCATCTGACGATAGCGCCAAGCGCCATGTGCGGACCTGCCGCGCCTACGCAGATGCCGTCGGTGCGGGGTGGTATGCGGCTACCCAGATGGATATGAACTTTGAAGGATTCATGCGTGTCGCCTGTGGCTCTGTCATGGCTCTGGCGGCGTCTGGCGAGGCCACCACGTCGCGGATTGATGACGAGCAGGTAGGGTTTCAGACCCTGTCACTTCTTCCGGTAGATGTGTTGCCAGCGCTTGCACCCGACACGGAAGATACGCTGGCCACACTGAAAGCTGCGCAGTTCAGTGTGGGTAGCATGGTGGCGACTGGTGATGTGCTGACCAGGGGCAGTTCACCGGAACAACTGGAACTGGCCTATGCCGGGTCCGCCTCGACCTATGGTGAAGTGGCTCGGGGTGATTTCAACGGCGACGGCGAAATGGACATCCTTGTGTATGCACGCCATGAGGCCGTGAATGGATCACTTCGGTGGTACGAGCTGTTTGCGCTGTCCTACCCGGACCAGTCCTTGACCTTTGAACGGTTTGAGCCTGCAGGCTTAGGGGCGCTGTCATCGGGAAATTGACGGCGAAGCCTAGTTGTTGGCACGCGGATTGACGTTGTCGATCAGGCGCGTTGTGCCCAAATGGGCCGCCGCGAGAACACGAAGAGGGCTGCCCTCTTTGACTTCGGCCTGAGACACCTTTGCCAGACTGTCGGCGTTGCGGATGGCGACATAGTCGATTTTCTCAAAACCTGCGGCGAGCAGAGCTGCACCCGCCGCATCCTCGGTAGCCTGCGGGTCGCCGCCGGCCAGGACCTGCTTTCCAGCGTCATCAATGATGCGCTTCATGCTGGGTGCGACAGCCCGGTGCTCCTTACTCAGATAGGCGTTACGTGACGACATGGCCAAGCCGTCTGTTTCTCGAATGGTTGGGCCTCCAATCACCTCCACCGGGATATCAAGATCACGCACGAGGCGGCGGATCACCTGCAACTGCTGATAATCCTTCTCGCCGAAGACTGCGACATCCGGCAGGACCTGCAAGAGCAGTTTTGCGACAACTGTGGCGACGCCCCCGAAGAAGTGGGGACGATGATCAGTTTCAAGTCCTTGCGAAGGCCCGTCGACATGCACCGACGTGGCAAATCCATCTGGGTACATTTCCTGAGGGTCCGGTGCCCATAGGAGGGATGTGCCCCGGCTTTCCAGTTTTGCCTTGTCACCGTCTTCATCGCGAGGGTAGCGGTCCAGATCTTCGCCTGGGGCAAATTGGGTAGGGTTAACAAACAGGCTGACGGCAACAACCTCAGAGTGGTTTGAGGCAATATCGACCAGTGCGAGATGTCCCTCATGTAACGCGCCCATGGTCGGGACCAGTCCAATACGACGACCAGCCTGCCGGTGGGCTGAAATGGAATCACGAAGCTCGCTTAAGGTTCTGACTGTCTCGATCATGATCTCGATATTCCGGGTACGGAGTGCCTGAATTCTGGGCTTTTTGGTGCCTGCATGTTCACCATACCGATGTGGAATCTGGCACGGCTTTCGCAGGTTTTGGATCGTACAAAGCAGGAAAATGGCTGTTTTCCAAGCCATGCAGTTTTTGGGTGTGTAGAATGTGTGCCATTGCGGGATTTCAGACGGCTTGCGTGTTGACTTGTGGACCCTCGCCCGACCAATATCTGCGCATTGTTGGGGGTGAGTAGCGTGCATTCGGGGAAAGTCATAAGCGTGCGTTCGCGCACGAAAGGGAAGCGGTCCAGCGCTGAAGCGCGCATGGGCCATGTCATCGTTCTTGGCAACGAGAAGGGCGGCTCGGGCAAATCCACGAGCGCCATGCATCTTATTGCCGGATTGATGAAAGCTGGGTTCAAGGTCGGCTGCATTGATCTGGACAGTCGCCAGCGCTCCATCTCACGTTATCTCGAGAACCGCCGCCAGCTGTGTGATCGCACGGGGCTGCGTCTGAGTTTTCCGCGCCATGAAGTCATCGACCCTTCCACGCTTGATAGCCGTGAAGCGGCCCAGCGCGAAGAAGAGGCTGAATTCGAGCAGGCGCTGTTCGAGCTGCGTGCCACATGCGACTTCGTCGTTGTTGATTGTCCGGGGTCGGACGTTTTTCTGTCGCGCGTCGGGCATCGGGCTGCCGATACACTCATCACGCCGATGAATGACTCATTTGTCGATTTCGATCTGTTGGGCAAAGTTGACCCTGATACCAATGAGGTGAAGGGCCCGTCCATCTACAGTGAGATGGTCTGGGAAGCGCGCAAGCGCAAAGCCATGGTCGAAGGCAAGTCCATTGACTGGGTGGTGATGCGAAATCGCCTGTCTCACCTGGACGCCAAGAACAAACGCCGCGTCCAGCAGGTTGTGACGAACCTGGCCGGCCGCATCGGTTTTCGTCTCGCACCAGGCTTTGGCGAGCGGGTGATCTTCCGCGAAATGTTCCCGATGGGATTGACGCTGCTGGATATCATTGACGACAAGGCGGGCGTTCAGCTTTCCATGTCACATGTTGCCGCGCGTCAGGAAGTCCGGGATCTGCTTACAGCTCTTCGGCTCCCCGGCGTTGAAGTCGGCAGCAATGACGACAAGGACGCGCAGGCGGCGCGGGCCGTCTAGGCCAAATTCAGCATTTTGCCAAGGTTTCCCGGCTATTTCCGTCTCATGGGGCGGGGGTTGGCAAGGGTGCCTGCGCGGCCCATCTTTAACATATGACAATGCTCCAACAGCCTGTGCACTAGTATGGCCAAGCCTCGTAGCCCTGTGGGCCATACGGCGGGTAAAACGCTCGCTTCTGGCAGTGTGGATGCTTTCCTTCAGAAAGTGTCCGCAACGCCTCTACCTGCTCATGGCAATGGGCGCGGCCGGTTGCTGTTTGTGATGGATGCCACCATGAGCCGACAGCCCACATGGGATGCGGCTGTGTCCTTGCAGGCAAAGATGTTTGACGTGACAGCGGACATTGGCGGACTTGACGTGCAGCTCGCTTTTTTCCGAGGTCTGGGTGAGTTCAAAGCCTCGCAATGGGTCAGTGATCCGGCGACCCTGGGAAAGGCTATGAGCGGCGTTCGGGTCCGTGGTGGCCACACGCAGATATGCCGTGTCCTGCGTCATGCAATTGCTGAAGCGCGGACCACACCGGTTCAAGCCCTTGTATATGTCGGGGATTGCGTTGAAGAGGCGGCAGATGATGTCTGTGCTGTTGCAGGGGAGTTGGGTTTGCTTGGAACCCGTGCCTTTATGTTTCAGGAGGGTCATGAGCGGCAAGCAGAGATGACTTTCCGGGAAGTGGCTAGGCTGACCGGTGGTGCCTTTGCCCGGTTCGATGCGAATGCAGTCAACCAGCTAAGGGAGTTGCTGCAGGCGGTTGCTGTTTATGCGGCGGGGGGCCGCAAAGCACTTGCTGGTCACTCGGCTCAGGCGTCGCGCGCGGTTCAGCAACTGACGCATCAGGTGCGCTGATGTTCAACACGATTGAGGATTACTAGTGGGATTTTTTGCTCTTTTTGTCTGCCTGCTCGGTGCGGCGATCTTGCTGGTCTATGCGGCAGGCTCCATGCCGCCGGCCTCTCTTGCCCGCATTGTGCGTTACACGGGTGGGGGATTGCTGAGCATTGCGGCGTTGTTCTTGTTGCTCACCGGTCGGATGGGTCTTGCTATCCCTGCAGCAGTGGCGGCATTTGCGCTGTTCCAAGGCAATCTGAGCCGTCTGGCAACCTTTGCGCGGAACATTCCAGGTGCTGACCGGTTTGCTGGGGGGCCAAGCGCCGGCCAAAAGTCTGACATAGAGACTGCGTGGCTTTCCATGTGGCTGGATCACGACACAGGCCAGATGGGGGGGCGTGTTAAGCAGGGTGTACTGGCTGGTGCCCAACTTGAGCAATTGTCCCTCGATGATCTCCTATCGCTCAGGACAGAACTGATTGCCAATGCAGAGTCACTTCGATTGCTGGATAGCTTCATTGAGCGTGTTCACGGGCATAGCCCCGGCGAGGGTGGTTCGGGGGATGCTGGAAAAAATCCAGGTGCAGGTGACAAGAGCACCAGCAGGAGCGATGGGGCGGGGATGACCCGGGAGGAAGCTCTTGACGTTCTGGGGCTCTCATCGGGCGCCAGTGTTGAGGATATCAAGCAGGCTCACCGGTCTTTGATGCAAAAGGTTCACCCTGACCGCGGCGGATCATCTTATCTCGCAACAAAGCTCAACCAAGCCAAGGATATGCTCCTTGCCGGGCTCAAGGCCTAATCCGCATCTAGTTGGCGGATGGCGCATACCAGTCGTCTGGTGGAACGGTGATGCAGCTGATGCCTTCTCGGATCAACGCCGTACATGCATTCCGGGCCTGGTCTTCGCCGGTAAATCCTGTGAAACGAGATCTGAAAAGTGTGCGGGAGGCGGTTTTAACCGGCACAGTCGCTGGCCCTTTGCCTTTGAGCACGCTTGGTGCGCGTGACATCGCGGCCTGAATACGACGACCAGCTTCTGCAGCATCTGCATACGCACCAATCTGAATACGCCATGCAGCACCCACAGGTGCCGCAGTGTAGGGCTGTGGCTGGGCGAGACTGGCATAATTGGTTTCGGTTGGTGGCGTATAGTCGCCAGCACCAAGAGTGCTTGTGAGCCCCGGCTCGCTTTCACGTGCATTTGCAGGGGAGACGAGCCATGCCGTTACGTCTTCAAAAACCTTCGCGTCTGCTGCTGGTGCGCTTGCAACGGCGAGGCGTCGCTGCTCGGGAACCTGAGGTGTCGGCGGTGTAAGGGTTGTCGTCTGACGCAGTGCCGGCGTTGGAATAGGCGCTGTATCAGCAAGAAGGTTTGCGGCCACATCTATGGGCAAATTGTTGGACGCCGCAGCAGGCGTTGGCACAGGAGTCGCTGCAGGTTGCTGCAGGCTGGCAAGGACCGGTGACGGAGTGGGCGATGGCGCCGCAGCAATCGCCGGCTGAGGGGCAGCTTGTTGTGGCCGCATGCGTGGAATAGGGGCGGCAGATGCAATGGACATGTGACCCCGGCGCGGAACGCGACCGAAAGCTTCATCCAGAATATCAACCATGTGGTCATCACGAGCACGAGGTGTCTTGCCACCAAGCACGACACCGACCAGATGCTTACCATCACGGATGACCGATGCGGTCAGGTTGAACCCTGATGCGCGGGTGTACCCGGTCTTGATGCCGTTGGTGCCTTCGTAGTCACCCAACAGGTTGTTGTGGTTGTTGAATATCCGACCGCGGAAATTGAAACTCTCAGTGCTGAAATAGGCGTAGTACTGAGGGAAGTCGTCCATCACGCGCTGAGCCAGGGTTGCCATGTCGCGTGCAGTTGTGACCTGACGCTTGTCAGGAAGCCCATGTGGATTGCGGAACGTCGTGCGGGCCATGCCGAGCTCGCGGGCTCGCTTGGTCATCTTCTGCGCAAATTTGCGTTGCGTCCCACCGATGTTTTCGGCAACCACCATCGCAACGTCGTTCGCCGACTTGGTGACGAGGGCGAGGATAGCCTCTTCGACAGTAATCGTGTCACCGGCATCAAGGCCGAGCTTGGATGGAGCCTGACCCTCAGCATTCTTGGATACAAGCCAAGGGGTGTTGAGTTTGATGTTTTCCTGAGCCAGCTCATCAAAGACGATGTAAAGGGTCATGATCTTTGTGAGGGAGGCGGGGTAGCGCGGCGCATCGGCATTGCGCGCGAACAGCACGCGGCCGGAATACTTGTCGAGAACCAGAGCGGCATATTTGGGTTTTGCGACCGCAGGCGTGGTTGCAATGAGCGCAAGGCTCAGTACCGCAGCAAAGCAAGCCAATACCAGCGCGCTCAAACGCGAGGTCTGGTGTGATGAGTGACTAGATCCAAACGATCCGGTCCCCAAGGCTATTGCCCCTCTTACGCAGCCCATAAAGTCCATCCCCCGATGGCACAGTTGTTAGCACGATATGTGCCCAACATGCCTCGTTTTGGTACCCGAAACTCAGGTCCAGCAAGGCTCCCCAATACAATGTCCTTAGCGTATGCAGGTTCAATGCCGAGGGCAACAGCGGTCCCGCCTGCAACTGGCGCAATTGCACTCTTCGTGCGGTCCAGTGGTTTATGTCTGCGCATGGACAGGAGGGCCGCAAAAAGTGGGAAAGACATCGGGATTCCGTGAGTTTTCCAAGTTATGCGTCGAGATTGCGGTTTTGGTGTTACAAATTGGTTAACGAAGCTTAACGTTTGCCTGTATCTCGGTGTGCCCTGTCGCGCTAAGAAGGCGTTCATCAGTGGTTCTTTGGGTTGGGGAAACCAGCCACGCGTAATAGGGTCGAAAAATGGCTAGATCAAAGGCAATCAAATCAGGCACTCCGGCGCTTGATTTTACAAAACTCAAGCTAAAGGGCTCGCCAAACGAGTATCTGGTGGCTCCTGAAGACCTGTGTAAGAACGCGGTGCCGCATCTTCCTGCAGATGTCTATGACGTTTCGGCAGAAGATCTGCGTGATGCGGTTATGCATGTGGTGTCACACCAGTCTCGCGTTGAGCTGGATGGCATGGATGAAGCCGCCAAAGCCTTCGAGTTTGTCCATTATTCGGCGGTTTTGAACTTCAAGGACATGATTTCCATCCGCGTCCTGCCGGTCGGTGCCAAGCAGTCTACGATTGCCATCTACAGCCGCTCCAAATCGGGCTACTACGATTTTGGTGTGAACAAGAACCGTGTTGAAGCCTGGCTTGAAGAGCTTGAAGGTGAAGTTATCCGCTAAGACGAGGCCTCATGAGGCTGAATCCCGCAGGAAAACGGGCAAAACGCCCTGACAACCTTCACATTTTCGCATTTGCACCCATATTATCAGAACACTGCCGGGAGTTCTCCATGGCGGCGGCTTCCCAGTGATATAATCGAGTCTATGAACACGACTGACCACAGCATTATTCGCCACGTCTTGTTGCCAGAAGAGCCCGGTGCGCCCGATGAGCCGCCAGGTCGTGGCGGCACGGATACGGGCGTTATCACCAAGACGCAGCCGAAGACCAAAAAGCCGTCGCTGTACAAAGTGCTGCTGCTCAATGACGACTACACACCCATGGAATTTGTCATTCATGTTCTCGAGCGGGTGTTTCACATGGGCAGTGAAGATGCCACGCGGGTGATGCTGCATGTGCATCAAAACGGCGTCGGGGTCTGCGGTGTGTTCACCTACGAAGTCGCGGAAACCAAGGTGACGCAGGTGATGGACCTTGCAGGCCAGCACCAGCACCCCCTGCAATGCACGATGGAGAAAGAGTAAATCTCCACATCATTGCGCAATGCCTATTCCGGCGTCAGACTGACTAAGCGGGGCATGAGTCCGGCCCTCGCGTTTATGAGGAGTTGAGTGCGTTGCCATCATTTTCACGCAGCCTTGAAGAAGGTCTCCATCGCGCACTGGCCTTGGCCAATGAGCGGGGTCACGAATACGCAACGCTAGAGCATCTGCTGCTGGCGCTGCTCGATGATCAGGACGCTGCCGCTGTCATGCGCGCGTGCTCCGTTGATCTCGACAAGCTGCGGACCGACCTTTCGTCCTACATCGACAACGAGCTTGCGAACCTCATCATCACCAGCGGTGAGGACTCAAAGCCGACTGCCGGTTTCCAGCGCGTCATTCAGCGCGCCGTAATTCACGTGCAGTCTTCTGGCCGTGAAGAAGTGACCGGTGCGAATGTGCTGGTCGCGATCTTTGCTGAACGCGAAAGCCATGCTGCGTACTTCCTGCAGGAGCAGGACATGACGCGCTATGACGCGGTGAACTACATCAGCCATGGCATTGCGAAGCGTGGCGAAATGAGTGAGACGCGGACGCCGCGCGGTGCAAACGAAGAAGAGCCTTCAGGTGAGGGTGCTGCCAAGGATGGTACCGAAGCGCTTGAGACCTATTGCGTCGATCTCAACAAGAAGGCCATGGACGGCAAGATCGATCCGCTGATTGGTCGTGACTCTGAAATCGACAGAACCATTCAAATCCTTTGCCGCCGCTCCAAAAACAACCCGCTATTCGTGGGTGACCCTGGCGTTGGCAAGACAGCCATCGCAGAAGGTCTTGCGCGCAAAATCGTCAATGGGGAAGTGCCGGAAGTCCTGAAGGACGCCACCATCTTCTCGTTGGACATGGGCGCACTGCTTGCGGGCACACGTTATCGCGGTGACTTTGAGGAACGTCTCAAAGCGGTTGTGAAGGAACTTGAAGAGTTCCCCGGCGCTGTGATGTTCATTGACGAGATTCATACGGTCATTGGTGCGGGTGCCACATCCGGTGGTGCCATGGACGCGTCAAATCTTCTGAAGCCTGCGCTTCAGAATGGTGAGCTGCGCTGCATCGGGTCAACGACCTACAAGGAGTACCGTCAGCATTTTGAGAAGGACCGGGCGCTCGTTCGTCGGTTCCAGAAAATTGATGTGGCGGAACCATCTGTTCCCGACGCGATCAAGATCCTCAAAGGGCTCAAGCCATATTTTGAGGACTATCACAAAATTCGCTACACGAACGATGCCATCAAGACGGCAGTCGAATTGTCTGCGCGGTACATGCACGACCGTAAGCTGCCGGACAAAGCCATTGATGTGATCGATGAAGTCGGTGCGTCACAGATGCTGCTTCCTGAAAGCCGCCGCAAAAAAACGGTGGGTGTGAAGGAAGTGGAAGCGGTTGTGTCCACCATGGCCCGCATTCCGCCAAAATCGGTCACCAAGACCGACACTGAAAAGCTGTCCAGTCTGGACAAGGATCTCAAACGCGTCGTGTTTGGTCAGGACGATGCGATTGTCGCCTTGTCTGCGGCCATCAAGCTGGCGCGGGCAGGCTTGCGGGAGCCTGAAAAGCCAATCGGGTCCTATCTGTTCTCCGGTCCCACAGGTGTCGGTAAAACAGAAGTCGCCCGTCAGCTCGCCTCGATCATGGGTGTCGAGCTACTTCGGTTCGACATGTCTGAGTACATGGAACGGCACACGGTTTCCCGGCTGCTTGGTGCGCCTCCCGGCTATGTAGGCTTTGATCAGGGCGGGTTGCTCACGGATGGTGTGGACCAGCATCCGCATTGTGTGCTGCTGCTTGATGAAATCGAAAAAGCCCATCCGGACCTGTTCAACATTTTGCTGCAGGTGATGGATCACGGCTCGCTGACCGATCACAACGGCAAGAAGATCGACTTCCGTAATGTGATCCTGATCATGACCACCAATGCGGGTGCCAGCGATATGCAAAAGCCACCGATCGGCTTTGGCCGCACCAAGCGGGAGGGCGAGGACGAAGAAGCGATCAAGAAGCTGTTCACGCCGGAGTTCCGTAACCGTCTGGACGCTGTCATTCCGTTCTCCGGCCTGTCCGAAGAAATCATTGCACGCGTCGTCGAGAAGTTTGTGCTTCAGCTTGAAGTACAGCTTGCTGACCGCAACGTGACGATTGAGCTGTCCAAGGCTGCTAACAAATGGCTTGGCGAACGTGGGTTTGACGAAAACTTTGGTGCTCGTCCACTGAGCCGGATCATTCAAGAACACGTCAAAAAGCCACTGGCCGAGGAGCTGCTGTTCGGCAAGCTCAAGCGCGGCGGTGTGGTGCACGTGGATGTCAAAGACGACGCATTGTCCTTCGCTGTGGAGGCAGCAGCGCCGCCGCCCAGCAAAAAGAAGGGCGGCAAGAAGGCTCCAGCGAAGGCCGCCAAGTAGGCTGGTCTTGCAGAAGTATGAAAAGGGCGTCTTTCACGAGGCGCCCTTTTTCTTTGGACGTCAGGTGGGGCGTTCGTGGCCTTCGAGTTCCATCTGGCGGTAGAAGTCGGTCAGCGACTTGCCTGGCTCATGGGTAAATTTTCCATCGGGCTTCATGGCGCTGATCCTGTCGAGGCGGAACATCCGAAAATCGTTGCGTAGCTCACACCAGCCCACCAGGGTCCAGACACGCCCCCAATACCAAAGACCCAGGGGACGAACTGTGCGGCTGCTTGCGTCACCTGCAGCGTCTTCATAGTCGAAGCTCAGTCTCGTCCTTGATTCAACGGCACGCTCAAGGTCATCAAGGCGCTTGCGGTAATCGTCATTGATTTGTGGGGGGGCAAATGCGTGGATCTGAACTTGCCGACCATGGTCACGAGCAGACGGCGGCAGAACGGTTTCAATCTTGACCAGAGCTTCCTGTGCAGCCTTGGCCATGTCAGCACCACCCCAGGCCCTGATTAGCCGTGCACCGGCCACGAGAGCCACGACTTCATCCTTGGAAAACATCATGGGCGGAAGGTCAAAACCTTCGCGCATCAGGTAGCCAATGCCGGCCTCACCATCAATGGGGACCCCGGCACCAATGAGATCAGCGATGTCTCGATAGATTGTACGCTCGGATACTTCCAGCCGTTCTGACAATTGGCGGGCCGTGGTGAGCCGACCACCTCTGAGATGTTGAACAATCTGAAAAAGGCGGTCGGCTCTGCGCATGGGGTTACCCGCTGGTGGTTATCCGATTGTCTCAAACAGCCCGATGGAATTTCCATCCGGGTCAATAGCATAGGCAAACCGCCCGGCGGGAATTGTCACTGGTTCGCCAAGGACCTTGCCGCCTGCTTTGCCTGTGCGAGCCATGGCGTCTTCCAACTTGTCGGGAATTGCGAAATGAGCCGTTGGGCCTTCACCTGCCTTGGCGGGGGTGCCGGGGTAGATGTGCCCGGCAACACCGGTTCCATCTGCCGTGGGGAACATGGCCATGGGGTTGGGTCCGCTGTCATCGCGCTTGAGATCAAGACCAAAGACGTCGTTGTAAAATGTGATGGCGCGGTCAACATCTGTGACCGGGATCTCAGTCCAGACTGTAAAATTCTGCGGTGCGTGTGCCATGTCCGTCTCTCCTTTTGGGGTATGGAGAGATACAGTGACAGACCGCTCCTGACAGCATGGTGTCAGGAGGGTTCTCCTTACTGGCTTTCCTGGACAGCAAACTCAACTGACTGTCCGTAACTGACTTCCAGTGTGTGCCCGTCCGGGTCCTGTATGAAGGCCCAGTAACCCACTGGCGGACCTGTATCTGTCGGGCCGCTGAAGGCACGTCCTTCTGTAGCTGCGAGCGCGACGAGTTCGTCCACGCGTGCCCGACTTTCAACGCATACGCCGAGATGTCCAAAGGGGCCTAATGGCGCTTCACCCTGTTTGGCCTCAAGAAACACGACGGCGAAGGCGCGTCTTAGATCAGACAGCCAGAAGACACGGGTGCCTCCATCAGTGCGATCATGGATCAGCTTCATGCCGGCAAAGCGCGTGTAGAAATCGATCGTCTTGTCAGCATCTGTGCAGACGAGGGCAATGTGGGTGAACCCGATGTCTGTACCGGGCGCAGCCATGCTCATTCTGCCCGGTTCAACCGGAAGACCTGTGCCAGTACTTCTGAAGAGAAATAGAGGTTGCCCTCACCATCTTCGGCCACGCCGGTGGGCATAAACACTTCTGGCCCTTCTTCGGGAATGACACCGAAGGGGAGGCCGGATGCAACAGTCACTCGATCACCTTCTGGCGTTACCATGGTGATCTGCTGCTTTGCAGCTTCCACAATCGCCATGCCGCCATTGGCCAGGAAGGTGAACCCTTCCGGATTGGCGAGATCATCAATGACGGTTTCAACGCCGCCGCTATCGGTCAGTCGTGAAATGCGACCGCCTTTGGTCTCTGAAAAATAAATCGCGCTGTCCGGACCCTGTTGCATCATGGCCGGGCCGTCGAGCTTGTCTGCGAGTGTGATGCGGTCTTCATGGTTGTCCGGATTGACCCTGACGATGGCACCGCGGGCATATTCTGTTACGAGGATGCCGCCATCCTCCAGGGGCAGGGCTTCTGTGGGCGTGGTGAAGCCGTGCATGAGGTCGATGGATTTCCCGGTGGGACCGTCAAACAGCTGCACGGCACCGGCGGTCAATCCCGCCACGGCAAACTTGTTGTGTGCCACTGCCATGCTGGTGGGGTAGTCCATCTCTTGCGCAAAGACGCGGGCGATTTCTGTCACGTCGCCCGTCTGCGTATCGATGGAGCGAATGGCGAACACGTCGGCCACATACAGCGTCTTGCCGTCCGGGCCCATGGCGATGTCCGCAGCGACTGCCAGTGGGCCTGAGACCAGAGCGGTGCTTTCGCCGGTTTCAACGTTCACCTCAATAATGGCGTTGTCGGCCATGTTGGAGATGTAGAGCGTGTCATCCGGTGCGAATGCCAGATTGTCGATGGCGGGTTTGACCTGCGCTACAATTGTCTTGGCACCTGACGCCACGTCCACTCGGATGACTTCGCCGGCCTGCGTGTCGACTGCGTACAGCTCGTTCTTGGAGTTGAAGTTGACAGCAGCTGGTGTCTGGAAGCCGTCGGCAATGACTTCAAGGGTGCCTGCATCTACGTTGACGCGGGCAATCTGGCTCTTGAACCAGATTGGGCCGTAGAGATGTCCGTCGGGGCCAAAGTCAAACCCATTGAGGCCACCCATGTCTTTCATGATGAGGCGGGGGTCTTCCTTGCCGGTGGGGTCGAGTTCCCACAAGGCGTCACCTGCAAAGACCTGTGTCATGAACAGGCGGCCATCGTCCGTCCATGCAATTGAGTTTGTGCCGGGCAGGCCTTCAGCGAGCGTGAGCAAGTCACCGGCCGGCGTGCGGGCAAATACTTTTCCCTGCAGGAAAGCCGTCCAGGCAATCGTCCCGTCGGGGCCTTGTTCCACATCGTCCGCCATGCCGTCTGGGGCTGCTTCGGCCACGGTGACTGCGCCGGTCTCCCGGTCGATTTCATAAAGTGTTGCGCCAACCACGGATCCTGCCAGGAGCCGGCCTTCTGGCGTCACGGTCAAGCCGTGGATGCCGTGGAACGGGGAAGGGCCTGTCAGAGCTTCCAGCGTCCATCCGTCAGCGATGGTGGGTTCGGCGTAGGCCGGAGCAGCAAGAAGGCTGGCGGCAAGCATGGTTGCCGCGACATGTGAAAGGCGCATTTTGGATTCCCCCCGGATGGTCGTTCTTTGATCTTGTTGCCGAGCAGTCTAACCCAAATTGCCGGTTATGCGACCGGCATGATCTGCCAGTATGTCAGCTTCCTGCATGGTGCGGGCGTGCAGGTTCATTTCAACGCCTTCCCACCGGGGGATGACGTGGAAGTGGATGTGAAAAACCGTCTGACCCGCCGGCGCGCCTGAGAACTGGGCGCAAATGACGCCGTGTGGATCAAAGGTGGTGCGAACGGCATGGGCCACTTTGCGGGTGGTGCGGATCATTGCCTCTGCTGCAGCTTCGCTGAGATCAAACATGTTGACCGCTGGTTCGCGCGGGATCACCAGCGTATGGCCTTCAGCCATAGGCATGATGTCCATGAAAGCGAAGGTGTGCTCATCCTCATAGACTTTGTGAGCCGGTGCTTCGCCACGCAGAATTTTGGCGAAGATATTGTTTTCGTCATAAGGCGTGTTGAGGCTCATGGCGGTGTCCTTAGTCCTGAGGAGTGGTCTGATTTGTCTTTTTGAAGGGTGCGTGATCCAGCAGCATGTCAGCATCTGCCGCGACGTGTCGTCGTTCGCTTGCAAGATAGTTGTCCACGGCGTCGCGGAAGCTGGGGTTGGGAATATAGTGGGCTGAATAGGTCAGCTTGGGCACGTAGCCGCGTGCCAGTTTGTGTGACCCCTGAGCACCCGCCTCAACGCGCTTCAGCCCGCGCGACAGGGCAAAGTCGATTGCCTGATAGTAACAGACTTCAAAATGCAGGAAGTCATGATGTTCGATGCACCCCCAGTAGCGGCCGAACAGTGTCTCTGAGCCGATCATGTTGAGGGCACCGGCGATGTAGCGACCGTGGCGCTTGGCAAGGATGAGCAATAGATCGTCGGGCACCGCTTCGCCGAGCATGGAGAAACAGGTGCGGGTCAGGTAGGGCGTTCCCCATTTCCGGCTGCCAGTGTCCATGTAAAACGTGAAGAATGCATCCCAATGGTCTTCGGTTATGTCCGAGCCGGTAACCCACTCAATCTCAATGTCGTTTTCGATCGCACGCGCACGTTCCTTCTTCAGGTTTTTGCGTTTGCGCGATGCAAGTGCGTTGAGGAACCCATCGAAATTTCCATAGCCGTCATCTTCCCAGTGGAACTGCTGATCGGTGCGTTGCAGAAAACCAATATCTCCCAAGTGGTTCCACTGATCTTCGGGCAGGAACGTCATGTGGCATGAGGACAGATCCAGCTGATTGGTTATCTCAACAAGGGCGGCAGCGACCTGATCTTCCGTTTGCTGCATGTTTGGGCCTGAACGAGCTAGCAAGCGACGGCCTGTGGCAGGTGTGAAGGGCACGGATACCTGAAGCTTGGGATAGTATTGGCCGCCAGCGCGTTCCCAGGCATCGGCCCATCCGTAGTCAAATACGAATTCACCCTGAGAATGGCCTTTGAGGTAGGCAGGCGCGCATCCCGCAATGTTGCCATGTCCGTCCTCCACCAGCACGTGATACGGCTTCCAGCCGGTTTGGGCTGTTGCGGACCCGGACTCTTCCAGAGCTTTCAGGAATGCGTGTGAGAGAAACGGATTGTACGGAACATCGCCGCCGGGATTTGCGCACGCGTCCCACTGAGCAGCATCGATGCTGCTCATGCTTTCCGCTGCGCGTGCAATGATTTTTTCGGCGTCGCCCATGTGACCTCAGTCTAACTGCCCTAGGTATGTAAATGAAAGTAGGGCGGTACTCACGGGCGGAAAGTTTCAAAGATGATCTGGTCCGCATGAACTGCTGCCGTATCCCGATGGGCGTCTGTGCGGACAGTCCAGGTCAGGACAGGCAGGCCCAGACGACGTCGCAGGGCAACAGACCATTGTGGCAATGCATTGATGTCAAAGCCGATGAAATGCGGGCGGCTTTGCACGTTGTAGAGCATGTGGCGCAGGGCAAATCTTTGGGCCGCAGGCATTTGCAGGGCCGGGCCGCTTGAGTAGCCATAGGACAATTGTCCCCGCGTGATGTCCGGTGCATTGGCAGCGAACCATCCCATGGAACGCGGATTGAATGACATGACTGCTGCGCGGTCGCGATAGCTTGCAAGAACCTCGGCAGTTCGTTTTTCCAGTGGGCCTTCATGTCCTGTTCTGATCTTCAGCTCGATCACCGGCACGACCTTGCCGCTGACCTGGTCGAGAAACTCACCCAGGGTCTGCATGCGATCAGACGATGCTTTGAAGGAGATGGTTTTCAGTTCAGCCGATGTGCGCTTGAACACTGCACCGGTTTCTTCGGTCAACCGGTCGAGGGTGGCATCGTGAAACACCATTGCCTCTCCGTCTGCTGACAGCTGCAGGTCGCATTCAATTGCATACTGACTGTCAATGGCGGCTTGAAATGCCTTTGGCAGATTTTCGACCACACCGTCTTCAAGGCCATGTAGCCCGCGATGGGCGACCGGGGTTGATGTGAGCCAGGAAAGATCGCGTGCCATATCAGGTGATCTCAAACACGGCGTCGATTTCAACCGCGACGCTGAAGGGGAGGTTGCTTGCCCCCAGGGCAAACCGCGCGTGCTTTCCGGCGTCGCCAAATACATCGACCATCAAATCGGAGCAGCCGTTGATTACCGCGGGGTGTTGATCAAAGTCGGGGGTTCCATTCACGAAGCCACCAAGTTTTACGCAACGGGTTACGCGATCAAGGTCGCCGTCACATGCCTGGCGCAGGGCCGCGAGTATGTTGATGCCGCACAGGCGCGCCGCCTTGACCGCATCGTCCTGACTTACATCGTCACCGACCTTGCCGCGATAGGGCAGTCCGGTCGCATCCACTGGTACCTGACCGGAAATGAAGACGAGACTTCCCGTCACCACGAATGGTACGTAGTTGGCGGCTGGCGCAGCTGGATCTGGCAGTTCGATTCCAAGTTCGCTCAGCCTTTTCTCAATCTTGCCGACCATGTGTCTGTCTCCCGTGATGTCTTTGTTTGCCACCCTTTTTGGCATGCCCGTGCAAATGGTTAAAGTGCGCGCCGAAGAACAATTGGCGAGATTCCATGACTGACCCCTTTGCAAATTCACCTGTCGCCCATGGCATGTTCATGCCTGCGGAGTGGGAGCCGCATGCACGTTGCTGGATGCAGTGGCCGCGCAGGGGCGACCTGTGGGGGCCCTACATGCCGCAGGCCATTGTGGCCTATGCCCATGTCGCACGGACGATTTCCCAATTTGAGCCGGTCACGATGATTGTGCATCCCGATGATGCGGCAGAAGCGCGGTTTGCGTGTGGGGCGGGCGTTGAAGTCGTGGCGTTGGAAACAGACGACAGCTGGGCGCGGGACACTGGCCCCACCTTTGTGAAGGATCCGGCTCGAGGTGTGGCGGGCGTCCATTGGCAGTTCAATGGCTGGGGTGCCAAGTACGGGCATGTGGAACGTGATGCGCGGGTGGGCGGCGAGGTTTTGTCCCGACTCGGCATGAAGAACTATCGGGCACCGGTGGTGATGGAGGGTGGCAGCTTCAGCGTTGATGGCTACGGCACTTTGCTTACGACCGAGCAATGCCTGTTGAACGCCAACCGTAACCCGGAGCTCCAGCCGCGTGAGATTGCCGAGATGCTGGCGATGTATCTGGGTGTGCGTCGTGTCTTGTGGCTTGGCGACGGCCTGGAGGGTGACGAAACGGATGGCCATGTGGACATGGTGGCTTGTTTCGCTGGACGTGGACGTGTGCTTCTCAACATGCCCAAACCCGGTGAGCCTAATCATGCCGCTATGCAGGACAATCTGCAGCGACTTGGCGAGATGAAAGATGCCGGAGGCCGGGAACTGGAAGTAATCGCGGTGCCTCAACCACAGCAGGCGCAGCATGATGACGGACGGATGATGCCCCTGTCATACATCAACTTCTACATAGCCAACGGCGCTGTCATTGTTCCGGCCTTTGGTGACGAGGCGGATGATGAGGCTGCCAGCATTATTGGTGCAGCCTTTCCCGGGCGCGAATGTGTGCAGGTGCCCTCGTTTGACATTGCGCGTGGCGGCGGGGTGATCCACTGCATCACGCAACAGCAACCGGAAGGTGACCCGGTTCAAGAGTAACCGGTGCTACTCAGCCGCCTGGAAAGAGCGCAATCGCGTCGGCTGTGGTGAGCGGCGGCGTTTGTCGTGATACATCGCAACATCAGCCATGTGCATAATCTGCTCGGCAGAGGCGTCGCTGTCATATGGCGCAATGCCAAAGCTGGCATTCATGGGAATGCGCTGGTTGCTGATCATGGCCGTTGCGCGATTGAGTTCTGCCTTCAACTCGACGGCGCGATGTCTGGCAGGTGCAAGATCACCATTGACCATCAGGATTGCGAATTCATCTCCGCCGGTACGGGCGAGATAATCTGTATTGCGGACGCGCGCTTTGAGAAAATCAGCGACGTGTTTGAGCATGGCGTCGCCGGCTGCATGGCCCATGGTGTCATTGATCGGTTTGAAACCATCAAGGTCGATGGCGACCAGCAACCCTTGCTCTTCATGCCGTCTGGCATTTCCGAGGGCGCGTGTGATGGCATCCTTGAAGCCGCGGCGATTGAGCAGGCCGGTGAGTTCATCTGTCATGGACAGAGTTTCAAGCTGCTCGATGCGTGATTGCTGCTCGGTGATGGTGCGCTGGGCCTCAGCTGCATAGTTCAACGCACGTTCGATGAGCTCGCGCGTCTCGCGGGTCATGTGAAGCGCAGGCTTGCTAACGCGGCTGAGGAGACTGCCTGTCTCTTCAGCAGGCTTCATGCCTGGAATGGGCACTACGCCATCTGATGGTGTGAATGCGTGATACATCGCTTGTGTACTCCTGTTCACTGCGCCAACCGATACCCCATCGATGACAGGTATCTTTAGGTGTTGGGGCTACAGGAGCAAGCTGCATGCCTGTTCATGTTAATCAAAATTGTCAGGCATTTCCTCATTTTTTGGGTCCATAGATTCACCACATTGGGTGGCAAGAGTTGCGTGATTACCCGGCAAGGCGGCACTTCTTGCCGGGTTAGGTTTTTGCCCGCACACGCGTTAGGTTACCGAAATGTTCAAGAAATCAACCAACACAGCTCTTGCCTCTGCATTGGCCGGAATATTTTTTTTGATCCCGGCTCAAAATGCGGCTGCGGGTAATCTTGCGCCTCACCGTGCCGTCTATTCGATGAAAATGTTAGGCAGTGAGGGTGGGTCTGATATTGCCTCTGTGAGCGGCCGATTGGTGCTCGAATGGCAGGGCTCATCCTGTGATGGTTTCATAACCAGCCAGCGGATCGTCAACCGGATGGGAAGCAAGCAGGGCAACGACTTTGTCAGCGACTTTCGGGTTACATCCTGGGAGTCCGGGGATGGTGATGAGTTCACATTTTCCATGACTCACCTCATGAATGGAACGCCGGTTGAGGAGATCGAAGGGTCCGCAGAACGGCTTGATGGTGGTGGGCAGGTCAGGCTTTCCAAGCCTGAGAATCGTGACATTCCGTTGCCGTCCGCGATTGTATTTCCCACCGAGCAGATCAAGGCGCTGATGGCGTCTGCTGAAGCCGGCAAGAAAGTGCATTCGGCGCCGGTCTTTGATGGGTCGGACACGGAACATCATTTTGATACGACAACGATCATTGGCAAGGCGGGTTCCGGGGCACCCAAGGCTGATGAGGCAGAGCCGGGCGAAAGCCTTTCTTCACTTGGCTACTGGCCGGTTCAGGTCAGCTATTTTGATCCAAATGATGTGACTGGTTTGCCGGACTATGAGGTCTCCTTTCGTTTTTATGAGAATGGGGTCTCGACGGGGCTGATTATGGACTACGGGGATCTGACAATCGGCGCTGATCTTGTGGCGCTGGATATGCTGCCGCAGCCTGAGTGCTGAGGCACCGCTTCTAGTCGGGCTTTATGCCGCGTCCGCGATCAATGATCTTCTTACCGAACTTTTCTCGCACTTTGTCCACGGCGCGTTCAGCAGCTGCACGTCTGTTTGCCTCTGGGTCGAGTAGGTCAGCCATCTGCGTGCCGCCTGTGGCGGTTACAAGATTGGCAACGCCAATACCAATAAGGCGATAGGCAGTACCATCTGCCTCGGGTTTCAAAAGTTTCTGTCCGGCTCGATAGATGACATCTGCCAATTGCGTTGGATCACTGAGTGTCAGATTGCGGGTTTTGGTCTTGAACTCAGCTGACTTGAGCTTCAAAGCCACCGTATGGCCGGCAAGGTCTGATGCCTTGCAGCGCCCAGCGACCTTGTCGCTGAGACGCCAGAGAATGCGCTCAAGGTCATCGTAGGATGCAATGTCTTCGTTGAAGGTGGTTTCAGCACTGACGCTTTTCGTCTCGCGGACAGGTTTGACGGTACGCGTGTCGTCGCCCCTCGATAGCCGGGCGAGGCGCAGGCCCAGTTGCCCATAGGTGGCCATGAGGTCGCGCTCGTCAGCTCGTTGGAGGTCGGCAATCATGGTGATGCCATTTGCTTCCAGTTTGCGGCGCATGGCTTTGCCGACGCCCCAAATCTTGCCGACCGGCAAAGCGGCAAGGGTGCTCATGGTTTCTTCGCGACCGATAATTGAGAACCCGCGAGGCTTGTCAAAGTCCGATGACAGTTTGGCCAGAAATTTGTTGTGGCTCAGCCCGACCGAAACAGTGATGCCGATTTCGTCTTCGATACGCTGCGCAAGGCGCATGAGCGTTTCCGCCGCACTCATGCGGTGCAGGCGCTCCGTGCCCGTGAGGTCGAGGAAGGCTTCATCAATTGAAATGGGTTCGACCATCGGCGTGACGTCGCGCATAAGTGCCCGCACTTCTTTGCCTGCGGCTGCGTACTTGTCCATCTGGGGTTTGACAACCGTCGCGTGGGGGCAGGCCTTGAGGGCCTTGAACATAGGCATGGCAGAACCGACGCCATAGGTGCGTGCGATGTAGCAGGCCGTCGAAACTACGCCACGGCGACCACCACCAATGATGAGTGGCTTGTCTCGCAACTCGGGATTGTCGCGTTTTTCAATCGCTGCATAAAACGCATCACAGTCAATGTGGGCGATTGTCAGATCAAGCAGTTCGTCATGTCTGGCCAAACGTGGCTTGCCGCACGATGCGCAGCGGCGAGCGTCGTCACTGTTGGGTGCGTAGCAGTCTCTGCACAGGGCGGGCACTAGCGCGCCTCAATTGCAGCATCAGCTGGCCAAAGCCACGCAGCACCGCGAATGCCGCTTGAGGCGCCGTGATGGTTCTTCAGGATTGGTGTGACAACGGTATCGGAGAACACGTGGTGTGGCAGACGTGCTGCAACCGCGCCGTAGAGATGCTCAAGCTCGCTTAGGCCGCCACCCAGAACGATTGCGTGAGGGTCAATGATGTTAATCACGGTCGATAGCGCGCGCGCTAGACGGTCTGCGTGCCTGTCCAGCGTGGACTGAGCATCGGTGTCTCCTGCGATGGCTTCCGCGACGATCTTTTCCGGCGACAGGGACATCTGTGTCATACGCATATGGTCGGCAGCCAATGCCGGGCCGGAGCACCATGCTTCGACACACCCATGCTTCCCACAGTAGCAGGCCGGGCCCGGGTGTTCCGCGTCGCTCATCCATGCCAGTGGGGTATGTCCCCATTCGCCTGTGATGGAGTTTGGGCCGGAGACCAGTTTGCCATCCACAACAAGGCCGCCGCCGACGCCGGTTCCCAGGATTACGCCGAACACTGTGTGATGGTCGGCACCGGCACCGTCGCTTGCTTCAGACAACGCAAAACAATCAGCATCGTTGGCGAGCCGCACCCGTGGGCCGATGCGCTGTTCAAGGTCGGCGAGGAGGGGGTGACCGATGAGCCAGGTCGAATTGGCGTTTTTTATGAGGCCGGTTTGAAGTGACATGGCCCCGGGCATGCCAATGCCGACAGAACAGGGACGACCGGCTTTGTCGTCGAGTTGGGCGACCAGTGACGCGAGCATGTCGAGATTGGCTGCATAGTCCTTGGCGGGCGTTGGGACGCGCAGTCGCAGGACATCGCTTCCATCTGGCGCCATAAGCAGGGCTTCGGTCTTTGT
The DNA here is from genome assembly GCF_040362765.1 of Pyruvatibacter sp. HU-CL02332. NCBI lineage: Bacteria > Pseudomonadati > Pseudomonadota > Alphaproteobacteria > Hyphomicrobiales > Parvibaculaceae > Pyruvatibacter > Pyruvatibacter sp. HU-CL02332. The sequence continues at coordinate 54,184 of NZ_BAABWK010000002.1, forward strand.
GCCACCAAGATCAATGCCAATGCGCATGGGTGTCGCCTTAGGCAGCTACATGCGCGCGGATGCGATCACTGATGTGGCTGGCCGTATGCTCCCAGTCGCCAGAGCTTATGTGGTCGGCTTTTGGCGAGGGCACCAGCTTGCGAAGGCGAGGGTCCGCCACGAAATGTACAAGCTGGACGTCATTGACCGCCTCATGCACGGACTGGAGATTGTGGGGAATGTCGTCCAGGAAGAAGATCGGTCGTCCACCAAGACTTGCGAGTGACGACATGGCAGGGCCCTTCAGGCCGCTGTTGGCCACAAGCGGATAGGGCATACCGCTGTCTTCAAGCGACCTGGCGCGGGCATCGCGCTGGGCAAAGGGAACGTTTGACAGAACAACAATGTCGGCTTCGTCTGACAGTCGAGCCAGGGCATCGGCCGCGCCTGAAACAGGGGCAAGCCGATGGGTTTCTTCTTCGAAGAAGCCGCCAAGGAGCTGCTTCATGTCAGCGGGCTCCACGACGACGCCGGTTTCACGGTGCTTCACGTTGCCGGTGATGGCAAAACTCTTGAGGGAAATCTCGTAGCCCTGCCTATCCAGATAGCTCTCAAGCCCTGCCATGAACTGGAACAGGACCTCGTCAGCGTCGGTCACGATCAAGGGACGGTCCTTGCTCAAGGATAGGGCTGCGATCTGTTCTGTGACAAACGGGTCGAGTGTGGCGTGTTCGGTCATGCAGACGTCCAGTCTTGGGTCATGGCGCGGCCTCCAAGGGCCTTGCGGGCAAGGGCGGGGTCCTGATCGTGGCAACCTTCTTCGGCGGTAAAGGCGAGCAGGAGCGTTTCGTTACCCAATAGATAATCCAGAATTGCCGCCTGTCCGTGTTTCTCGGCCACCATTTCCCTCAAATCATGGGGCTCGATCCCCGTCATCCGCAGAAACCCTTCAATGCGCTGGGAATCTTCCAAAAGGAACGTCAACGCGTGGAGGGCCAAAATCTGTGCATCTTCACTATTCAAAACGCCGTTTTCCCTTGTTTTTAGGCCTGATTCTCTCGGTGAAACCTGCCTGCTTAAACAGTGCCTTAAACCTTTTAGCCCACAGTCGGCAAAGTTGAAGGGGAAGAGTGTCGCCAATCCGGGTGGGCCAATTCTCCGAAATCAGAGATTTTGCCTGTTAAGGCACCAGGAGAGACCAGAATGTCGAAGCGCGTTTTGATCGTCGAGGACAATGAGCTGAACATGAAGCTGTTTCATGATCTGCTTGACGCCCATGGGTATGAAACCCTTCAGACACGAGACGGCATGGAAGCGCTGGAGATTGCGCGCTCCGAACGCCCTGATCTCATCTTGATGGATATTCAGCTGCCGGAAGTGTCGGGCCTTGAGGTCACCAAGTGGCTCAAGGAAGACGACACCCTCAAGCAGATCCCCGTGGTGGCGGTTACGGCCTTTGCTATGAAGGGTGACGAGGAAAAGATCCGCCAGGGTGGCTGCGAAGCGTACATTGCCAAACCGATTTCGGTTGCGCAGTTCATGGAGACCGTTCAGCGGTTCCTCAACTAGGGCACGGTAACCGGGAGAGTAACTGATGACGGCACGTGTCCTGGTGGTTGATGACATCCCTGCGAATGTCAAACTGCTCGAAGCAAAACTGACTGCTGAGTATTTTGACGTTTCAACGGCATTCAACGGTCGTGAAGCGCTTGAAGCTGCGACAACTGAAAAACCCGATATCATTCTTCTTGACGTTATGATGCCTGAGATGGACGGCTTTGAAGTCTGCCGCCGTCTTAAATCCATGCCGGAAACTCAGCATGTTCCCGTCATCATGGTGACGGCGCTTGATCAGCCTGCTGATCGCGTGACAGGGCTTGAGGCTGGCGCTGACGATTTTCTGACAAAACCAGTCGATGACATCGCGCTGATGGCGCGGGTGCGCAGCCTGGTACGGCTCAAGCTCATGACGGACGAGCTACGTATGCGCGAGACGACCAGCAACCAGCTGGGTCTTATGGATGAAGCCGAAGCTCTGCACAGAGCTGACGCCGCCATGGGGCGTGTTCTGGTGGTTGAGGACCGTGAGACATCTGCACGCCGTATTGCAGAGAGCCTACGTGAGCAAAACCGTGTCACGATAGAGAGCGATGCCCGTGAGGCATTGGTTCGCGTAAGCGGTGAAGATTATGACCTTGTGGTGGTCAGTCTGTCTCTTGAGCGCTCGGATGGGCTTCGTTTCTGCTCGCATTTGCGATCTGAAGAGCGCACGCGAAATACTCCAATTCTGGCCATCGTTGAGAATGGCGACACGACGCGGCTGGTGCGCGCACTCGATATGGGTGTGAACGACTATCTGATGCGTCCGGTGGATCGCAACGAACTGACGGCCCGTGTCCGCACGCAGCTCAAGCGTAAGCGGTATCAGGATGTGCTGCGGCAGAACCTGCAGTTGAGCCTGGAAATGGCCATTACGGACCCGCTGACGAACCTGTACAACCGTCGCTACATGGAAAGCCATCTGAGCACGCTTGTGCAGCGGGCGGCTGACCGGGGTAAGGCAATTTCATTGCTGATCGTCGATATCGACTTCTTCAAGGCCGTGAACGATACCCATGGCCATGATGTGGGCGATGATGTTCTGCGGGAGTTCGGTGAACGTCTGGCGCGCAATGTGCGCGGAATCGACCTGGCTTGCCGGTATGGCGGGGAAGAATTCGTGGTCGTGATGCCTGATACGGACGTGGCTTTTGCGAATACGGTGGCAGAACGGCTGCGCAAGGGCATCGCGGACGAATCGTTCAATGTGGGCGGCGGTGTAGGGGCACTCGACATCACAGCCTCCATCGGCGTGACGTCACTTCAGAGCCCCACCGAAAGTGTGGACCAGTTCCTCAAGCGGGCTGATCAGGCGCTGTATCGCGCGAAGCGCGAAGGTCGCAACCGGGTCGTTTCCGAAGCTGCCTAATCGGCCGGATATTTTTTCAGATCAATCCATCAAGTGATGCATTTGCTTTTGCAGCAGATGCATCTCAACAACTCCGCACACCTATGTGTGGAAAGAATGTGGATAACAACGCGTTTGCATGAAGAAAGATGGTTAACGTCATAATACTTTTGCAGTTTTCGTTCCGAAGTATCCATTAAATACTTGCCAGTTCTCGGACGGCTGATAGGTTTTTGGTGCTGGTGTCTTTTTGGGGGAGATGCTGGCAATAGCGCCTTGGGACTGCGAGTGGGGATTTGCGGGACCGGTGCCGGACGGGGATCAGTTTTCTGATATTCAGTCTGGCAAATGGCTGCTGAAAACGGGGGGCGTTGCCTTTTTAGTGAGGGGATCGCCGTTACGAGCTCCTGTTTCGATCAGGCTGCCGCATCGCCAGATCACATGAAGCAGGAAAGCAGGTGGACCGCAGGTTTCCGGGGTTGAATAGGCCTCTTTTGGGCCCGGAAAAATGCACTATCGGCTTTAACGCTCGTCACCGTGGCATTCGCCGGGCACCAGCCGCATCTGGTCCGGCACTTGCGGTGGACTTACCGGCCGGGGACAGGTCTTTGACCGACCCCGGCCGCCCGGTTTCTTAGGAACTGTCTTCAAGTATTTGATTTTTAACGACAAAAACGCCGCCGCGATTTCTCGCGACGGCGTTTTTGTATTCGTTCCAGTCTCCGACCGCTGGTGAGATATCCAGCGCTTCAGGCTACTTGATTTTTGCTTCCTTGAACTCGACGTGCTTGCGCACGACGGGGTCATATTTTTTCACGACCATCTTCTCGGTCATGGTGCGCGCGTTCTTTTTGGCAACGTAGAAGTAGCCAGTGTCCGCGGTGCTCTGAAGCTTGATCTTGATCGTTGTTGGCTTAGCCATTGGCCAGGTCCTGCAGAAGAATTGTGGGGCCCGAAATCCTCCAAAGAGGCAGGCGAAGCGCGCAACCTACTGATCATGCTGCTGGTGTCAAGTTTGTTGCGCTGCGAATGGACGAAAACCTTATGTATCGCGGGCATCTGGCGGTAATGCCGGGCCTGCCGTACGGCGTCGCCAGAGTGTCAGAACAAGGCCGAATCCCGCGATTGTGGCCAGTGAGATGGTAAGGCCGTTGGGGTCGTTGATATCCATGGCAGTCCCTCCCGCGATAGGGCCGACAAGAGCGCCAAGGGAGTACATGACCACGAAGGCTGCATTGGCCGCGGCAAGGTCCGCGCCGGTGAACCGCTGTCCCAGAAGGGCTAGCCCTACCGTGTACATGCCAACCACCACGCCGCCATAGATGAACAGGATGGGGTAGAGGACCCAGGGCTGTCCGGCGGCAAGAGGCAGCAGCATGGGGCCAGCCACGCCGACTGCGGCGCACCCGGCCAGAACATGGCGACGATCAAATCTGTCTGCCAGGTAACCGATCGGCACCTGCATCGCTACATTGCCTGCCGCGAAGATGCTGAGCACGAGGGCAGCCACGGTCTCTGTCGCGCCGGTGCGAATTGAATAGACCGGCAGCAGGTTGAAAACCTGCGTTTCGATGGCGCCATAGGCTAACGCAGCAAAAGTGGCCGCCGGCGCCACCAGGATGAAGGACATGAAGCTCTGAGACGGCTTCTCGTGAATGTTGGGCATCAGGCCGCGGGCCAGCTGCAGGGGCAGAATGGCGACGAGTGTCATGCCAGCGGTGATCATGAAGGGAAGGGAGCCATCCGTGCCGACCGCGAGCAGGATGACAGGTCCCAAGGCGAACGACCCGGCGAAAACGGTCGCGTAGAGGCCAATGATGCGGCCTCTGGTTCTGTCCTCCGCAATCTGGTTGATCCAGATCTCGCTGACGATGAAGAGCCCCGCCAGTGATGCAGAGGTGAGGAAGCGCAAAGGGAACCAGACCCAGATATTGGGAAAGGCCACATAGCCCATTATTCCGATGGATGCTGCGACGGCGCATATCAGCAGGAAGGGCATCATGTTGATGTGCCGAAGGATGCGCGGCACGAGCGGCGTAAAAATGAGATGCGAGAGACCCACCATGGCGGTGTTGAGGCCGATCATGGTGGCTGTTGCACCCATGGAATCCATGCGCAGGGCAAGCAGCGGCAGCGTAGCGCCTAGGCCGATACCCACAGCGCCGATGCAGCCAAGGGCGGCCAGGATGGACCGTCTGCGTTCATCGTCTGTCAGGTTGTGGGTGGCGCTTGAGCCGGTCTGCACGTCCGTCAATGATCAGCCCTCGTATGACAGGATGGGGGTGCCAGAGCGGTAACGCCAGAATGCGACCGGTCCTTCGAGGCTGTTTTTTTGCGCGCGTTCGGAGACTTCCTTCAGGACGAATTCAGTGACGTCGATGATGGGAAGCGTCTTGGCGTGGTTCAGTGGATACCAGTCGAGATCCAACAACTCGCCAGACCCTTTGAGTTCACCTGAGACACTGGCGTTGTGCGCGGTGAAGAACCTGGCGTGAAACCGAATGGGGCTTTCTGCCGGCGTAATGGCCCGAGCAAGGAGCCGAAGCTTCTTTGCATCAGGAACAAGGCCCTGATCGCGGAACTGTCCCCATGTGCCTTCAACGGGTGCGCCGATGTCTCCGGGGCAGGCGAGTAGGAGGCCGGTCTCCTCAAAGGTCTCGCGAATGGCAGCCGCTTCCAGCGCCTGTTTGGCTGGTGATGCCTTGCTTGATGCGGATTGCGCGGTCGTCACGCGTTTGTCGTCGGCGTCGAGTTTCCCGCCGGGAAAGACGAATGCGTCTGGAATAAAGGCATGGCGTGAATGGCGACGACCCATAAGGACTTCGGGACCATCGGATGCATCGCGCAGCAGGACAAGACTGGCGGCATCCCGGGGCTTAACGGCACTCATACTTTGATCTTGTCCTGAATTGGTTTGGCGCCGCGAAAGTAGACAAACGGCACAGGGCGTTTGGCTGCATCCTTTGGCGCCTGAAGGCGAGATTCAATCTCGGCAATCACCATGCGGGTGATGTTGGGAAGGTCTACGTCACGGGCCTCGTCAACAGTTAGCCAATGCAGGTCGAGCAATTCTCCGGATGCTCCGGCGGTGTCGTGCATGTCGCTGAGAATGGTCGAGGCATCGCCCATTAAGAAGCGGGTATCAAACCGGCGGTTGCGATAGGGCGGTGTAATGGCGCGGGCGATCATGTCGAACTTTGAAAGGTCGGGCAGGGCGCCCTGCTGGAAGTAAGCGTGCCAGTCTGCGTGGCGAGACTTGGGAGCGGCGCCTGTATTCGGGGCGCCTACCACAAGGCCGGTTTCCTCGAAGGTCTCGCGCACTGCCGCCAGGGCGTAAGAGCGGGCGCGGGCGAGTGATGGGGTGCCGCGCATGCGGTCCATCAGCTGCCGCTGAACAGTACGGGTCAGGTCCCTGGCTGGTTTGATACGGCTGTCGGCAATGTCCACACGTCCACCTGGGAACACATATTTGTTCGGCATGAACTTGTGGCTGGCGGCACGTTTTCCCATAAGAATGCGCGGTGCGTTGTCGTCATGGCGCACAAGGATCAATGTGGCTGCATCTTTGGGACGTACGGCCGGTGTCTTTTCCTCGCGATACTCGCTGGGCCGCATATAGGCCGGATCGAAGGGGCCACCTTTTTTGGATGGGACCTGTTTGGTCGATTTTGCTGTCTTTTGATTTTTTGTCATGGCGAGGGACGATGCCTCGCATTGTCAGGTCTGTCTAGGACTTGAAATCAGCTAATGCCTGTGCGGGCCCCTGAGGCATCAGCTGGCTCTTCGTCATATTCAAAGCCGTGCATGCGAAAAGCCCACTGCAGGCCGACCAGAGCGCCTTTAATGGGCGGGAGCAGGGCCATGCACATGATCAGCGTTACCGGCAACCATACCGCCATGTGAATCCACAAGGCGGGCTCCCAGATTCGTTCCACCACGATCATCAGTGGAATGATGATATGGCCGGATACAAAAATAGTGAAATAGGGTGGCGCGTCGTCTGCACGATGGTGGTGCAATTCCTGTCCGCAGCTGTCACAAGAATCAACAACCTTCAGATAAGCGCCAAAAAGAGCACCTTTGCCGCATTTCGGGCATCTGTGCTTCAGGCCTTTCATCATCGCCGGCCAAACGGGACGTGCTGTCTGGCCTACAGACGTTACTGGTGTGACCAGGGTGGGGTCGGTACCAGGCGATGCAATCGGGGCTGTTGTTTCCACTGTCATGAAAGACAAAATGATCTGTAGGGTCTTGGGTCTCAAGGTGTCCGATTGCCGCACAGCCTGCCAAACGGTCGCAGGTCACTTGCGGCGGGAGGAGGATTTCTTTTTGCCTGAGCGAGGCAGTTTTGGGCGTCTGGAGGGGTTTGCCCGTCCATGTTTTCCGCCTGCCTGCGAGCGTGCGTTCTGGCGATCCTTGCGCGCGTGCTTCTGCTCGGATGGGTCTGCCTTGCGGCCGCCGGCAATCATCTCAAAGCGCATACCGCCTTTCAGCGGCGCTACTTCTTCGAGGCGCACAGTAACGTCGTCGCCAAGGCGGAACATCATGCCTGTGCGCTCGCCGATGAGGGCGTGAAGGCTCTCTGAATGATGATAGTAGTCGCCATTCAAGGATGAGATGAGTACCAGGCCGTCAGCGCCGGTTTCGTTCAGTCGAACGAATAATCCAAATCGGGTGACGCCTGAGATGCGACCTTCAAACTCGGCACCGATGCGATTGGACAGGAATTGAGCAAGATAGCGGTCCTTGCTTGCGCGTTCGGCTGCCATGGCGCGCCGCTCAGTCGACGAAATATGTTCGGCAATCTGCGCGAGGTTCTTCTCCTCGTCGTCGGTAAGCCCGTCTTTTGCAACGTTGGGCGTGAGTCCGAGTGCGCGAATGAGAGATCGGTGGACCAACAGATCCGCATACCGACGAATGGGTGATGTGAAATGCGCATAGCGTTGCAGGTTCAACCCGAAGTGCCCAAGGTTCTCAGGGTTGTATTCTGCTTGAGCCATGGATCGCAGCACGACTTCACTGACCATGTCGGAGGTTTCGGTATCGGCGGCGCTTTCAAGAATACGGTTGAGATGGCCGGGCTTGATAACTGCGCCACGGGGTATGGACATATCCAGTGTCTGCAGAAACTCCGCCAGCGCCGTCAGCTTTTCAGGGGAGGGTGCATCATGGATCCGATACACTACCGGCGCCTTCTTGCTCTCAAGGGTTTCGGCAGCGCACACGTTCGCTGAAATCATGAACGCCTCAATAAGGCGCATGCTGTCGAGCCGCTCCACGTCGCGAATTTGCGCGATGTGGCCATCGGGGCCCATTTCAATTTTTCGTTCTGGCAAATCAAGCGCGAGGGGCGCTCGTTTTTCCTGAGCGCGTGTGATCGCCTCATAGGCTTGATAGAGCGGCACGATGACGTTTTGTGTCAGTGCGTCGGGTACATCAGATTCAACATCTGATGTCAGGCTGTCATACGCTCGTTGGGCCTGCTGATAGGACAGCTTGGCAGCTGAGCGCATGATGGCGCGCATGAACTCATGGCTCTTCTTGTTGCCATGCTTATCAAACACCATGCGAACCGCGATGCAGGGGCGGTCTTCACCCTCAACAAGCGAACACAGATTGTTTGAAATGCGTTCAGGCAACATAGGAATGACGCGGTCAGGGAAGTAGGCCGAGTTGCCGCGCTTTTCAGCATCGCGGTCCAGTGCAGAGCCCGGGCGGACGTAACCTGCGACGTCGGCAATGGCTACGATAACTTCGAAACCGCCTTTGTTGTTCTGTTCTTCGCTGGGTGTTGCCCAGACCGCATCATCGTGATCGCGCGCATCTGCCGGGTCGATGGTGATTAGAGGAATGTCGCGAAGATCGGTTCGCCCGCGGGCGTTGGCAGGCTTTGCCGCTTCGGCTTCAGCAAGTGCTGCCGGGTCAAAGTCTACGGGAATACCCTGTTCATGCACGGCAATGAGGCTGATGGCGTGGGTGCCCTCGAGGGGACCAAGTGACTTGATGACCTTTGCGGAGTGCCGGTGGTACTGGCGACCTGAAAGAACTTCTGCTTCAACCAGATCTTCAGGCTTTGCATCGGCGACATCGCTTGATGCAATCCGGTAATCGTTTCGTTCGCGTTTATCTACTGGTTCGAGGGTCCAGTCCTTGCCTGGACCCGAGCGCAGGACACCGATGACGGTCTTGGCGCCATCCCCGAGTTTCTTGATGACACGGGCTTCGTAGTCAAAGCCTTCAGTTGCCTTGTTGAGCCGGGCGAGGACACGGTCACCAACGCCGAAACTACCAGGGTCCTTGTGACCTGCAGGTGCCAGAACGATTGTCGGTGGGTCTGTTTCTGCCGTCCAGTTGGCAGGCTTGGCGATCAGCTCTCCATCGGCATCGCGGTCCACAATGTCGACTACGCCAACCGGCGGAAGTTCGCCCACGCGGGTGAACTTTTTGTTGGACGCCTTTTCAAGAAGGCCTTCTTCTTCCATCTGCCGCAACAAACCTTTCAGGGCTACGCGCTGCGGACCCTGAATGCGGAAGGCGCGAGCGATTTCGCGTTTGCCCGGAACGCCCTGATAGGTCGCCATGAACTCAAGGACCTGGTCCTTAGTCGGCAAAAAGTTGGCAGACGCAGCTTTGGCTTTGCCGCGTTTTGCAGGTTTTTTCCGAGGGCGAGGGCTATTGGGTTTTTTGGCCACTTAGGAATCGTCTGACGACGTATCGGCTGTTTCATCAGCCTTTGGTGACGCGGATTTGGCCTTGGCTTTGGTTTTAGCTTTAGCCTTTGTTTTCGCCTTGGCTTTGGTTTTTGACTTCGCCTTCGCCTTCGCCTTCGCCTTCGTTTTGGTTTTCGCCTTGCTCTTGGCTTTTGTCTTTGCCTTCGACTTTGCCTTGGGTTTCTTCTTGCCGGACTTGGCAGCTTTTTCAGCCACAAGCTCGACGGCACGCTCAAGTGTCAGATCATCAAGGTCGATGCTCTTGGGCAGCGTGGCGTTGATCTTGGCGTGCTTGATGTAAGCGCCATAGCGGCCATCGAGAACCTGCACGGGACCGTCATCATCAGGGTGCTTGCCCAAATCCTTGAGGACTTTTGCCTGATTGCGGCCACCTCCACGCTGGGCTTTCTGCGCAATCGCATCTACGGCGCGGTTGATGCCGACGTCGAAAACTTCTTCGATGCTATCCAGATTGGCGTATTTGCCGTCGTGCAGCACAAACGGGCCGTAGCGGCCCAGACCGGCAGTAATCATCTTGCCGGACTCAGGATGCAAGCCGACGTCGCGCGGCAGGGACAGCAGCTTGAGTGCATAGTCGAAATCCACGTCGCCCTTGTCCATGCCCTTGGGAATGCCCGAGCGCTTGGGCTTTTCATTCTCTTCGGTTTTCTCACCCAGCTGGATGTAGGGACCAAATCGGCCGCTCTTTAGTGTGACTGCAAGTCCGGTTTCGGGGTCAGTGCCGAGTTCCTTGTCGCCCCCGGCTGCATCCTGTGCGCTGTCGCCGGCCATGGGCCGCGTGAACTTGCATTCGGGATAGTTGGAACAGCCGATGAAGGCACCGAACCGGCCGGTCTTGATTGACAGCTGGCCGGCACCACAGGTTGGGCAGAGGCGAGGGTCCGAGCCGTCACCCTTGTCAGGGAACACGTGATGGCCGAGCACGTCATTCAGTGTGTCGAGCACTTCGGTGATGCGCAGCTCTTTCGTGTCGTCCACGGCGGCAATGAAATCTCGCCAGAAATCCTTCAGGACGTCGCGCCAATCCATCTCGCCGGCTGAGATTGAATCGAGCTGCTCTTCGAGGCCGGCCGTAAAGTCATACTGGACGTAGCGATTGAAGAATTTTTCAAGGAACGCTGTAACAACGCGGCCCTTGTCTTCAGGCATGAACCGGTTGCGGTCCATGTGCACGTATTCACGATCCCTCAGTGTGCTGAGAGTTGACGCATATGTTGATGGGCGACCGATGCCGAGTTCTTCCATCCGGCGCACCAAAGACGCTTCGGTGAAGCGGGGTGGGGGCTCGGTAAAGTGCTGGTCGGCATTGACGGCTACCGTCTTTGGTTTTTCGCCTTCGGACAATTTGGGCAGACGGTTGCCATCCTCGTCGCCTTCTGAATCATCCACGCCTTCCTGATAAAGGGTCAGGAAGCCATCAAAGGTGAGGACCGAGCCATTGGCGCGCATGCCAACGGAGCCGTCTTCATTTGTCATTTCCACGGTTGTGCGCTGGAAGGCAGCGCTTTCCATCTGACTGGCGATGGCGCGCTTCCAGATCAACTCATAAAGCTTGAGCTGCTCGTCACTGACGAATGTGCGGATGTCCTGGGGCGTCCGCGACAGGTCCGTTGGGCGGATTGCTTCGTGTGCTTCCTGCGCATTCTTTGCCTTGGTGCGATAGATGCGCGGGCTGTCGGGCAGGTAGTTGGCACCAAACTGAGCCGTGATGGCATTGCGAGCATCGTCAATGGCCTCTGGCGTCATCTGCACACCATCGGTTCGCATATAGGTAATGAGACCAACCGTCTCGCCACCGATGTCTTCACCCTCGTAAAGGCGTTGGGCGACCTGCATCGTTCGCGAGGCGTTGAAGCCGAGTTTGCGTGACGCTTCTTGTTGCAGTGTGGATGTGGTGAAGGGAGCCGGCGGATTCCGCTTGGCGGGCTTGGCTTCCACAGAGGCAACAGTAAGAAGTGAGTTCTTGACCGCGGCTTCGGCCTCGCGGGCCAGCGTTTCGTTGGCCAGATCGAATTTGTCGAGCTTCTTGCCGTTGAAGTTGGTCAGGCGCGCGTTGAACGCTTCACCGCTTTCATTCGTCATATCTGCGGCGATTGACCAGTATTCCTGCGGCTTAAACTGATCGATTTCCATCTCGCGGGACACGATCAGACGTAGTGCCACGGATTGTACCCGGCCAGCAGATCGGGAGCCGGGCAGCTTGCGCCACAGGACCGGCGACAGGTTGAAGCCCACCAGGTAGTCCAGTGCACGGCGGGCTTTGTAAGCCTCGACCAGGTCATTATCGAGCTCGCGGCCATTTTCCATGGCTTCAAGGATCGACTTCTTGGTAACGGCGTTGAAGACAACGCGCTCCACCGGCATGTCCTTGAGCACTTTCTTCTGCTTGAGCATATCAAGCACATGCCAGGAGATAGCTTCGCCTTCGCGGTCGGGGTCAGTCGCCAGAATCAGCTTGTCGGCGCCTTTGACGGCAGTCTCGATGGCTCGTATCTGCTTTTTTGAGCTGGGAGAGACCTCCCACTTCATATCGAAGTCGTGCTCCGGGTCCACGGACCCGTCTTTCGGCGGTAGATCACGCACATGACCGTATGAAGCCAGGACTGTGAAGTCCTTGCCCAGGTACTTGTTGATGGTCTTGGCCTTGGCCGGGGATTCTACGATTACGACGTTATTGACCACGCAAACCTCAAACTCGGGTCGGCGCAGATGCGCCGGTATTGGGGAGGGAGACCCTACCGTTATTCAAAAAGTGGGCTCCGATTCGTCGCGACAACATGGTGTTGGAAGTGGCGAGGTGTCAAATGGGCGCCGGGATTGGTTTTTAAATTAGGTAATTCGACACCAAATAGGTGCAGGTTCGTTGGCAACTGTCATTAAAATGAAATGTATCGTTGATTGCACGCTAAACGTGTGTTGTCATACGTCGTATGACCGCCTTACTTATACCCCTAGGTTGTAGTGGGATATGTAGGCTACGGTCTGGGGGTGGATGGCTGAAGACAGCCATTAAGGTTAAGAAAAAGAACGGGTGAAGCCTTGAACGATAACTCAGAAATCAGTGTCGGAGACGACCAGCAGCAAACTGCAGCATATGTGTTTGATATGTTGATTGGTCTTAGTTCTGCTGCGCGTCAGACGGATTTGACGTTCCTGGCCTATTTGCTGGAAATGGCAGGGAGCGAAGCGTCCCGTGTTGCTGAAGGCAAAAACTCAAAAGGCAAATCAGCACCCAGCCCACGTGCGAAGCGGGCTGCCCGCTAAGTCTGACTTTCTGTCATTCAGCTGACACGCCACCTCCGGGATGACGGGTGGCCTGTCCACCTATCTCCAACTCCAGAACAGCAGCCGAGACGGCCGCGATGTGGATGCCGCTGAGCCGTGCCAGATCGTCGATCTGGATTGGCGTTGGACTCAGCAATTCCAAAATTGCTTCGGTAACGGCCTGAGGATTGTTTTCGGGTTCATTGCTTTCATATGCGGGTGCTGCTTCCACTGAGTGCGAAGTGGCCGAGGCAAATGGAAACGTCATACCCGCTGGATCGTTGAACTGGGATTCTATGCCTTCCAGAACATCCTCAGGGGTTTGAACAAGCGTTGCGCCGTTGCGCAGCAGCCCATTGGTCCCCTGTGCACGCTGATCCAGTGGCGAGCCAGGGACAGCAAAGACCTCGCGGCCTTGTTCCAAGGCAAAGCGGGCGGTGATCAGCGATCCAGATCTTGCCGCGGCTTCTATGACAACCACCCCCGCAGACATGCCTGAGATCAGCCGGTTTCGACGGGGAAAGAACCGCGCTATGGGCTCTGCATCAAACGGCATTTCGGACACCACAGCGCCAAGTTCCGCGATATGGTGATAGAGGTCGGTGTTTTCCTTTGGATAGATGCGATTGATGCCACCGGCTGTGACCGCGACGGTCCCGGTCTCGAGGCTGGCCTTATGCGCATAGGTATCGACCCCACGGGCAAGACCCGATGAGATGGTCACGCCATGCCGCCCAAGGCCCTGAGCCATGAGGTCTGCCATCTTTCGGCCGGATGCAGATGCGTTGCGCGCTCCGACAATGCCAATTGTTCTTGCGGATGCAATCGACGCATCGCCCATGACTGTCAAAAAGGGTGGGGGCGATTCAACTTGTGCCAACAAGGGTGGGTAGCCGGACTGGCCGATAGCGACAGGCTTTGCACCGTACTTGTCAATTTGCTCCAGCTCACGGGCGGCATCGCTCTCAGTGGCGAGCTTTACCGTTCGCCGACGTCCGCGACGGGCAAGTTCGGGAAGGGCCCGGAGTGCCTCTGCAGCGCTGCCATATTTGGACAACAGGCCCCAAAACGTATGCGGCCCAATATTCTGTGAACGGATTAAACGTAGCCAGTCAACGAGCTCGGGGGTGCTCTGCGGCGTTTGCCAAGGTGCCCCGATGCTCATGGTTGCGTTACGCCTCTTCTGCAGTCTTCTTCTTGGCGCCGATACGCGGCTCTTCTCCGGCAAGGATGCGTTGGATGTTGTCCTTGTGTCGGATGAAAATCAGCACGGCATAGAAGACGGCGAACGGGATGATCAGCCAATGGTCCGCATACCAGAAATATGCGGGTGCCAATGCGGCCGCCACCAGGGCGGACAATGAAGAGATGCGTGTCACAGCGGCTGTGACCAGCCAGGTGGCGCAGGCTGCCAGCCCGATGGGGAAGCTGAGGGCGAGGGTAAGGCCGAGGAACGTTGCAACGCCTTTGCCCCCTTTGAAGCCAAGCCAGACGGGGAAGATGTGCCCTACAAAGGCAGCAGTACCTGCCAGAACCGCCATTGTGTCGCCTGCGACGTAGCGGGCGATGAGCACAGCGACTGCGCCCTTTGCACCATCTGCAATAAGCGTTGCTGCAGCCACCCAGCGATTGCCGGTGCGCAGAACGTTTGTTGCGCCGATGTTGCCCGAGCCAACAGACCGGATATCTCCGAGGCCGGCCATGCGGGTGAAAACCAGCCCGAAGGGAATGGACCCGAGGAGATAACCGAAGGCCAGCGCCATGGCGTAGTAGGGGGCTGAGTACTCTATGGAGATTGGATCAATAAGCATCAGACGGTTCCCTTGGCATGCGATGGGTGCATGCTCTTTTGTTTAAGCCTCGAACACGCTCTTGCCAGCAACAATGGTGCGCATCGCACGTCCCTGAAAGCGACGATCTTCATGGGCAGTGTTCTTGGATTTTGATCTCAGCGCATCTGCCTCGACAACCCAGGGCTTGCCCAGATCGATCAATACCATATCAGCAGCCGCGCCGGATTTCAGATGCCCTGATGGCAACCCGAGGATGTCTGCCGGCTTTGATGTGATTGTTGCCAGCGCATCCGTCAGCGAAATCTCGTCGTTGTGTACCCGTTCCAGCAGAACCGGCAGAAGTGTCTCAAGACCTACAGCGCCATAGGCAGCCTCGGCAAACGGGCGACGCTTGGCGTCCGTGTCTTGCGGATTGTGGCCTGACACAACGACATCAATGGTGCCGTCGATCAAACCGGCAAGGAGCGCCTGTCGATCGCTCTCGTCGCGCAGCGGCGGTGAGAGTTTGAAGAAGGTTCGATACTCGCCAATGTCTGTTTCGTTCAGTGACAGATGGTCCGCACTCACACCGCATGTGACAGGCAAGCCTTCTGCCTTGGCCTGGCGGATGACATCGACAGTTTCAGCACATGATACCTGGCTCACATGGTAGCGCCCGCCGGTCAGTGCCACGAGGCGCAGGTCGCGTTCCACAATGATGGTTTCAGCTTCTGCCGGGATGCTTGCAAGACCAAGTCGGGTGGATAGCTCGCCTTCATTCATGACGCCGGATGCGGCAAGGGATGGGTCTTCGGCGTGCTGAACGATGAGACCGTCAAACAGTTTGGAATAGGTGAGGGCGCGTCTGAGCAGCTGCGCATCCATGACCGGGCGGATGCCATCGGTATAGGCAATGGCGCCGGCATCCTTGAGGAGGCCGAACTCGGTCATCTCCGAGCCTTCAAGACCTTTGGTCAGGGCGGCCATGATCTCGATGTTGACACTGGCTGTGTCGCGGGCCCGGCGCATTACAAAGTCGACGATGGCGGCATCATCCACCACAGGGTTTGTGTTGGGCATCACCACCATGGTTGTGACGCCACCTGCCGCGGCGGCGCCGCTTGCTGTTGCCAGCGTCTCACGATGCTCTTCGCCGGGTTCACCCGTAAAGACGCGCATGTCGATGAGGCCGGGAGCCAGGACATGTCCACCGCAATCAATTGTCTCAACGCCGGCCGGAGCCCCCTGTGCGAAGAGGTGGCTGCCGAAATCCAGAATGTGCCCATTCTCAACCAGCACCGCACCCTTGGTATCAAGGCCGGAGGCTGGGTCGACCAGGCGCGCGTTTATGTAGGCAGTGGACATATGGTGCTTCGGGTCCGAGTTTTTGTGGACTACTGGTTTGGCAAATGGCGTGAGAGGGCGTCGAGCACGGCCATGCGAACGGCGACACCCATTTCCACCTGCTCACGAATGAGACTGCGGTCTACGTCGTCTGCAACAAGACTGTCGATTTCCACGCCGCGGTTCATTGGTCCGGGGTGCATCACCAGCGCCTCCGGTTTGGCGTAAGCGAGTTTTTCGTAGTCGAGGCCGTAGAGCCTGAAATATTCGCGTGTGGAGGGAATGAAAGATCCGGTCATGCGTTCCATTTGAATGCGGAGCATCATGACCACATCACACCCTTCAAGACCTTCGCGCATGGATGTGAAGGCGGTTGCGCCCAGCGCCTCGATGCCGCCGGGCATGAGGGTCGGCGGTCCGATCACCCGGACGCTGGCACCAAGTGCCGTCAGCAGATGAATGTTGGAGCGGGCTACGCGGCTGTGAAGTATGTCGCCGCATATGGCGATGCGAAGACCTTCGATGCGGCCAAGTCGTCGGCGGATGGTCAGGGCATCGAGCAGCGCTTGGGTCGGGTGTTCATGGGTGCCGTCACCGGCATTCACGACGCCGCAGCCGACCTTTTGAGACAGCAGCGCCACGGCACCGGAGTCCGGGTGGCGCACCACCAGCAGATCAGGGCGCATGGCATTGAGTGTCATGGCCGTATCGATCAGTGACTCGCCCTTTTTGATGGCGGAAGTCGAGACCGACATGTTCATGACGTCGGCGCCCAGTCGCTTGCCGGCCAGTTCAAACGAACTCTGTGTGCGGGTCGAGGCCTCAAAGAAGAGATTGATTTGCGTGCGACCGCGCAGGCTCGAAGACTTTTTGTCGACCTGACGGTTCTGCTCGACATACTCGTCGGCCAGGTCAAGAAGCGTGTTTATGTCTTGAAAAGATAGGCCCTGTATCCCCAGCAAATGACGGTGGGGAAAGGTCGCCTCGGGGCGGTCTTGGTTTCGATCTGGGAGCGCGTTCATCGAAAGCGGAGTTTATAGATATTGCGGAGAGATACTGCAAGTATCGCTCTGAGGTGTTTCAGCCAAGCAACCAGATCATTGCTGGCATAGTTACCATGGCGGCAAGCGTGGACGCAGTAATGAGGCTGGCCATGAGCGGTGCATCGCCGCCCAGCTGGCGTGCCAGGACATAGGATGCAGTGGCGCCGGGTACAGCGCCGCACAGGATGGCCACCATACGGGCCACCCCATCCACACCAAAAACCCAGCACCAGCCAGCCATAAGCAGGGGCATTGCGATCAGGCGCAGGGTGGTTGTGAAGGCGATGGGGACACGTTGAGCGGATAGCTGAGACAGATCGAGGCCCGCTCCGACAGCCAGCAGCCCGAGTGCCAGGGCCGCGCGCCCCAGAATATCAACACCGCTCAGCAGGGGGGCCCAAAGGCCGATGCCGGACGCGTTGAGAAAGATGCCGACCGCACAGGCAATGACTAGCGGGTTGCGGATGAGCAATTTGCCCAGAAGGCGGAAGCTTGCGGGATCATCGCCCGCATAGCGCATGAGAATGAACACACACAGCACATTGACGGTGGGCACGAGCACGCCAATGCCGACTGCTGCGAGCGCCAGGCCTTCGGTGCCAAAAAGAGCAAAGCTTGCAGCAAGGCCGACGAAGCTGTTCCAGCGGGTCGCGCCCTGAAAGATGCTGGTGAAGGCCGGACCACTTTGGCCCATAGGTCCTGAGATGACGGGGCGCAGGGCAATCAGGATAAGGGACATCGTGAACAGGCCCGCAAACAATGCGGCGGCCATGTTGGGCACGGGAATGTTGGAGAAGTCCGCAGACACGAGGGAATGGACAAGCAAGGCGGGGAAAAGAATGAAATAGGTGACCCTGTCCAGCGGTACCCAGAATTCCTCGCCGGGAAACCCGATGCGCTTGACGTAGGCACCCAGCGCAATGACCAGGAAGACCGGGATGAGGGCGTAAATGGTTTCAATCATGGGCGCACCGAGGCCTTTATTGGAAGCTGTTGGCGATTGATGCCTGCAGCCTAAATTCGGCCCTCTTTTCGGGGCGATGTTGGATCATCTTGAGTTTCAGTCATAGGTGAAATCCATGCCGACTACGAGTCATGCCAGCGATGCGTCAGACACCCATTGGCGGGATCGTCTTTCCTACCTGACGTCCGGGGACGTCGATCTGCCTCTTCTGGTCCAGAAGCTCTCGCTTGGCGGCTTGGAACATTGGGAACCCGGCCATGTGCGCAAGGTGTGGGCGCTGGAGCCTGATTTTCTCAATGCCGAGGGATTCTTGTTTGGCGGGTACTACGGCGTGCTGGCCGATCAGGTGGCCACGTTTGCCGCGATGACCGTTCTTGGCGATGAGGAAGTAATGCGGACGGCCAGCCTGCATGTGGATTATTATCGTCCAACTGCAAAAGGGCCGCTTACCCTGACCGGGAACGTCACGAACAAGTCCTCAAGTCTCTTGCATGTGGAGATCGATTTCATGAGGCCGGATGGAAAACTGGCCGCCCGCGCACAGGCGGTCTTCGCGCTCAGGGCCGCAACTTAAATTCCCTGCAGCCGGTCCAGGGCACCTTGCAGAATGAAGTTGGCAGCCATTGCGTCGATGACTTCAGCGCGGCGGCGGCGGGAGGTGTCGATACTGATGAGCTCCCTTTCCACCGCGGCTGTAGACAGGCGTTCATCCCAGAGGAGAACCGGCAGGTCGAGCTCCCTTGAGAGATTTCTACCGAAAGTACGGCTCGACTGGGCACGGGGACCGGACGTGCCGTCCATATTGATGGGAAGGCCCATGACCAGGCCTGAAGTCTGGCGTTCGTTGATGAGTTCGCGAAGTTCTGCCAGGCCAACTGTAAATTTGCCGCGTTTGAGCGTTTTTACCGGGGACGCGATCCGCCGATCCGGGTCACTTGTGGCAACGCCTATGGTTTTGGTGCCCAGATCAAGGCCCAACAGGCCGCCTATGGGGGGCAGGGCTGCGGCAAACTCGACGGCATCTTCTGTGATCACGGAATGGGGCACTTTTCAGGTCAGAAAGTCAGCTGCGGCTTAAGGTTGAAGCGTCTTGTACGTTACGGCTATGTTCCGCGCCACTCTTACTCCTTTGCAGGACCCCTTGAGGTGAGTCGGTGTGCCGTCCTTTTTCGGGTGGCATTGGCCGGATCACAAGCAGTTGGAAACCAAGTTTTATGTCAGTCGATGCGGCTACCGTCCGCAAGATCGCGATGCTCTCGCGGATTGCCATTACGGACGAAGAAGTACCCCCGCTGGTGGGTGAGTTGAACCAGATACTGGATTGGGTGGAGCAGCTCAGCGAAGTGGATACGGATGGGGTCATGCCCATGACGTCCGTTGCCGATATCACAGCTCCCCTGCGGACCGATGCCATTACAGACGGCCAGAAGGAAGCGGCTGTGCTGCACAATGCTCCTGACGCACGTGAGGGGCACTTTACCGTGCCTAAGGTGGTGGAATGAGCCAGCTCACTGATCTTGATATTGCCGGTGCGCGTGACGCGCTGGCCAAGGGAGAGTGTTCGTCCGAAGAACTGACGAGCGCCTACCTTGAAGCAATTGATGCCGCCAAGGCGCTGAATGCATTCATCACGGTGTTGCCCGGCAAGGCCGTTGAGATGGCCAAGGAATCTGACGCCCGTCGCAAGGCCGGTGAGGTTGGTGCTCTTGAAGGTGTGCCGCTGGCCATCAAAGATCTTTTCTGCACAGAAGGGGTTCTTACGACTGCGGCCAGCCATATCCTCGATGGATTTACCCCGCCCTATGAGAGCACGGTGACCGCCAATCTCTGGGGGCAGGGCGCCGTCCTGCTTGGCAAGACCAATCTTGACGAGTTCGCCATGGGCTCGTCAAACGAGACGTCCTACTACGGGCCTGTGCGCAATCCCTGGACGCTTGATGGTGCTGATGCTGGTCTTGTGCCTGGTGGGTCGTCTGGTGGGTCTGCAGCGGCTGTTGCCGCAAACCTGTGTGCCGGCGCAACCGGCACGGATACAGGTGGATCGATCCGTCAGCCAGCCGCATTGACCGGCACAGTCGGCATGAAGCCAACCTATGGACGCTGCTCACGCTGGGGCACCATTGCGTTTGCCTCTTCGCTGGATCAGGCAGGCCCGATGACGCGGACCGTGCGGGATGCGGCCATCATGCTGGGTGCGATGGCGGGGCATGACCCCAAAGATTCCACCAGCATTGATACGCCGGTGCCGGACTATGAAGCGGCTCTTGAGGGAGGCGTGAAAGGCCTGACAGTCGGTGTGCCGGATGAATACCGCATCGACGGCATGCCGAAGGAAATTGAAGACCTCTGGCAGCAGGGTATTGAATGGCTGAAGGCGCAGGGTGCTGAGGTGAAGACTGTCAGCCTTAAGCGCACCAAATACGCGTTGCCGACTTACTACATCGTGGCGCCAGCGGAAGCATCGTCAAACCTGGCTCGGTATGATGGCGTTCGCTATGGCTTGCGTGTGCCGGGTGACGACATTACCGGCATGTATGAGAACACCCGCGCTGAAGGTTTCGGCGCGGAAGTGAAGCGCCGCATTCTGATCGGTACCTATGTGCTGTCTGCTGGCTATTACGATGCGTATTATCTGCAGGCACAGAAAGTCCGGACCCTGATTGCTCAGGACTTTGCTGAAGCGTTCTCAGACGTGGATCTAATCCTGACACCGACGGCGCCGGAGCCGGCCTTTGGCATTGGCACCAAGACGGATGATCCGTTGAGCATGTATCTTAATGATGTGTTCACGGTCCCAGCCAGCCTTGCCGGGTTGCCAGGCATATCTGTGCCATCGGGCATGTCGGCGAGCGGTTTGCCTTTGGGCTTGCAGCTCATTGGCAAGGCATTTGATGAAGAAACAGTCCTGCGCGGCGGCTACGCCCTTGAGCAGGCTGCGGGCTTTACAGGCAAGCCCAGCCCGTGGTGGAGGTCGTAATGGCGGAAGCAGAAGCAAAGCTGGTCGAAGGAGCAACGGGCTCCTGGGAAGTCATCATTGGCATCGAGTGCCATGCGCAGGTGGCGTCAAACTCTAAACTGTTCTCAGGAGCTGCGACCGAGTTTGGGGCTGAGCCCAACAGTCAGGTGAGCCTCGTGGACGCGGCGATGCCGGGCATGTTGCCGGTACTCAATGAGTATTGCGTGGAGCAGGCCGTTCGTACGGGACTGGGGCTTGGGTCTGAAATCAACAAGCGCTCTGTCTTTGCGCGAAAGAACTACTTCTATCCGGACCTGCCGCAGGGCTACCAGATTTCACAGTTCGAGCTGCCAATTGTTGGTGAGGGCGAGGTCATCCTCGATCTTGCTGAAGGCATCCAGCGGACTGTTGGGATTGAGCGTCTGCATCTGGAGCAGGACGCAGGCAAGAGCATTCACGATCAGGACCCTGCTTTGTCTTTCGTTGACCTGAACCGGTCAGGTGTTGCCCTGATGGAAATTGTCTCCAAGCCGGACATGCGTTCTGCCGAAGAGGCGCAGGCCTTCTTGAAGAAGCTGCGGACCATCGTGCGCTATCTGGGAACGTGCGACGGCAATATGGAGCAGGGCTCCATGCGTGGCGACATCAACGTATCTGTCCGCCGCCCCGGCGAGCCGCTTGGTACTCGTGCCGAAATCAAGAACGTGAACTCGTTCCGGTTTGTAGGGCAGGCAGTTGACTATGAAGTCGGTCGTCAGATTGACCTCATAGAGGACGGCGGCGAAGTGCTGCAGGAAACGCGGCTGTTTGACCCGCGTTCCGGTGAGACCCGCTCCATGCGCTCCAAGGAAGAAGCACATGACTATCGCTACTTCCCTGATCCCGATCTTTTGCCGCTGGTGCTGACAGATGAGTTCATTGATGGCATCCGCGCAACGTTGCCGGAGATGCCGGATCAGAAGAAGGCCCGCTTTGTTGAGCAGTTTGGGCTGAAGCCTTACGACGCTGGCGTCCTTGCCGGTGACAAGGCGTCTTCGGACTTCTTCGAGAAGGTGGCTGAAGGGCGTGAGGCACGTCTGGTTGCCAATTGGGTAACTGGTGAGTTCTTTGGGTCGCTCAACAAGCTGGGCGTGGAGATTGAAGACTCGCCCATCAGTGCTGATGACCTTGGTGAACTCATTGATCTGATTTCCGATGACACGATCTCCGGGCGTATTGCCAAGGATGTGTTTGAAATCATGCTCGAGACGGGCGATGCGCCGGGCAAGATTGTTGAAGAAAAAGGTCTCAAGCAGGTCACGGATACAGGGGCCATTGAAGCCATTGTTGATGAAGTGATTGCTCAGAACCCGGACAAAGTAGCTGAAGTCAAAGAGAAACCGAAGCTTGCGGGCTGGTTTGTCGGTCAGGTCATGAAGGCCAGCCAGGGAAAGGCAAACCCAGCAGCTGTAAACAAGATTCTGGCGGAGAAGCTCGGCCTTTAACGGCTGGCTCCTTCTTCTGCACAAAAAATATGACCGCCGGGTATGACCTGCTACTCTTGTGACAAGAGGGCCGGTTGATCCGGCGGTTTTGTTTGGGAGTAGACAATGCGCAAGTTGGCACTGTTGGTGATGGCGGCCCTGTTCATCAGTGGGCCTGCTCTGGCGGGTATTGAAAAGATCAAGGCTCTGCATGATGACCATGAACGCCCTCGGCCATTGATCAAGGCCCCGGTCACGACACTTGATGCCCCCGGCGAGATATTTGCTGTTATTGGTGGCGACTATGGTTTTGTGCTGTTTGATGCTGGCGGTGCGGAGCTTGCCACGTTTGATGATAGTCAGGATGCGGTTGGTTTTGCCATCAAACCGGGGCGCTACAAGGTCATCCCCAACATCGAAGGTGATGTGCATCACCATCAGTTTATTGAGGTGCTGATAAAGACTCATTGAGTCTGTGCGCCCAGCAACCATATGAGCCTCGCTGCACAAAGCAGCGGGGCTTTTTTATAAAGGCCGACAGATATCGGGGAGAGACACGATGATCGATTTTTACACCTGGACAACGCCCAATGGCCGCAAGGTTTCCATCATGCTGGAAGAGACCGGTCTGGAGTACACAACGCATCCGGTGGACATCAGTAATGACGAACAATTTGCGCCGGACTTTCTCAAGATTAGTCCGAACAATCGCATTCCAGCGATTGTCGATCAAAAGGGTGACGGCGGGCCAGTCTCGGTTTTTGAATCCGGTGCCATTCTCATCTATTTGGCCGAAAAGACCGGACAGTTTTTGCCGGCCTCAGGTCCAAAGCGGGCAAAGGCGCTTGAATGGCTTATGTGGCAGATGGGCGGCATTGGGCCGATGATGGGGCAGGCGAGCCACTTCGTGAATTCTGCGCCAGAGCAAATTCCTTACGCCATTGACCGCTATCTCAGCGAAAGTGCGCGGCTTATCGGTATTTTGGACAAGCAGCTGGCGGACAACGAGTTTGTGGCAGGCGACTATTCCATTGCGGATATGGCCATTTACCCCTGGGTTTCTGTTGGCTTCGATATCATCAGCAAAGCCAAGGCCGACATCGTTGGCGAGGGGGCTAACTGTAGCCGCTGGTTGGCAGCGAATGCTGCCCGACCTGCAGTTGAAAAGGGAATGAATGTGCCTCCTGCACAGTCCTGACCTGATTTTCCCTGTATTTCCACGCCTGGACAGCAGGCCGGAACGTCGCTGGAAAACGCGCAGTTCTGCGGTTGAGATCTCAGGGTGTGACTTTTGAGTCGCCCCTGAGTCTCAAAAAGAACCGACTCTTTCATCGCATTTGAATCGTTTAACTCATTGTTTAGACGAGCACGCCAGATTTGATCTGCAAGCGTACGCAAAGTCGTGCGCGTGATGCCGGGGGGCATCGCTGGCTTGGGTCCAAGAACTGGATATCTGGCTTTGCAGGTTTAAGAGCGATGGCAGGAGGAATTCATGGCTCGTGTGGAACTTGACGATCTGAAGCGGTTTGAACTGGCAGCCGAGAAGGGCACTAGCGGAGCGCTTTATAATCTGGGGCTGATTTTCTCAGTGGGAAAAGGCGTGGAGCCTGATCTCGTGACAGCGCATAAGTGGTTCAATCTGGCGGCGCTTCGCGGCTCCTCAGAGGCCAAGGATCAGCGCAAGGAATTGTCTGACATGATGTCTGCGGCGGAAATTGCCGAGGCCCAGCGTCAGGCCCGCGAATGGATGGCCTCGCACGCCTAAGGGCGCGATTTCAGCCATCTTTTACAGCATGGCAGCAGGCGGATTTGCGCCTGTTGACGATTTGCCATCCCATAAGGCATGACTTTTCGCTCCGCAGGCGCTGCGCATTTTGTGCTCGCCTGCGTTGTTGCGTTTAATGCCCATTGCGAGGATGCCATGCCGGATCAAGTCGAAAACCTTTTGAGCCTGCTTGATCTCGAGCCCATCGAGGTCAACCTGTTCCGCGGTGAAAGTCCGGCGGATTCCTGGCAGCGGGTCTTTGGTGGTCAGGTTATCGGCCAGGCCCTGATGGCGGCCCAGCGCACCGTGGAAGACGACCGGCACTGCCACTCGCTTCATGCCTATTTCATTCGGCCCGGCGATCCCAAGGTTCCCATCGTCTATGAGGTTGATCGCTCGCGGGACGGACGTAGCTTCACCACGCGGCGGGTGATTGCCATTCAACACGGCAAGCAGATCTTCAATATGGCTGCATCCTTCCATGCCTTTGAAGAGGGCTTTGATCATCAATTCCCGATGCCGGATGTGCCGGGTCCGGATGATTTGCCGTCTGAGCTGGACATGCGGGCGGCGGTTGTGGATCGCGTGCCAAAATCCATGCGGGATCGGTTTTTGCGCCCTCGGCCGATTGAGCAGCGCTTTGTGGAGCCGCCCAGCTATTTTGATGCGGAGAAACGTGAACCTGTGAGCCACGTCTGGTTCCGGGCTGTGTCGCCCATCGGGGATGACGTGGCGCAGCACCAGTGCGTGCTTGCCTACATGTCGGACATGACGCTTCTGGACACCTGCATTATGCCGCACGGTGTCAGCTGGATGGATGGGAAGGTGCAGTCAGCGTCGCTTGATCACGCGATGTGGTTTCACCGGTCCTTCAAGGCCGATGAATGGCTGCTCTATGCGCAGGACGCCCCATCTGCGTCGTTCGCACGCGGCTTTAACCGAGGCAACATCTTCACGCAGGATGGCGTGCTGGTCGCCTCGGTTACGCAGGAAGGTTTGATCCGCCCGACAGGCCGCTAGGTGTGATGGCTAGCTGCGCTGCGTCTTGAGGAGGTCTCTGATTTCCTCAAGCAGAACCTCTTCGCGTGGTGGTGCGGGATCTTCCTTCGGTGCTTCCTCTTCGGCTTTCTTCATCTTGTTGATGGAACGCACGATTAGGAACACCACCCAGGCCACGATAAGGAATGAGATCACGGCGTTGATGAACAGGCCGTAGTTCAGCGTGGCGGCGCCGGCTTCGGTTGCCGATGCCAGGGACTCGTAGGATTTGCCGTCGAGCGACACAAAGAGCGACGAGAAGTCCACACCCGCCAAAATGAGCCCGATGGGCGGCATGACGACGTCGTTGACCAGTGATTTGACGATGGCAGTGAAAGCGCTGCCGATCACGATACCGACCGCAAGATCAATGACATTGCCGCGCGCAATGAAATCCCTGAATTCCTTGAACATATGCATCTCCCCCTGGCGTGTGCTCAGAATCACCGCCGACGCTGGCGGTTTTGGGAGTATGCACCTGATGTGTATGGGGCCGAAAATGGCCACTTGCGCCGATTGTGTGAAAACGGCGTTGGAAAACCGTAATTCATGGTTGAAATCGTAAGATTTCCCGCGTATCCCCGGCGGTGGAGAGGTGGCCGAGTGGTCGAAGGCGCTCCCCTGCTAAGGGAGTATACGTCAAAAGCGTATCGAGGGTTCGAATCCCTTCCTCTCCGCCATTCCCCTTAGATGAACTGTTGGTCTTTTGTGCTGTGCTTATCGGAGCGCAAAGGCAATCGGTACTGTGACCTGGAAAGTGGTCTGTGGTGGCGCAGGGAAGGGCGCTGCCTTTTGCACCATCCGTTTTGCTGCCCTGTCCAGCGCAAAGTGTCCGGAACTTCTTGTGACCCGGGCGCTTGTCAGGCTTCCATTTGAGCCAATCGTCAACTCTATGGAAGTGGTGCCCTGGTGCCCGGATCTGCGTGCTGAGGCAGGATAGGTCCTCTCAGCTTCTATGCGGGCTCTGACCACTGCCAGATACGCGTCGTAGCTCTGGGTGTGCGTGTCGATAGACCCACCGATGCCTGGCATTGCTGCCACAGCGCCTTCTCCAAGAGTTGGGGTAGCGTTGCTTGCCGCGGTTGCTGGCGCCGCATCTGAGCTGCGGGTATCTGGCTGTGTGGTTTGATCCCTAGGTGTGGCATCCGGTCGAGCGTCAGCTCTTGGCGGTGTGGCTATTGGCAGTCGAGGCGGGGTTCTTGGTTTGGGTGCTTTTTCTTGTCGTTTGGGTTTTGCTGGTGCTGGGGCGATAGCGTCTGTGGTCAGGGGCTTTGTCGTTGGAGCCTCTGCCTCTTCAGCAACGATTTCTTCGGTCTCTGCCGGCTCCGGCTGGGCTGCAGGTGCGCCGCCAAGAGCAATGCTCATGGTGCCGATGATTTTCCCGCCGCCGCCGGATGATGCCGTGGGCTGTATGGCAAAGATGTAAGCAGCGGCCGCCAAGTGGCTGACTAGTGCAACGATGAGGGTCCATAGCCATAACTTGCCGAGCCTTGGTATGTGAGCGGCCTGCGCCGAAGGAGCTGTCACCGCTCTGTCTCAATGGTCATGACCACCGCGTGCTTTACGCCAGCGGCATCAGCGGCATTTAGAAGCTCGATGACGGTGGACGCCATCGCACGGCTGTCGGCTTTAATCGCGAGCTTCTTGTTTTGCGTGGCCGTTGAGGCCAGGAGGGCTTGAAGATCACTTTCGCCGAGTTGATTCCCAGACAGAACAACGTCACCGGCCCGAGTAACTGCAATTGTTGTAGGGGCTGCAGACTGGGTTTGCGGTTCAGCTCTAGTGGACTGGAGCGGTTCAAATCCTTCCGGCAGGGGCGTGTCGACGGCGCCTGCAATCATGAAAGCCAGCACAAGAAGCAACACGATGTTGATGAGGGGCAGGGTGCTGTCTGGGCCGTGCCGCGTATGAGAGCTGCGCAATGACCTCATTGGTTTGGTCCCTGCTTGTCGATGCGAACATTTGTTATGTCTTCGTGCGTCAACGCTTCCAGAAGGCTGATGACAGGCTGGATCGCCGTGCCTTCGAGTGGACGCAAAATAACCGTCTGTCCCTCTGACAAGGTCCTGGCGGCTTCAGAGGCTGCGTCCGGCGCGTCCGCAACTGGGCGTCCATTGATTGTCACGGTGTTGTTTGCATCTACCGTGATGACCAGTGGGGCAAGATCGGTGGTTTGCTCATCAAGGGATGCTTGGGGACGCATTTCCACCTCCCTCCAGGTGGCAAACTGAGACACAAGCATGAAGAACACGAGCAGGATGAAAACCACGTCGATGAGCGGTGTCAGGCTCAGGACGACGCGCGCGCGGCCTTTGCTAAGAGTGATTGCCTCACTGCTCATGGTGTCGGTTACTCAGCCGCCATGCGCAACGGGTTTCTGACGGGGGCAGCTTGGGCCAGAGATTCCCCGATCAGGCATTCCGCTTCATCAGCAAAGCGCGTCAGGCGACCTTCAAACCAACCGTGAGCCAGCGTGGCTGGAATGGCGACAACGAGGCCGGCTGCGGTAGTGAGCAAGGCTATCCAGATGCCACCGGACAGCAGGCTGGGATCAACGGTGCTGGCGGCATTTTCCAGAGCTTGAAAGGCGCCGATCATGCCAATGACGGTTCCCAGAAGTCCAATCAGAGGGCTAAGCATTGCGATCATGCCAAGAGTGCCAAGCCCACCTTCGAGCGGGCGCATGATCGTTCGGGCGGCGCGGCGTCCAGCGTCCTCGGCAAAACTGCGGTCTGCATCATGGGTTTCAATCGCGTTCTGTGTGGCCGTCTTGATGATGCCAAGCCCACCACCACGCGCATGGCTTCCCATGCGGGCAATTGAAAACTGAACGAGTTTGGCAAGGACGAGCGCCATCATCACAACCGACAGGATCGCCAGTAGCCACAGCACCGGACCTCCAACAGTCAGGAAATCGACTATGGCTGTCGTTGGCTGCTCAATACCCTGAGGGCTGATGGTCGGAAGCAACGCTGCTGCCTCGACGGTTGCATGACCTTCAGGCAATGCAGTGGCTGATGTAACTGTCTCATCCATGGGTGCTGTCCGGTTTCTATTGAGCTGCGACGCTGGAGGTTGTTGCTCGGGCCGGGCTGTGGCCGGTCGGCAAAATCAGATGACGGTTGCTGTCCGCATCAAAGACGCGCCTGACCTGGAGGCCGAAGACCTCTTCGATGAGGTCGGGCATCAACACGTTGTCAGGTGTCCCTAGGGCGGCCAGGCTGCCTTGGGAAAGCACAGCCACACGGTCCGCATAGAGGGCCGCAAGATTGAGGTCGTGTACCACAGCGACGACACCTGCTCCTTCGCCGGCCAGTTCCTTGGCGAGATGGAGCGTTGCGTGCTGGTGTGCGAGATCGAGACTTGCCGTTGGTTCATCGAGCAGCAGGTATCGCGGCGTCACGCTACCGGCTTGCCGCCAGCTTTGCGTGAGGACACGGGCTAGCTGGACGCGCTGCTGCTCACCGCCGGACAATCGCGTGTAGGGACGGTCTGTCAGGGCTGTGACGTCGGTTGCGTTCATGCCCCATGTAATGGCGGCATTGTCTGCATCGTGGTCTGCTTCGTCCCTGAAGGGATCACGACCCATGGCAACAACGTCCCGGACTTTGAACGGGAAGGTGAGGGAGGCATGCTGCGGCATCAATGAACGGTGGCGTGCAAGTGCTGCAGCCGACATCTCTTTGATAGGTATTCCATTGATGGATGCAGTGCCGTGCTCAGGGTCCATCTCACCACTGAGAACACGCAACAAGGTTGATTTTCCTGCGCCATTGGGACCGACAATGACGAGGACTTCACCGGGCAATATGCGTAGTGAAATGTCCTGAAGGACCGGACGCCCTGACAGGCTGACGGACAGTTGGTCTGCAACAAGAGCTACCATGCTGCGCCATCCCGTCCTGCCCGCCGCAGAAGCCAGAGGAAGAAGGGAGCACCCAGGAGAGCTGTCAGAATGCCAATGGGAAGTTCGGCGGGCGGTGCGAGGTTACGTGCAGCAACATCAGCCCACAATAGCAGTGCCGCACCACCTAGGACCGATGAGGGCAGGAGAATGCGATGGTCCGGCCCGATCACCAGGCGCAACAGATGTGGGACCACAATACCCACAAATCCAATCATGCCGCTGACAGCAACGGCTGCGCCCACACCTGCTGCCACCAGAACAACGGCCATGTTCTTGAACCGATCGACGGAGAGGCCCAGAGAGGCAGCTTCTCGCTCGCCCAGTAAGATGAGATTGAGATTGCGGGTCAGCATGGGGACGGCTGCCAGCATCAGGCCCATGAGAATGAGGGCAGGGATGATGGCCGCCCATGTGGCGCTTCCGAGACTGCCCAGCATCCAGAAATTGATGGCACGCAATTGCTCGTCATTGCTGATGAACATCATCAGGCCCATGAGAGCGCTGCCGATGGCCGTGACAGCGATTCCTGCCAGCAGCATGGTCAGCACAGGTGTTTGTCCGCCAATACGGGCAATGGCCATGACGGCCAAAGTGGCGACAAGACCGCCAAGAAATGCGGTGACCGGCAAAATGTAGAGTAGGCCAACACCGACGAAAGACACCATGCCGCCAAGAGCAATGGTTGCAACGGCGGCCGCGCCTGCGCCGGCTGAGACGCCAATGATGGATGGCTCTGCAAGCGGGTTGCGAAACAGGGCCTGAAGAACGGCTCCGGCAACCGCCAGGGTTGCGCCGACGGCTATGCCGAGAACGACACGGGGACCTCGGACGTCCAGAGTAATGGTGCGGGCAACTGGATCCTCAGTGCGCGCACCGGTGAGGGCACCCCATAGTTCTGATGTCAAAGTTGCAAGAGACAGGTCTGCAGAGCCGGATGTGAGGCCCGCAACAGCTCCTGTGATGGCCAGAAATGCCAGCAGGGGCAGAAACAATGCGTCTTTAAGCGCATTTGCTTTCGCGGGCGCAACGAGGGGCACAGCATGGGTCACGTTCAGATTCCTGTGAGGGTCAAGCGACCAGATGGCGCCTGTTCGCGCCCGGCGAGGGGAATATCTGCATCGGGATGAAAGATATCCGCCAGATCAGCAATGGCTTGCGGTGTGCGAGGACCAAAGCCGAGTAGATACAGGCTGTCGGCAACAATGATGTGACCTTCACGTCCGGCTGTGGTTTTAGAGATCACGTCAATCTCAGCAAGGGCTTCGGGGCCACCCAGAGCCATGACCACGTGACTGGGGATCAGGATGAAGTCCGGATCCGCGGCAAGCACCGGCTCAAGTGATAGCGGCTTGTAGCCGTCCAGAGTGGGCAGGGCGAGGCGCCCGCCAGCCAAGGTGATAACCGCTTCCGCGGCCGTATTAGTGCCTGCACCAAGAAGAGGGCCTGCACCGGCATTGAGGACGAGGAGGACCGAGGGCTTGCCCGTCGTAGGAACGGCGTCTGCTAGTTCATTGAACTGTGCGGTTACGGTTGCTGCGAATTCGCGTGCATTGCTTGCATTGCCCGCGGCTGCGCCGACGGTTTCAATGAGGTTGCTCACTCCATCTGGTGTCCATGGTGTGCCCACTTCGACAACAGTCAGATCAGCGCTTTTGATCTGCTCAACAGCGGCCGCCGGACCAGCCCCTTCGCCCAATAGAATGAGGTCGGGGCGCATGCCCAGCACACCTTCGGCTGATAGCTGGCGCAGATAGCCTACTTTTGGCAATGCCTGTGCTTCGGCCGGATACATGCTGGTGGTATCGGCCGCGAGCACCTTGCTGCCCAGCCCAAGAGCAAAGAGGGTTTCTGTTACGGCTCCACCGACAGAGACAATTCTCTCCGAAGCTTGCAGCGCTTCTGCCCGGGCATCCGGTGACGTCCCAGCCAGAAGCGCTGCGCCTCCCCCAAAAATGAGCGCTGCTGCAAGGAGCAAGCTGGTTTTATCGCCTGCAAGTTTGGCCATCAGGCAGCAACTCCCTGACCAAGCACACCGTCGGTTATCAACTGACGCCAGTCGTCACGTTCTGTCTGGCCAGGTTTACGCTCTCCGAAGAACTGCACCATCATGTCGCCATTGGCGTCGTAGATTTCTACTGACGTAACATCGCCATCGACAGTTGGTTTGCGAACGACCCAAGCGCTGGCGACAAGGTCTGTGCGCAAATGCAGATTGAAGCCGTCGTCCAGTACGTTGATCCACGGCCCCATCGGCTCAATGCGAACAACAGGGCCGGTGTGAATCTGGATGCAGCCTTTGTTGCCGACAAAAGCCATAATCGGCGCGCCGCGTTCTGCGGCTGTGTTTAGTACGCGCTGAACAGCGTCTAGCGGGGCCTGCTGAGCAAATCGACCTTCAGCCAGTCTGAGTGCCTGCTGGCGTCCCACTTTGTATTTGCGCAGGAGCGGGAAGAAGTCGTGGGTGTCCTTGAGGTGAGTCCATTCCTGCAGCAGGCACTCATGGTCGATTTCACTGTCCGGCTTATCCGCCGGAGCAACGGGAACAGGTCCCGTTTCAATTAGGGCGGACTGGTCTTCGTGTGTGAAACGTTTGACGAGAGCATCATATGCCTCGTCATTGCTTTCCGAGCGCATGTAGACCTTGTGCACAGCCGAGCCGTCGAGATCGAAGAACTGAAGGCTGCGGCGTGGACCTGAGCGTGTGTCTTCATCCACGGCAAAGCCAAAGTGCCAGCGACCAAGGAAGAGGCGCAGGTCGATATCGTGGTTGAGGACGATGCCGCCATGGGCGCCAAAGTCCATGTTGGCGTATTCGCCGACTTTCTCGTGCACCACGCCTTCGTTGCGGGTGAGGGCCATAACTTCGCCTAGGTCACCAAACGCAGTGATGACTTCCGACCATGGTCCAGCGAGGCGCGTGGCCGTTTTGCCAAGACCTGAACAGACCAGCTCAGCTTCTGAGATGCCAAGCTCGGTAGCAACGTCGCGGGCCCGCAGCTTGGGTGATTTCTCCCTAAGCTTGGCAACGCGAGCATGGAGATCAGAAACTGAGTTGTCCGTCATTTTGGTTCTCCTGAAGAGTGATCGCTGAGATCGTGTTGGGTGGTTACCAGGCAAGGCGATAGCTGACATCAACGAGGACACTGCGGCCTTCTTCGAGCGTCTCGGAGGAGACGCGCTGGTATTCTTCGTCAAAGAGGTTTTCGGCAGTGACGCCGATGCTGAAGCCGGAAAGGACACCTTCTTCTGCCCGCCAGCGGCCATAGACCTCATGCACCTGATAGGATTTGCGGTCATTTGCCGTCACAGTCCCGCCATCATGCTTGTCAGCGACAGTTGCCTGCCAGCCGATGAAGCTGTCGATTTCTGGAAGTTTCAGGCGAAGGTCTGCTGTGAGCTGGTCGGGCTGTTCAACGCCGATGGGGTCACCGGTCGCCTTGTTCTTGGTGTCCATGGTGCTGCCTGCCAGCGTCACGCGAATGCGCGAAGAGTCGTAGCTGGTCTCAAGCTCAAAGCCGTCTAGCTCCGCGCTTGCGACATTCACAATCTGCGTGGTGCCGCCACAGCCGTTGGGGTCCACGGTGATTGAGACGAATGCCCGGCACGTGAACCCTGGAACCAGAATTGGCGCTGGGAAGAACTGCGGGTTTGTCGTGTCCGCGGTTTGCGTCACCTGGGTGGTGAGGAAGTTCTCTCCCTTGATGGAGTAGTACCCGCCCTTGGCCTGCAGGACATCGCCTTCACCAAACACATTTTCGAACTCGACCCCAAGACCGCCTTCCCACGTATCCGTGGACTGTGGCTTGAGCGTTGTGTTCGTAATAAAGGTGTTAAAGCCGACGATGGCATTCGTTGCGGTGAAAACCGGGAAGTGAGTTCCTGTCGGGAACAGTTCGTCCAGCCGCGGTGCACGGAATGCTTCTGCATAGGAGCCGTAGACAAAACCCCATTCAGTTGGGGCAAACCTCACACTGACTTTAGGGGAGAGCTGGTTGTCTTCGGTCTTGTTACCGGCGCTATCTGCACTATCAAAGTTGTCATAGCGGAAGCCTGGTGTGACGGTGAGCTCAGATCCCTCAAGCCCAAGAAGGTCATAGAAGCTGAACGCGGACTGGGCAAAAATCCCGTAGAATTGCTGGTCGCCAGTCACCACGCCGCCGCGAACGCCGCCGTTGAGAGCACCTTCAGCATCTTCCGTGTAGAAATCGAGACCAACAGTAAGGGACAGGTCGATGTCGTCGGCCAGTGCGAAGTTACTGGTGTTGTCGGCGTTGAAGCCAAATGTAGTGAGTTTGCGCTCCTGCAACTGATTGGCCTGGGTGCCGGTGAGGTTCTTCTCGTCAACGCTGCTGGTTGTCCGATAGACGGTGACTTCTGCATCAAGAACAGGATTGGTGGGCGGATTGAAGAAGAAGCCGCCAGATATGGTTTCTGAATCGATGTTCTTGTCAGCAAGCGTGCCAGCGGCCGCTTGCCCGTTGTTGGGCTCGCGGGCGTCGTTGCGGAAACGGTTCCAGCCCAAGCGGACGCCGGAGCTTTCGTTTTCCCTGAACTCACCGCGAACAAAGCCGGACAGAATATCGTCTTCGGAGTCCAGTTTAACGTCATTGCCAAGACGGACATCGTAGGAGCGGCGGCGGACGATGCCGGCGGTGACATCCGTCATGTCGCTGGGACGCCAGGCGCCTACGATGCGCTGTGCAAATTCGTCATTGCCTGATCGATAGGAGAGGCCAACGCGACCGCCAATTGTCTGGTCATCTTTAAGAAAATCATCAGCGGTGAGAGTGCGCAGAGCAATGATGCCACCTGTGCCACCTGACCCATACAGGGCGGAGCTTGATCCCCGCACGACTTCAGCTTCACCCAAAAACGCTGGATCAATGAAGGCGCGGCCGTCATGTCCGGATACGAAATTCTGTCGGGCACCATCAAGCGTGACGATAACGTCCGGTCCTGAAAAGCCACGGATTGTGGGTACTTCGCCTGTGCGGCGCGGGCCACCGAAGCTGGTAACGCCGGGAATATCGTCAAACAGATCGTCCAGGCTTGCGGGGATTTCGTCGGCAATTTCCTTAGCGCCTTTGACGGTTACCAGTCCGGGGACATCAAACGCCTTCATCGGGCTGCGCGTGGCTGTCACACTGATGGGGGCGGAGCGGACCGTTGTAGGCGCCTGTGTGCTGTCCGATTCCTGAGCGTTTGCGGCTCCCAGGGCCATGGCTAGGGTTGCCATGGCCAGTGGTGCAGCTCCGCCAAAGCGATGTAGAGCGGTTGTGCTCTTGAGCACTGTTGCGAGACGCATGGACCTGTTGGTCTGGAAAATATTTTCGGACACTCTGTTACCCCCTGCGGGCCTACCCGCATATAATACTTAGACTCAATCGCAATAAATATTGGCACTTATCCGGGGAAAAATGCCGCCGGATGTCTTCAATGGGAGATTTGTATATTGCGAGTCACTTGCAATAACAAGCGCAAAATTGGGTGTTACCGATTAATAGGCGCTGTGATCGCGTGAGCGATGGGGCAGTTTGTAACGAGCCATTTGGTCGGAAAGCACAATTGGTTGTGGAATCGCAATGCCTCTTGGGCCCGATTTGGTTCGCCGCGCGTCTTCCGGAAACTTGTAATTTATGGTGCTCCGGAACCACGGGCGTTGTCTGGCGATACGGTATGTGTTGGCCGGGCGACGTGTCGAATGTAGACGAGGTTCGTTACAGGTTTTTGCCCCGCAGTCGTAAGGCATTGGCTATCACCGAGACGGAGCTGAGACTCATGGCACCGGCTGCGATCATTGGGCTTAGCAACAGGCCAAACCATGGAAAGAGAATGCCAGCTGCAATTGGCACGCCCAGCGTGTTGTAGCCAAACGCGAAAAACAGGTTCTGCCTGATGTTTCCCATGGTGGCCCGGCTCAGGGTGAAAGCCTTTTCGAGATTGACAAGGTCCCCCGACACCAGGGTAACGCCGGCGCTCTCCATGGCTACGTCTGTTCCTGTGCCCATGGCGATGCCGACGTCTGCCTGAGCAAGAGCCGGCGCGTCATTGATCCCGTCACCGGCCATTGCCACAGTCGCGCCTGCGCGTTGAAGCGTCTCGATGATCTTGTGTTTGTCCGCAGGCATCACGTCCGCATGGATTTCATCGATGTCAAGCTGCTGCGCGATGCTTTGTGCCGTCGCATCGCTGTCACCAGTCAACATGATGAGGCGCAGACCGGCACCACGAAGGGCCGTGAGGGCTGTAGGTGTGCTGGCCTTGATAGGGTCGGCGACGCCAATGAGGCCTGCGGGCTTTCGGTCAATGCTCACGAACATGACGGTCTGACCCTGACGACGGTAAGCCTCGGCGTCGGAGGCCCATGTCGGGTCCACCTCAAACATGCCTTCCATGAGCGTCTTGTTGCCGATGGCAACATGCCGACCATCGACGATCCCTGTGACACCCTGTCCCGTGATGGACTGGAAGTCCGCGGCGTTGTTCAAAGAAATGTTTCTGCTGGTTGCGCCCTGAACGATTGATGCGGCCAACGGGTGTTCGCTGGCTTGTTCCACTGATGCGACGAAGTGCAGGAAGTCGGCCTCTGCAATGGATTCCGATGGCAGGACGGCAACGAGTTCCGGGCGGCCGAGTGTCAGGGTTCCGGTCTTGTCGAAGACGACTGTATCCACTTTCTCCAGGGTCTCCAGCGCTTCCGCATCCTTGATCAGAATTCCGTTCTGCGCGCCTTTGCCCATGCCCACCATGATTGACATGGGGGTTGCCAGCCCAAGCGCACAGGGGCAGGCGATGATCAGCACGGCAACTGCGTTGATAAGACCGTAGGCCATGGCCGGTTCAGGTCCCCAGATTGACCAGACAACAAAAGATATAATTGCGACGGCAATGACCGCGGGTACGAACAAAGCCGCCACGGTGTCTGCCAGCCGCTGAATGGGTGCGCGGCTGCGTTGGGCGTCTGCCACCATGTGGACAATCTGCGACAGGAGCGTGTCTTCGCCGACGCGCGTGGCCTGCATGGTGAAGCCGCCAGCCTGATTGACGGTGCCGCCAATGACCGTGTCGCCATTGCTTTTTTGAACCGGCAAGGGCTCGCCGGTGACCATGGATTCATCAATGGTGCTGCGACCTTCATTGATGGTGCCGTCTACCGGGATCTTGTCTCCGGGTTTGACCCTCAGCATGTCGCCAGCTGAAAGGGCATCAAGCGGCACATCCTGTTCACTGCCGTCAGATGCAATGCGGCGTGCGCTGGGCGGCTCCAGTTGCAGAAGGGCTCGGATGGCGCCGGACGTGGCGCTGCGGGCACGTAGTTCAAGCACCTGGCCGAGGAGAACAAGCGTCGTGATGACGGCAGCGGCTTCGTAATAAACGGCAACGCTCCCATCGGCCGCCTGAAAGGCTGTCGGGAAAGCGTCAGGGGCAAAGGTCGCAATCACGCTGAAGGTGAAGGCGACGGAAACGCCCAGTCCGATCAGTGTAAACATGTTGAGATTCATGGTGCGAACGGACTGGATGCCGCGGACGAAGAACGGCCATCCGCCCCACATGACGACGGGCGTCGCAAGGGCCAACTGGATCCATTGCCCGGTAGCCGCGCTGAACATTCCGTCGAACGGCCTGCCGGGAATAAGGTCGCCCATGGCAAGGATGAACAGGGGTGCTGTAAAGAGGAGGCTGACCCAAAAACGCCGGGTCATGTCATCGAGTTCGGTTGTGTCTTCCTCCAGCGAGGGGAGGCCTTCGGACTCCAGCGCCATACCGCAAAGGGGGCAGGTCCCCGGTGCAGGCTGCCGAACATCCAGATGCATCGGACAGGTGTAGACAGTGCCACTGAAGCCAATGGGAACAGTGTCGTATTGGCCCGGAGCAACGTCCAGATTTGCTGGGGCTGAACCACAGCAATCCGAGTGGGCTTCGTCTGGACGTGTCGGCTCTGGCGCGCGAGATGTTGACTGGTTCATGTTTCCCCAAGTCTTTAAGGCATGTCGGGACAGGACCCGATTTAACTAGGACTTTGGACGTTCCAGTTACGGGAAGGTCAAGGGCATAGCGAGACCAAAGGAAGAACCGGTAGATTTGCCTCAGGCTTTGGAAAGATCGTCGAGGATAGGGCAGTCCGGCCGATTGTTGCCCCGACAGTTTTTGGCCAGATGCAGGAGCGTGTTGGCCATGGCCTCGAGCTCTGCGCTCTTTGCGCGCAGTTCCTCCACATGGGTCATCGCCAGCGCTTTCACGTCAGCGCTCGCCCGGTCGCGGTCCTGCCACAGGGTGAGGAGCTGGGTGACTTCCTTGACGGAGAAACCAAGGCCACGGGCACGGCGAATGAAGCGCAGCGTATGGATTTCCTGATCGCCATACACCCGGTAGCCCGCATCACTCCGGTCCGCTTCAGGAATGAGGCCGATACTCTCATAGTAGCGGATGTTCTTGGCGGTAACGCCAGATGCTTTTGCTGCTTCACCGATATTCATGTTGCAGAGGTTAGTCCTTGTGACATGGCTGAGGCGGAGCGACACGCGTCGTCAGGCGGCCCGCTCTGAAATAGTGGTCCGGTGTAGAAGGCGGTCGTAGCCATCATAGCCACCGCTGGCACGATGCAGGAGACACCGGTTGTCCCACATGACCAGCATGTTGGGTTTCCATTTATGCTGGTACACAAACTTGTCCTGCGTTTGGTGCTGATAAAGGCGCATGAGCAGATCATCGCTCTGCTCCTTACTCATGCCCTTGAAGCCCTGAATGTACCCAATGGTTGAGAAGAGAGCAGGGCGGCCTGTTTCCGTATGCGGACGAACAAGGGGATGTTCGTTCTTGAGGCGTGCTTCCTCTGAGCTGATGATCCGCATGCTGCGATCGGTTTCTTCGTCCTTGTCCTGCCCATACATGCCGTCAGGGGCGTAGGCAGCCTCTGCTGAATGGATGGCAACGACGCCCTCGATCTCAGATTTGAGGTCGTCTGGCAGGTGGTCATAGGCCATGTGTTGATTGGCAAAATAAGTGTCGCCGCCTTCGGGGGGGATGGTCAGACCCATGAGGCATGTAGCGATGGGCGGCTTCTCCTGGAAGCTCCAGTCGGTGTGCCAGCCCTCTGCAAACAGAGGAGACGTTTCGTCGGCACGGCGCATGATGGCGGCGATGTTTTCACGGCCATCAATGGGGGCGAAAAACGGGTCATGGCCAAAGTCGCCAAAATAGAGGGTGAAGCGTTCAAGGTCGTCGTCGCTCATGGGCTGGTCAGGAAACACCAAGACGTGATGCTCGAGCCAGGCTGAGCGTATCTGGGCGATGCTTTCGGCATCCAGCGGTTTGGTCAGGTCCACGCCCGTTGCATAGGCTCCGCACGCCTGTCCGGTGGGTTTGATGTCCAGCATGGCGATATCCTCCGTTTTATATTTGCGGCAAGTGTGCCTGTTTCTTGCGTGGATGTCATCGGATAGGCTTGTCACATGGGACAGCAAGTCACCTCGTTTGAAAGTGTTATGGCCGGGTATCCGCCAAAGTTGCGGCCGGTCATGAAAAAACTGCGTAAGCTCGTTCGCGATGTCGCTAGTTCCAACGCGGATATCGGCGAGTTAGTGGAAACGCTGAAGTGGGGGCAGCCGTCGTTTCTCCCCAAGCGTCCCAAGGTCGGCACGACCGTGCGGATGGATGCGGTGAGCGAAAAACCAGCGCGGGTGGCCTTCTATTTTCATTGCCAGACATCGCTGGTGGAGACGTTCCGCGAGCTTTATCCCGACACGCTGAGTTTTGAGGGCAACCGCGCGATTGTGCTGGACGCCTCAAAGCCACTGCCTGAGGCCGAGCTTCGGCACTGCCTCGAGATGGCGCTGACCTATCACAAGGCAAAGCGCAGCAGGGCTGCCTAGAAGCCTAGGGCTTTCGACCAGATCAGCACTACAATGCCCAATGGGGCGATGTAGCTGAGGCAGAAACGCAGATATTGTTTCACCCGACCATCCGGCAGGTCCGGCACGATGGCCCGGCTCACGAAAATGGCCATGCCTAGCCCGCTGATGGGAAGCAACCACGAAGATGTTGCCTGATCCAGGAAGTCGAACAAACTCAGGCCAAGGATGGAGATGCTGTCCCACACCGTCATGGATAGGGTCACAGCGGCACCGCCAATCCATGTGGCACCGGCGGCTATAAGGGTGGCGCTGCTGCCGCTCACATTGAGGGTCTCTTCCAGCCAGTGACGGGCAATGATCATCAAGGCGATGAGTGACGAGAAGGCCGCAAGCAACGTGGCGGTGAAGAACCCAAGGCCAAACAAATTGCCGTTGGGCAACAGGGTGAAGCCTTGCGGCAGGGCAATGAAGAGGAGGCCGGGCCCGCCATTTGATTCCAGATTGAAGGCAAACACGATCGGGAAAATGATAAGGGCAGCGGCGACGGCTATGGCCGTATCCAGCAGGGCAACCGCGATCCCAAGGCGTGGGACATTTGCCCCATCGTCCAGATAGGCCCCGTAGATGAGCATGCCGCACATACCAACACTCAAAGTGAAGAAGGCATGGCCAAGCGCTTCTCCGAATGCATCAACGGACAGGGCTGAAAAGTCGGGCTGAAACATGTAGGTGAATGCTTCAGCGAACTTGCCTGTGGTCGCTGCTACCATCACCAGCATTGCAAAGAGCAGGACCACAAAGAGTGGCGCGACGTAGCGCATGACGGACTGGATGCCGCCGGTCACGTCGTAATAGATGACGAGTCCGGCTGTGATGACGATGGCCGTTACGGCACTAAGCTGAAGGGTTGGGTCTGCCAGCATGGCGGAGAAGGCATCAGCCCCTGTGCGGGCGGCATCGCCGCCGAGCACGGCTTGTGCGAAGTCCAGGGTGTAGATTCCGACCCAGCCTGACACGACGCTGTAAAACGCGAGAATCATGACGGCAATGATGGCGCCAAGGGCACCCAGCCCGCCCCAGAGCCGTGACATCGCTTTTTCCTTGGCGACCCGCAGGAATGCGCTGGCGGGAAACTCGCCGCCCTTGCGACCGACAAATACTTCACCAATCAGCAGCGGTGCCCCCAAACCAATGAGGCATGCCAGATAAAGCAGGACGAACGCGCCACCCCCGTTTTCCCCTACGATATATGGGAACTTCCATATGTTGCCGAGGCCAACAGCCGAGCCGGACGCGGCGAACACAAACATCAGCCTGGAAGACCAATGGGGACGGGCTGGTGCGATGGACGATGCGGTCATTGTGGGAGCTTTTCACCGGGCGGTTGTCATCAGAGCGTTTTTATTGGTGGCGATGCGTGCCACAGTTCAACAAAGAATAGCCGATAAATGCGTTTAAGGGGCAAGCGGACAAATGGAACAGTCAGGGACAATTGACGGCGTGCGGAGCGTATCCGCCAAAAGCGGTTGCGGTAGTCATCATACAAAGACGACAGATCTGTTTGGATGTCCGTGCTGCGCGCCGGTTCTGGGTGAGCTTGGTCTTCTGTCTTTGCCTCATATGGCAGCGTCTGCCAATGCGCTGGCCTGGAAGAACGAGAACCTGGGCGTGCCACCACAGGCCGTGGGGCTGACGATCTTCACCAATGCGACTGTGATCACGGCCGATGCCGATTTCTCAGTTGCAGAAGCGCTGGCAATCGACGGCGACAAAATTCTTGCGGTCGGATCACTGGATGATGTGAAGGCCAGTGTTCCTGATACTGCAACCATTGTTGATGCAGGCGGCAAAACCATTTTGCCCGGCTTCATCGAGCCGCATATGCACTTTTTCCCCATCGCCATGCTTAGCCGGTTTGAAGATGTGGGCGCGGTCAATTGTCCGACCGTTGCATCGGTGCTGGATCGGGTGGGCGAGCTGGCGAAGTCTGCCAAAGAGGGTGAGTGGATTATCGGGCGGCAGTTTGATCCGTCTCTTCAGGATGGTCCCGATGCGATCACCTGCGAGATGCTTGACCCGGTCACTGGCGACACGCCCTGTCTGTTGTTCAATGCATCGCTCCACATTGCCTACTGTAACTCGGCGGCGTTCAAGATTGCCGGTCTATCTGCGGGGACGCCGGATCCTGAGGGTGCAGCCTTTGGACGCAATGCGGATGGGTCTCTCAATGGTGTGTGTCAGGGCGGGCCTGCCTTTGGTCAGGTGCTGGCGCACAACCTTGCTGCCATGGCATTGGACGACGTTCCTGCTGCCTGCAAGCATGTGTGCGAACGGGCCAATCAGGTTGGCATCACCACATTCTGCGACCAGGGGGCGGGCAGCTTTCAGGGCGCCAATGAGCTGGCGGCGTTCGACGCGTTTGCCGAGAGTGGCCATATGACTACGCGGTTGCGCTATTCGCTGTTTGGCAGCTTTGCGGATACCTGGGACAAGACTGACGTGTCATTCGGACAGGGTAATTCCTACGCCCGCGCCACCGGGTGGAAGATTGTGTCCGATGGGTCCAATCAGGGCCGCACGGGTCTCCAGCGTGAGCCTTATCTGGGCCGTGAGGATAAAGGGCTGGCCTATGTTGCAGCCGATGACCTCAAGCAGCAGGTGACCCAGCGAGCGCTGGAAGGTTGGCAGGTGGTGGTTCATGCTAATGGCGACCAGGCGATTGACAACACACTCGATGCCTTTGAAGCCGCCTATGAAGCCGGTGCACCGCGCGACATGCGGTACCGGATTGAGCATTGCTCGGTGCTGCATGACGAACAGATTGGCCGCATCAAGAAACTCGGTCTGTCACCCAGTTTTCTGATTGGCCACATTTATTACTGGGCGAAAGCATTCAGGGATGAAGTGTTTGGGCCTG
This sequence comes from Pyruvatibacter sp. HU-CL02332, assembly GCF_040362765.1. Taxonomy (NCBI): domain Bacteria; kingdom Pseudomonadati; phylum Pseudomonadota; class Alphaproteobacteria; order Hyphomicrobiales; family Parvibaculaceae; genus Pyruvatibacter; species Pyruvatibacter sp. HU-CL02332. Next base: position 96,128 of record NZ_BAABWK010000002.1, read on the forward strand.
AGAAAGCCAATCTGCTGGGACGGGCCCGGTCGTGTCAGGACGCAGACATTCCCTGGACGATGCACTCCGATGAACCGGTGTCGGAGATGGGTCCGCTTCGCTGCATAGAGAACGCGGTCACTCGTAAAATGTGGAAAGAACCTTCATCCACTCTCAATGCGGATGAACGGGTGACTGTTGAGGAGGCTATTTTGTCCATCACGCGGGTGGCGGCATGGCAGTGCCACTCCGACCATGAAGTGGGGTCGCTGGAAGTTGGCAAATACGCCGATTTCGTGGTTCTCGACAATGATCCGCGCAAGGTGCCGGAAACCGAGATTTCGCAGATCAAAGTCCTTGAGACTTGGTCCGGGGGACGTCAGGTGTATGCGAGCTGAGGCTTACAAATTGGGGCTGGCCAAGGCAGGCCGGGTCAGGTCATAAAGACCCACTATTTCTAATGATTTGCAGGCATTTGATTGATTCATGACGCAGATATCCGATCTTTTTACGCGCAATCGCCTTTGGGCGGACCGCATCAAGGAAATCAATCCAAACTTCTTCAGCACGCTGGCAGAACAGCAGTCTCCGGAGTTCTTGTGGATTGGGTGTGCGGATAGCCGCGTGCCGGCCAATGAGATTGTTGATCTGCCTCCCGGGGGCGTTTTTGTTCACCGGAACATTGCCAATGTTGTGGTGCCGTCGGATCTCAATTGCCTGTCGGTTATTCAGTATGCGGTTGAAGTATTGCAGGTGAAGCACGTCATTGTGTGTGGGCACTATGGCTGCGGTGGCGTAAAGGCATCGCTCGATGATGCGGATCACGGCCTCATTGACAACTGGCTGCATCACATTCGTGACGTTGCACGGCTTCATCATGAAGATTTTGATGATGGCATGAGCGAAGAAGAGCGGGTCAACAAGTTGTGCGAGCTCAATGTGATTGAGCAGGTCCGCAATGTGGCCAACACAACAATCCTCCGGCACGCATGGGAGCGTGGCGGGACGGTTGAAGTGCATGGTTGGGTCTACTCGATCGCCGACGGCATCGTGAAAGGCCTGTGCACCCACACAGCAGATGGTCTCAAGGACGATGCTGCCTAGGGCAGCCTCAAGGGCTGCCTGATCTGACGACCGTATACCGGAGCAACCACCATGTATGTCCGCCGCAATATCCGAATTGCGCATGTCTTCAATGACTCCTGGCGCTTTCTGCTTCTTGTTGGTGTCTGGTCAGCCCTGATTGTCTATTGCTTTGAGTTTTTGGGGTGGGAATTTCTGGCGGTACCGTTTCTACCGGTATCGACCATCGGCATCGCCGTTGCGCTCTATCTCGGGTTCAAGAGCAACTCGTCATATGCGCGTTGGTGGGAAGCCCGGAAGATCTGGGGTGCGATTATCAATGACAGTCGCAGCTGGGGAAATCTGGTCTGCCACTTGATCCATGATGACAATGGACGTGTTGACCATGGGGCTCAGCTGGATTTGATGCGCCGGCATATTGCCTGGGTCAACGCCCTGGCGTTTCAGCTGCGAACCACGACGCGCCTGCGCATCAAACAACGCACCCGTATTTTCGATTTCCGCCGCGACATGGACGATCACGCGTTCCATCAGCGCAAGGAAAGCTACCTGCGCTATCTCGAGCAGGAAGAAGTTGATGTCGTCGAGAAATGCGGGAACCCGGCGACCCAGATCATGCGGCTGCAGGGCGCAGATGTACGTGACCTGGCGCTTGAAGGACAGCTCGACCCGATCCGCGAAGTGTCGATGATGGACATGATCACGCGCTTCTATGACAGCCAGGGCAAGGCGGAACGCATCGACAAAACGCCATTCCCCCGACAGATCGCGTTTTTCGGGACGGTTTTCACATGGCTGTTTGTCATCCTGCTGCCGTTTGGGTTTCTGGACGCCTTTCAGGGTGAGGTTGAGACACACGCGCTCAGCCAGTTGATGGGGCAAGAGTACATGTTTGTGCTCGTTCCCTTCACCATGCTCATCTCATGGGTGTTTTATGTGATGGAGAAGGTAAGTGACTCGACTGAGGACCCGTTTGAGGGTGGGGTACATGACGTACCTGTGTCGGCCATCTCCACAACAATTGAGATTGATCTCAAGCAGATGATCGGCATGGATGATGTGCCTGAGCCGCTGAAACCCATCGGCGACGTATTGTACTGATTTGGTCACTGATCCGCAGGCGGATTAACACACCATTTACCATTTGCGCGCAGAGTTTTGCGAACGACGAATATGGGTTCGTGCGAAAAACTTGCGTGAGGGCACATGGCGTTCTGCCAGTTGGCGTATGTGAGTGATGTGAGCGGGGCGAATGGGTGTTATCACCCTGATGATCTCACCCACCTTGTCGCCTGCGCCCGGCGCAATAATGTGCGTGACGGCATTACCGGCATTCTGCTGACAGGCAATCGGGGCTTCATTCAGGTGATTGAAGGCCCGCGGATGGCCGTCCTGTCCTTGTTTGACAGGCTCGAGAGTGATCCTCGGCACGAAAACCTCATTCTGCTCCACAAGGGTGATGCGCAGTTGAGGGCTTTTCCCGAGACGCCATTGTCTTTGAGCAAAGCCAGCCCGGACACCATCCACCAGCTTGAGTCAGCTCTGCCATCCCTGGGAACAGGTCTGTGTGCCAAGCTGACGACCGAGGCAGCCAGCCTCGTTTAGCGGTGCCGTGACACGCTTACTTTGAAAGTGGAATGCAGGCTGCACCGGCTGCTTTGAGCTGGGTGCAAATGCTGCGTGCGGTTGCTTCATCCACGCCAAGATACTTGGCACGGTAGAGCGTTCCCGTGGCGCGCTGCAGCGGCTCAACCCGTGTGGTGGCCTGAGCGAGCTGGGGTGAAATCTTTGTCGCAGCTGAAAGCTGTGCCTTGGCTGCAGCTTCCGTCGAAAAGGCGCCAAGCTGAACACCCCAATTTCCAGTGACGATGGCAGCGGTGTTTGTCGGGGCCGGTGTTGCTGTGGTTGCTACCGGCGCAGGGGCGGGAGCAAGCTTGTTGGCCTTGGCCGCATTCAGTGAGGTGACGATAAGCTGATCAGCATTTGCCGCATTGGTAGCGTTCCAGACCACGGCAATGACATCACGGTCGCCCGCTTTTCCCGTCTTGGCGCGATTGACCTTAGGCGTGACATTTGAACCGGCGGTGCTCGCTGAGCTATTGCCGGAGAGGGCGCTCAGGAAGTTGCGAGGCCCCTGATAGGTGATGCCTTTCCAAGCGAAACTTGTGCCGACAAGCCCCTTGGCCCGCTCCGGGAATGTGCGCATGAGGGCCAGCGAGAACTGAATCATGTCGCGCGGCGTTGAGAACTGCTTGGGGTGAGGCGCACCTGAGATGTTGACGAAGCTTGTCTGTGTGAGGCCAAGCTCTTTGGCCTTTTCGTTCATCATGGCCACAAAGCGCACTTCGGAGCCTGCCAGGAATTCGGCAAGAACTGCTGCTGCGTCATTGGCGGATGCTGCAAGGACTGCGTCCAGTGCATCGCCGGCCGTGATGGTGTCAAAGTGATCAAGGCCGAGTTTTGGTTGTGGCTGCTGGATGGCTGTCCCGGTCACGAAGATGTTTGTGGTTGGTTTGACGGTGCCTTTTTCAAACGCTTCAAACATCAAATAGATGGTCATGAGCTTGGGAAGGGCGGCTGCGTGCTGGCGGTTATCTGCATTATCGGCAAGCAGGACGTCTCCGTTTCGGGCGTCAATTACCACCGCTGAGGCGGCGGCATGGGCTGCTGAAGAGGCCGAAAAGCCTGCAAATCCGAGCAAAACTGCAAAAGCGCAAGATGCGAAAGCACGCATGGCTAAATTTCCTGTTCTAGGCCAAATCGTCTGGTCACACACAGTTTACGGCTTAACCTTACAATCCGCTTAAGACGGAATTCAGGCGAATTGCAGGCAACGGTCATGCCTCAATTGTTCCTTATTCTGGCAACACTTCCTTTACCCCGTTCGTCGAGCATAGGCCCTGTAATTTCATTGCGGGGAGAGGCCCCATGTTCGCTCAGATGACCACACACTCCATGTCGAGCCTGCTGACACGGCTGCTATCCAATCGTGAAGCGCTGAATACGGCGCTTGCTGGACTGCTGCTTGTTGCCCTTGTGCTGGGTATGTCCGGCAAGGCGCAGGCCGAGGAAGTCGTTGATGATCTGGGCAGCTACGACCGCGAAATGCTTACGTCACTGATTGAAGCTGTGATTGCGGCGGATGAAGGCGACATGATCGTGACAGCGGCCATTCCCGATGCCTCTGCGCCAGCGTCCAGCCCGCGGAGCATCATTCCATCCCGCCGTGCGGACATCGCTGGAAGTGCCATTGGCAGCCAGCCTGTTGCGGCGTCACCAGTTGATCCTGGCTTTGCCTTGCAGCTTGGCTCTTTTGCTTCAGCTGAAAATGCCCAGCGCGGGTTTGAGCAGGCCAACACCAAGTATGGTTCAACGCTCGCCAGCAATACGCTTTATGTGCAGCCGATTGATCTTGGTGAGCGCGGTGTTTTCCATCGCCTTCGTATTGGCGGCTTTGAGAGCATGCCTCAGGCATCTGCGGCGTGTACCACCCTTGGGATTGAAGCAGCTGACTGCATGATTGTTTCTGCCATGATGCAGTAATGATCTAGCTCAGGGCCTCAGGTAGTTTTGCCCTAAGCTCTTCACAGACTGATTTGAATTCGCCGTCATTGCCCATGGGGCAGTGGCGGCGTATTTCTTTGTGCAGTGAGGGGGTCTTTTCATGTCGACGTCTGAACAACCACATCTGAGGCGGGCGCTTGGTCCGGTGCTGCTGACGCTCTATGGCATTGGCGTCACCATCGGGGCAGGTATCTATGTGCTGGTGGGGGAGGTTGCAGCGGTTGCAGGCATGGCGGCGCCGATTGCATTCATGCTGGCGGGTGTCCTGGCAGGCCTTTCAGCTTTTTCATACGCGGAGCTTTCTACGCAGTTTCCGCTTGCAGGCGGTGAAGCCAGCTATGTGAGCCATGCCTTTGCCATGCCCTGGTTGACGACGACCACGGGACTCCTGGTGGCGTTTTCGGGCATCACGTCCTCAGCAGCGGTGCTGCTGGGGTTTGTCGGATATCTCAATGAACTGGTGGCAGTGCCGGGGTGGGTTGCGCTGGTGGGGGTAATTTCACTTCTAGCCGTCATCACATTCTGGGGCGTGTCCCAGTCCCTCATCGTCGTTGCTGTCACAACGCTGATTGAGATTGGCGGGTTACTGCTTGTCATTGGGGCTGGACTCCCTGTTCTTGAAAACCTTCCAGCGGCCTTGCCTGATATCTGGCCAGGGATGAACGAGCTAGTGTGGGTGCTGGTCGTGTCCTCAAGCGTGCTGGCTTTCTTCGCTTTCATCGGCTTTGAAGACATTGTGAACATGGCGGAAGAGGTGAGGTCGCCAAGCAGGACTTTGCCAATTGCCATCATTACTACGTTGGCCGTCAGCACACTGCTCTATGTTCTGCTGACGACGATCTCGGTTTTGATCATTGAACCCGGGGAACTTGGATCCAGCGATGCGCCGCTCGCGCATGTGTTCGAGGCCAGCGGGGGTAATCCGGCTATTCTCAGTTCCATTGCCATTCTGGCGGTTGTAAACGGGGCTTTGATCCAGATGATAATGGCGTCGCGGTTGCTCTATGGCATGGCGCAGCTTGATCGGTTGCCGCAAATTCTGGCGCATGTGAATCCCGTCACGCGAACACCTGATGTGGCAATCATAGGCGTGGCTCTGATCGTGCTGGTGTTTGCCTTGACACTGCCAATTGCCGAGCTGGCGTCCTATGCGAGCTTTGCTGTGCTGGCCGTGTTTGCGATTGCCAATGTTGCGTTGCTGGCATTGCGTCGCTCAAAGGACTACGGCACACCGCCGTTCAAAGTGTATCTCATCGTGCCGGTTCTTGGCGCGGGTGCCAGTCTGGCATTACTCGGCTTTGGTCTTGCGCAGCGCTTAGGTCTCATCGGGTGAGGCTTGATGTGGCCTCTACTGGGTTGCTGGCACTGGCACAGAGGCGGGTGGGGCTGAAGGCACAACACCGGCGCGATGCAGATCCTGAATGAGCTTCACATTCACGGGGCCACCGGCAAGACGTGCGCGATACACCTGTGTGTTTTCCAAAACGCGCTGAACGTAGTTGCGGGTCTCGGAGAAGGGGATCTGCTCCACCCAGTCAATGGGGTCGATGCCCGGTGTGCGCGGGTCGCCATAGGTAGCGATCCATTCATTCACACGGCCGCCACCTGCGTTGTAGGCGGCAATGGTCAGAATGTAGGACCCTCCGAACTCATCCAGCAGGTCACCCAGATGGGTGATGCCGATCTGGGCGTTGTAGGTGGGGTCTGTCAGCAGGCGGGACTTGCTGTAGGGCAGGCCATAGGCGTTGGCCGTCCGTTTCGCAGTACCTGGCATCAGCTGCATAAGGCCACGAGCGCCGGCATGGCTGACGGCCTGCGGGTTGAATTCACTTTCCTGACGAGAAATGCCGAATGCCAATGCCCGTTCCACAGGTGAGCCAGCCGACGGCACGTTCGGGAGGGCGTTTGTGGGATACGCAAAGTCAGGAAGCTCAATTCCTTTTCGCGACGCAATCTTGGCAGTGCGGACAGCGAGGTTCGGACGTCCGGCGATGCGCAGCCAGTTGGCCATGGCTTCCAGGTCGCCAGCATCCGTCAGGTAGCGGGACAGATGATAGAAGAAGGCAGTTACGAGACGCTCTTCACCAAGGGCGTTGAGCATCTTCATGGCAGCGACAGCACTGGAGGTGTTGAACGTCGCTGGCGCTTTGCGTCCTTCAGAGATGATGTTGATGGTGTTGATACCACCCAGCAGCGACTGGCGCGCCAGTTGGCCGTAGAAGGTGGTGTCGTGTTCCGACGCGCGCTGATAGTAGAAGCCGGCATCTTCCTTGCGACCGTCGGCCTGCGCCGCGCGTCCGGCCCAATATTCTGCACGGGCCTTGCTGATCGGCGTCTTCACATTGGCTGCAAGGGTGCGGAAGTGGAAGTAAGCCTTGGTGGGATCATTGAGGAACCGCAAGGCAATCCAACCTGCCAGCCATTCGCCTTCGGCAAATGATACGCCGGATGACATGCCGTGGTTGCGCACCAGGTCATAGGCCGTGCGGAAGTCTCTTTCCTTCAGCAGACGTCGTGCGTGCAGATGGCGCTCGCGCCAGAACTCGTCCGGGCGGACCATTTCTTCACCGGTTGTCGGTGCGCGCAAAATGAGGGGGACAGCATCGTTCGGCGCACCATTGCGTCGCCGCCAGCGGGCGCGTTCGAGCAGCAATCCGGGATTGTTGGCCAGGTTGGCCGGGACGGCATTTACGGCGCCATCTACGCCAGCGCTGCGTCTGGCCAGCCGGATGCGGGCTTCAGCGAGTGCGGCATGGTCCGCTCCGACAAGCGATGCCATTTGCCGGGCATCGGTGGCGTCCTTGTCCCACAACAGCCTGTCGAGACGGGCAATGTGATCCTCGCGGCGCAGGGTATTACGATGCTGGCGGATGATCTGGGCTTCACGGGTGCTCTCAAAGTCATGCTCAATCCAGCCGGCGCGGACCATGTCGCGTCCCCGCTCTGTATCCCCAGCTTCGATTAGAGCTTCACCAAAACGGATCTTGCCGTCGCCGGTGATCGGAGGGTTCAGATCAAACCAGGACAGGATGGAGCCGGTATCCGGGCGCTCGGCGAGCAAAGCCTCTTCGGCGCGGCGCTCCAGCCGGTCGCGGCGTGGCCAGTCCTGATTGGCGTTCAGGAAGGTCGTGATCTCAATACTGCTGGCGCCGGAGTTCTTGTCCTGGAGCTCAAGCCAGCGAATGATCTTTGATGCTGTCTGGTCCTTGATGCGTGTTGCTGTTGTCCGGGCTGTGACCCAGTCGCCGGATTGCGCGTCTGACAGCGCGGACTGGACCAGCGCATAATCTGCGTAGGTCAGGTTCAGGCCGGGAAGGGGAACTGTCGCGTTTGGATCAACGGCAGGGGGAGCAGGCCGCTGCGCGGGGACTGCCTGTGTATTGCCTGTCAGGGCTCCCAAAGGGACCAGTAAGGCGGCGAGTGCCACGCTGCGAAGGAATGAGCCAAACAGGCGAGGAGAGCGGGCAGTCAAAGATGGCATCATTTCTACCAGACTGGAGAAGGTGGTTGGGGATCAGCAGACCGTATTCGCCAGTCTAACCGTGATTTGTGTCGTATGGGCGATGCTTTTTATGAATGTGATCGGGCGATTGATCGCAGGCCGGTTTGTGGGAGCAGGGCTTGATAAAGCAATGCAGCATTTGCATATGAGCTAACCTCCTCAGATCAGAGCCAGATCAGACATTGCGGCATGGGACGCGTTCACATAATGTCCGCGCCCGCACCTCATAATGAGGTAACCCGCGCTGCATCTGCGCCTTCTTTAGTTTTTCCAGGGACCAGACCGATGTTTAAAGGCTCAATTGTCGCTCTCATCACACCATTTGATGGTGAGAATGTGGACGAGAAAGCGCTGCGCGGTCTTGTGGACTGGCATGTGGACCAGGGCACGCACGGCATTGTGCCCTGTGGCACGACCGGTGAAAGCCCGACACTGAGCCATGACGAGCACAAGCGCGTGGTGGAGATCGTCGTTGAGCAGGCTGCCGGTCGCGTCCCCATCATGGCGGGTACCGGCTCGAACGCGACTGCTGAAGCCATTGAGTTCACCCAGCACGCCGCAAAGGTCGGTGCGCAGGGCGCTCTGGTTGTGACGCCGTATTACAACAAGCCGTCTCAGGAAGGGCTGTATCAGCACTATCTTGCCGTGGCGGACAGTGCTGACATTCCCGTGTTCATTTACAATGTGCCATCACGCAGTGTTGTGGACATGAGTGTTGACACAATGGCGCGGCTGGCAGAGCACAAAAACATTGTCGGTGTGAAGGATGCGACGGCTGAACTTGATCGGGTCATGCTGACGCGCGCTGCCATCGGCCCGGACTTCATTCAGCTGACCGGTGAAGATGCCTCCGCACTCGCACACCATGCGATGGGCGGTGTGGGTTGCATTTCTGTGACCGCCAATGTGGCGCCTGCTGCCTGTGCTGAGTTTCAGAATGCCTGCATGGCCAAGGACTATGACCGCGCACGGGAAATCCAGGATCGTCTGATCGGTGTTCATGAGGCCATGTTCTGTGAAACGAGCCCTGCGCCGGTCACTTATGGATGCAGTCTGCTGGGTCTTGCGCCGAACACGGTACGCTTGCCGTTGGTGACCGCGTCTGCGGCGGCAGAAGCGCAGGTGCGTGAAGCCATGTCCAAAGCCGGGCTTCTCAATAGCTGATTTTAGTCAGCATCAGGATCAAATCTCATGGCAGCGAAAAAGAAAGGGGCGTCGGTACAGCACAAGGTGGCTGCTGAAAACCGTAAGGCGCGCCATGCCTATGAGATTGGTGACACGATGGAAACCGGTGTGATGCTGCAAGGCACCGAGGTTAAGTCCCTGCGTGATGGCCGGTCCAACATCGCGGAAAGCTATGCTTCCATTGAAAATGGTGAGTTGTGGCTCATCAACAGCTACATCCCCATCTACAACGCTGCGAGCCGTTTCAACCATGCGCCGCGTCGCCCGCGCAAACTGCTGGTGCATGCCCGCGAACTTGCAAAGCTGCATGCGGCTGTCCAGCGTGATGGCATGACGCTGGTGCCGCTCAAGCTCTATTTCAATGACAAAGGCCGGGCAAAACTCGAACTTGCGATTGCCAAGGGGCGCAAGGCCCACGACAAGCGCGAGGCGGACAAGAAGCGTGACTGGCAGCGCGACAAGGCGCGGATCATGCGCGAACGCGGTTAGGCCTTTTCAGGCTGGCGTTTCAGATCATCCGTGATCTGAGCAAATACGTCTTCAAACATCTCTTCGGTAAGGCGGCCGGTGTTCGTGTTGTAGCGAGAGCAATGATAGCTGTCGTACATCACAAGGCCGTCCAGCTCATGTCGGCTGGCGTGTCCAAACGGATGATCGGCCAACCGGTAGCCGCCCATACGCAAAACACTTTCATGGGCGATACGGCCCAGAGCCAGCATGTGGGTGATCTTTGGCAGCGCCTTAATACGCCCGACCAGGAATGCTCGGCAGGTATGGATTTCAGCTGTTGTCGGCTTGTTCTGCGGCGGCACACATCTCACGGCATTGGTGATCATGGCATCGTGGAGCGTCAGTCCATCGTCCGGGCGGGCGTCATATCTGCCTTGTGTGAAGCCAAATTTTGTCAGCGTCGCGTAAAGCAGGTCTCCGGCATAGTCGCCGGTGAAGGGGCGGGCCGTCTTGTTGGCACCCTGTAGCCCCGGGGCAAGCCCAACAATCAGGAGGCGGGCCTCTGGGTCGCCGAAGGATTCGACGGGGCCGTTGTGCCAGTCGGGGTGTTTTGCTCGATTTTCTTCATGAAACGCCACGAGCCGCGGACAATGCGGGCAGTCGTAGGGCGGTTCGGCGACGGGCGTGATGTCCGGAATGTTTTTGCTTGATGCGCGACTCATGCGCGATCCTAACCGGCTTCTGCTTCGTCCTCATAGTCGTAGTAGTCGTCATCGTCCTCAGCTGCATCGTCCTGCAGAGGACGGACATTGCCGTTGCCGCGCCCGATGAGATTTTGAAGCGTCTGCAGTTCAATGAACGTGTCTGCCTGACGCCGCAATTCATCAGCGATCATTGGTGGTTGTGACTTGATGGTGGAAATGACCGTGACACGGACGCCTTTTCGCTGAACGGCTTCAACAAGGGAGCGGAAGTCGCCATCGCCTGAAAACAGGATCATGTGCTCGATATGCTCGGCCATCTCCATGGCATCGACGGCAATCTCGATGTCCATATTGCCCTTGATGCGCCGGCGGCCCTGGCTGTCGGTAAACTCTTTGGTGGGCTTGGTCACCATGGTGTAGCCGTTGTAATCGAGCCAATCGATCAACGGTCGCAACGGCGAATATTCAGCATCTTCGTTCAGGGCCGTGTAGTAGAAGGCCCGGATAAGATTCACCCGCCCTGTAAATTCCTCTAGCAAGCGCTTGTAGTCGATTTCGAAATCAAGCGCCTTGGTGGCGGAATAAAGGTTGGCACCATCTATGAACAAGGCGGTGCGGTCCGTTGGTTTTAACTGCACGGGCAAAGGCTCCGGATCAAAAAAATTTGGCTGTTACATTGGAGAACAGCGAGTATTCGCAAGGAGTTAGGGTGATTTTGGCCGAGGTAAAGGGCTTGGGAGACACAAATCTGTGATTAATGAAGCTGCATTTGTGGCCTTTGGCGCAAACCTGCCAGGACCAGCCGGTTCTCCCCTGGATACCTTTCGTGCAGCAGCCGCTCTGCTGGCTCGCCGCGGTGTTCATTTCACCGAAGCTTCGTCGGTTTACGCGAGTGATCCCTGGGGTGGAATACGTCAGCCGGTTTTTCTCAATGGCGTGTGGGAAATTCGGACGGTGCTTTCGCCTCACCAGCTGATGGTCACTTTGTTGGACGTTGAGCGTCAGCTGGGCCGTCGCCGGCGGGTCCGCTGGGGGCCAAGGGTGATTGATCTGGATTTACTGGCCTTTGGCGCACGGTCAGGCAGCTGGCAGTCAGGGCCGGCCGGCCGGGGCGCAATGGTTGATCTGGAGCTGCCGCATCCCCGCATGGGGGATCGGGCGTTTGTGCTGCTGCCATTGGCCGAGATCGCACCGATGTTCAAGCCCTGGGGTGATGAGCACTGCACTGTGTCCCAGATGGCAGAAAAACTGCCAATCCGGGAGCGTTTCACGATCCGGCGGCAGGGGTGAGCCCTATCGCTCAATCTGGCAAAATCCCCTTTGGAACCCTTGCGTTTGTGCAGTGCAGCGGTTAGGAGAGGGGTTCGGAAAAACCATTGCCTTGCCTTGCGGCGACCCCAATGCGCTCAGGGCCAAGGTTTACGCGTCTCGATTTTCAGGTCTGCGGCATCGCGTTGTTCGCTGAACCCGGGTCTGTAGAGGCGGCGCATACTGGACTTTTTAGGAGACTTACATGGCTCGCGTTACCGTTGAAGACTGCATCGACAAGGTTCCAAACCGGTTTGAACTGGTTCTCCTGTCATCGCGCCGGGCACGTTCCATGTCCTCTGGTGCGGCTCTGACGATTGACCGCGACAACGACAAGAACCCGGTTGTTGCTCTTCGCGAGATTGCAGAAGAAACCGTTGATTGCGCTGATCTGCGTGAAGACGTGATTGCTGGTCTGCAGCGCCACGCCATGACGGAAGCCAGCGAAGACCTCCCCGAAGATGATGATGCTGTGCCCCTTCAGCTGGGTATGGAATCTCGCGCCGACGACATGCCGGCGGGTGACAACTTCGGTAGCCGCGAAATGAGCGACGAAGACATGCTGCGTGCCCTGCATGATGCAGGTGAGAAAACAGCAGAACGCCCGGCAGGCACTGATGAGGAATACCCGGACCTCTAGGCCCAAAAAACCACCGGCCAAAAGCCGCGCCATCGACGCTGGGTCTGTTGAGACCAACGGCGCTGTTGGTGTGAATCCGGTTGTCGCTGACATCGACAAACCTGTTCTGCCTGCTACCCCAGATCGCAAGTACCGCCCCATGATCCGCCAGTATGAGTTGGTAGAGCGGGTGAAAGCCTATTATCCATCCGTGGACGAAGGGCTGCTCAATCGCGCCTACGTCTATGCGATGAAGATGCATGGGTCGCAGACCCGCGCCTCCGGCGATCCCTATTTCTCTCATCCTCTGGAAGTCGCAGGGCTTCTTACAGATCTCAAGCTTGATCCAGCGACCATCGTGACCGCGCTGTTGCATGACACGATTGAAGACACGGATGCGACGCATGCGGAGATTGCTGATCTCTTCGGTGAGGAGATTGCCCAGCTTGTTGACGGTGTGACCAAGCTCACCCGGCTTGAGTTGACCAGCGAAGAAACAAAGCAGGCTGAAAACTTCCGAAAACTCATTCTGGCGATCTCGAAAGATGTGCGCGTCCTGCTGGTGAAGCTTGCAGACCGTCTGCACAATATGCGGACGCTAGAGCACATCAAGAAGTCCACCACGCGGCACCGGATCGCTCAGGAAACGATGGATATCTATGCGCCGCTTGCGGGCCGGATGGGGATGCAGAGCTTCCGCGATGAACTGGAAGACCTGTCCTTTGCCGTTCTGCAGCCCGAAGCCCGTCAGGCTGTAAAGGCGCGACTTGATCAGCGGCAGGAAAGCAGCCGCGAGCTTGTTAAACGCATCGCGGACGAAATCAAGAAACGGCTGGCGGAAGTCGGCATCGAGGCCTGGGTGTCGGGCCGCACCAAGAAGGCGCATTCCATCTGGAAGAAGATGGAGCGCAAATCCATTTCGCTTGAACAACTGTCTGACATCTATGGCTTCCGGGTCGTGGTGGATTCCGTAGATGACTGCTATCGCGCGCTGGGCATTTTACATTCCACATGGCCGGTCGTGCCTGGGCGCTTCAAGGATTACATCTCAACGCCCAAAGGCAACAACTACCGCTCCATCCACACCACCGTGGTGGGACCTGAACGTGAGCGTGTGGAGATGCAGATCCGCACGCTTGAAATGCATGAGGTGGATGAATACGGCGTGGCGGCGCACTGGTTCTACAAGGACTATGTCGAGAACGGGCCGAAGAAGAACATTGCCGCTTCTGACGAACTCGTTGCGCCGTTCCGCTGGCTGCGACAGGTGGTTGAGCTGCTGGAACACGGCGCGACACCAGAAGAATTCCTCGAGCATACAAAGCTTGAGATGTTTCAGGATCAGGTCTTCTGCTTCACACCTAAAGGCCGGCTGATCGCGCTGCCGCGCGGTGCCACTCCCATTGATTTTGCCTATGCGGTGCATACGGACATTGGCGATAGATGCGTCGGGGCGCAGGTCAATGGACGCCATGTGCCCTTGCGCTCGGCGCTGCGCAATGGTGATGAAGTTGAGATCATCGCCACCGAACAGCAGGTGCCACCGCCGGGCTGGGAAGACATCGTCAAGACGGGTAAAGCCCGCGCTTCCATTCGTGCGCATCGGCGGCGCGCAGAGCGTGGGGAGCATATCCGGCTGGGACGCGGCATCGTTGAAGCTGCATTGCGGGCGGAAGGTCTGCCGCGCGATGAGGCTGCTCTGGAAGTTGCCCTGCATGACATGCAGACAGTCTCGCTCGACAATCTGTTTGAACAGGTCGGACGATCCACCTTGAGTGTGGACAGTGTCGTGCAGATCATGACCAAGCACTTCACGCCGGAAACGGTGTCGCGACGACCAAAGATCAAAGGTGCAAAGGTTGCGGCAGCAGCCGGCAAGGCCCGTCAGGAAGGCAGCGTGCCGCGTCGCCGTCCGGATGCTGTGCCGATCACGGGAGCGGGACCGGGCACCGGTGTTACCCTGTCCGATGTTTCCATGCCGATCCCGGGAGACCGGGTTGTGGGCATTGTCCAGCAAGGCCGGGGGGTTGAAGTCTTCAGGATCGACAGTCCATCACTTGCTGAATTTGATGATGAACCGGACCGGTGGATTGACCTTGCCTGGGATATTGATCCGGAAGAACACAGGCTGTTTCCAGCCCGGGTCATTCTGACCTTGGCCAACACGCCGGGTGCACTTGGTGAAGTCGCGACCATTACCGGCAAATACGGCGCGAACATTGAAAACCTGATCACCACGGACCGCAAATCCGACTTCTACGAAATGGTGGTGGATATTGGTGTTGAGGGTGCAAAGCATCTCGAACGCCTGCTGACCGGTCTGCGGGCGCTTAAATGCGTGTCTGCCGCAACCCGGGTCTACGGATAGGGCTATTTGCAGTCGCCTTCCGGTTTGCTATTCAGCGACCCATGACAGATTCAACTCTCAGCCTAGATCAGGTCCTTGATGAATTTCGGGCCGCCGGTGCCCTGCTTCAGGGGCATTTCGTTCTTTCGTCAGGTCGTCACTCAGATACCTATCTTGAGAAGAACAAGGTCTTCATGGACCCGGCCCGAACCGAAAAACTTGCATCCGCGCTGGCGGCAAAAGTGCGGGCTCAAGTCGATGGCACAATTGATGTGGTCGTCGCGCCTGCGGTTGGCGGCATCATTCCCGGCTACGAGATGGCCCGACAGCTTGGCCTGCGCTCCATGTTTACAGAGCGCGAAGACGGCAAATTTGTCTTCCGGCGCAATTTTGTCCTCAAGCCCGGCGAGCGGGTCTTGATGGTGGAAGATATTGTGACCACCGGCCTGTCCTCGCGTGAGTGCCTTGCGGCTATCCGCGAAGCAGGGGGTAACCCTGTTGCTGCTGCATGCTTTGTGGATCGGTCAGGCGGCAAGGCGGACCTTGGCGTTCCACTTGTGCCGCTGGCTCAGCTTGATGTGCCTAGCTACGCACCGGACGAGCTGCCGGAGGCCCTGGCGGCCATTCCTGCTGTGAAACCTGGAAGCCGTAACCTCAAGGCCTAGGCCTCAGCCCGCGTCTTGGGAGATGCATGGCTGGACAGCGCGCTGCGAACTTTACTTTGGGGGCCGGGCGCACCATTTTTGAGCCTATGAGCACCAAAACACTTCGCCTTGGCGTCAATATCGATCATGTGGCCACCATCCGTAATGCGCGGGGTGGGCAGCATCCCGACCCTGTACGCGCTGCCGAGATTGCGGCCAAAGCGGGAGCCGACGGGATAACAGCCCATCTGCGCGAGGATCGGCGGCATATTTCCGACGGTGATATTGACCGACTGATGGATAATCTTGAGCTGCCGCTCAATCTTGAAATGGCCGCGACGGAAGAGATGCTTGAAATTGCGCTCAAGCATAAGCCCCATGCCTGTTGCCTTGTTCCCGAGCGCCGGGAGGAGCTGACGACAGAAGGCGGACTTGATGCCGCTGCCCAGCACAATCAGCTGGCGCCCTATGTGAGCGAGCTTGTTCACGCCAAGATCCGGGTTTCCCTGTTCGTCAATCCGGATCGGGTGCAGCTTGCGGTTGCCAAGGCCATGGGCGCCCAGGTGGTTGAACTTCACACAGGCTCATATTGCGATGCCTTGAATGATGGTGACCAGGAGAAGGCAGCAGGGGAACTTGCGCGGCTTCAGCAGGCTGCCCGTGAAGGCAACGATATGGGTCTGGAAATGCATGCAGGCCATGGCATCACATTTGATGGTGTCGGCGCGATTGCAGCGATACCTGAGCTGGTTGAACTCAACATTGGTCACTTCCTGATCGGCGAGGCGATTTTTGGCGGGCTTGATTCAACCATCCGGCGCATGCGGGCCATGATGGATCAGGCACGTGCGTCCTCGACGACGGCAATTGCGTGAGGCTGATATGATCCTTGGTATCGGAAATGACCTGATCGACATCCGCCGCATCGAAAAGACGCTTGAGCGGTTTGGTGATCGTTTTATCCAGCGGATTTTTACTGACATTGAGCAGGCCAAATCTGAGCGCCGCCTGCAACGGGCTGCGTCCTATGCAAAACGGTTTGCGGCCAAGGAGGCCTGTTCAAAGGCGCTTGGCACTGGTCTGCGACAGGGAACATTCTGGCGAGACATGGGTGTTGCCAATCTGCGCAGTGGCAAGCCGACCATGGTGTTGACTGGCGGTGCCCTGGGCCATCTTGAACGCATGACCCCCGATGGCATGGTGGCGCAGATTGATCTGACGATCACCGATGACATGCCTCTGGCTCAGGCCATTGTGATCATCTCTGCGGTCCCGGTAAAGAGCTGATATGAGTACCGGTATGACTGAAACCAACTCACCCTACAAAGTCGCAGCGCTGTATCATTTTGCGGTTGTTGATGATCCCGCTGGCCTGCGGCCAGACATTACGGACGTCTGCAAATCAAACGGACTCATGGGGACCATTCTTCTGGCCCCTGAAGGCATCAACGGAACTGTTGCCGGCACGCCTGACGGGATAGACAAGACGATTGCCTATCTGAAATCACTGCCACAGTTCACGGGCCTTGAGGTCAAGTACTCTGCTGCTACGGAAATGCCGTTCCTGCGTATGAAGGTTCGTCTCAAGAAAGAGATCGTGACCATGGGGGTGGACGGCATCGATGCTGCGCGCGCCAAGGGCGAGTATGTGGACCCGCTCGCATGGAATGAGATGATCGGTGACCCGGATACGATCGTTATCGATACGCGCAATGCGTATGAGGTTGCGATCGGCACTTTTGAGGGCGCGATTAATCCGGATACGGAGACATTCCGTGACTTCCCAACCTGGTTTGATGATTTTGCCAAGAACCTTCGCAAGGACACAGGCGAGCAGCCAAAGATTGCGATGTTCTGCACCGGCGGCATCCGCTGCGAGAAAGCAACGGCCTATGTGAAGGCACAGGGCTTTGATGATGTGCATCACCTCAAGGGCGGCATCCTCAAATATCTTGAAAATGTGCCTGAAGAAGACAGCAGCTGGAACGGGGACTGCTTTTTGTTCGATCAACGCGTGGCAGTCGGCCATGGGTTGAAAGAAAGCGATTATGGGCAGTGCTACGCGTGCCGCATGCCTCTCAATCCTGAGGAGCGAGCTTCGGACAAATATGTCCACGGGGAATCCTGCCCACATTGCTTTGATACAAAAACCGCCGAGCAGCGGGAGCGTTATCGGGAGCGTCAGCGTCAGGTGAATCAGGCCGCACAGGAAGGCCGCAAGCATCTGGGGTCGCGATGAGCGCAGACCCGATCCTCTTTAGTTTTCGGCGTTGCCCCTATGCGATGCGGGCACGTATGGCCCTGCTTGTCAGCGAGACCCCTGTGCGGCTGCGTGAGGTGGTGCTGCGCGACAAACCTGAAGAGATGATCGAAGTCTCACCAAAAGCGACGGTGCCGGTGTTACTGCCGGAGGAAGGCCGCGTCATCGATGAGAGCCTCGCCATCATGCTGTGGGCGCTGGAGCGGAACGACCCTCATGATTGGCTGGACAATCAGCAAGCCAGCCTGGACCTGATCCAGGAAGCAGATAGCGGGTTCAAGGACAAACTTGATCGCTACAAATACCCGACGCGCTACGAGGGTGTGGATCCGATCGAACAGCGCGATTCCGGTGTCATGTTCCTCAAGAAACTGGATGAGATGATTGCCCCTGAAGGGCAATTGCTTGGCGCCGAACCGCGCCTCGCTGACCATGCCATCTTCCCGTTTGTCCGGCAGTTCGCCAATACGGATCGGGAGTGGTTTGACGCGTTGCCACTGCCCGCATTGCAGAAGTGGCTGGAAGGGCATCTGGCATCTGATCTGTTTGCCACCACCATGACCAAGTATCCGCAGTGGAAGAGTGGTGATCCGGAGCCTCTCTTCGCCAGTTAAATTGGGCGTAAAGACCTCAAAACATTGCGATTCCGCTGGATTGCGGCTATCAGCGCCACATATATGGCAATTCTTCATGCTATTCGGGCACAATTGACCGAATCCGGCATGAGGCTCCATTGGGCAGCGCGATGCCTGACAGAGTGGGTGGAAAGCTTGTGAGCATGACGGATAAGACGAATTCGGTGCAGTCCAGCGGTGTGATGGAAACCATGCGCACAGTTGGCTATGCGCTGCTGATTGCGCTGATCATCCGGGCATTGCTGTTTCAGCCGTTTTCAATTCCCTCCGGCTCCATGCTCTCGACGTTGCTGATCGGGGATTACCTGTTCGTCTCCAAATATGCCTATGGCTATTCGAAGCATTCATTGCCTTTCAGCCCGCCATTGTTCTCTGGTCGTATTCTGGGCGGTGAGCCTGAGCGGGGAGATGTTGCGGTTTTCAAACTGCCGACCGACGGACGCACGGATTACATCAAGCGCGTGATCGGCCTGCCGGGCGATCGTATCCAGATGCGTGACGGCCAGCTATTCATCAATGATGAAGGTGTGCCGCGTGAGCGGGTCGAAGACTTTGTGGAAGAAGACCGGTTCGGCAATATCCGCCGGGTGGCGCGCTACCGCGAGACGCTGTCGAACGGCCGCAGCTACCTGACGCTGGATCAGGTGCGCGGCAGTTCCGGCGACAATACGGGCGTCTTCACGGTACCGGCCGGGCATTTCTTCATGATGGGTGACAACCGGGATAACAGTCAGGACAGCCGGGTGCCAGGCGCTGTGGGCTATGTACCATTCGAAAACCTGGTGGGTCGTGCCGAGTTCATTTTCTATTCGACGGATGGCTCTGCGCGGTTCTGGGAATTCTGGCAGTGGCCTAGCGTGACACGCTGGGGCCGCATCGGGCAGGGCGTCAATTGACGCGCAAGCCATCCACAATGGGTAAGAGTGCTGATCAAAAGACAGCCGATGACCCAGCCGCGTTGGCAAGACAACTTCAGCACAGCTTCAAAAACCCTGACCTGCTAGAGCGTGCACTGACGCATGCCAGTGCGACGCCGGCGTCAGGACCTGACAATGAACGCATGGAGTTTCTCGGCGACCGTGTGCTTGGGCTGGTGATTGCGGACGCCCTACTAACCCGATTTCCCTCAGCGCCTGAAGGTGAGATGGCGCCACGTCTCAACAAGCTTGTGCGTCGCGAAACATGCGCGGATGTCGCCCGTGACCTTGAGCTTGGCCGCTATCTTCATCTGGCACCAGCTGAAGTTGCCCAGGGCGGACGGGACAAGACAGCCATACTTGCCAATGCCATGGAGGCTGTGATTGCGGCGCTCTACATGGATGGCGGGCTGGAGCCATCTCGTGCATTTATTCTCAATGCGTGGGACAAGGCATTTGATGCGGTTGCGCAGATACCGCGTGATGCCAAAACCCTTTTGCAGGAACGCCTGCATGCCATGGGTCAATCGCACCCGAAATACACGGTGGTGGGTCAGGCGGGCTCTGACCATGCGCCTGTGTTTGATGTGGAAGTTCATGCCGGTGACGCAGGTGTTGCGCGCGGCAAAGGCTCCTCGAAACGCAATGCCGAGCAAGCTGCTGCAGCGGAATTGCTGAGCCAACTGGAAGAAAATGAATGAGTGAAGAGACTGGCACCAGCAAAGCGGGCTTTGTCGCGCTGATAGGAGCCCCAAACGCGGGCAAGTCGACACTGCTCAACCAGCTGATCGGTCAGAAGCTGGCGATCGTCACCCACAAGGCGCAGACGACGCGTACGCGTATCCGTGGCATCACCATGGAAGGCAAGAGCCAGATCGTGTTTGTGGACACCCCGGGCATCTTCACGCCGAAGCGCCGCCTCGACAAAGCCATGGTGGCTGCGGCCTGGGGTGGGGCGGATGATGCTGATGTCACGGCGCTGATCGTGGACGCCAAACGGACGCGACCGGACCATGAAGGCTTCATAGCCATTCTGGAAAGTCTGGCCGGCGCAAAGCATCCCTGTCTGCTGGTCCTCAACAAAGTGGATGAGGCGCCAAGGGAACGGCTGATGGAGCTGGCTGCTGTGGCCAACGAGAAGGCGACGTTTGCCGACACCTTCATGATTTCCGCCCTGAACGGCAGCGGGGTTGCTGATCTTCGGGCCCGTCTTGGTGCCATGATGCCTGAGGGGCCTTATCTCTATCCCGAAGATCAGGTTGCTGATCTGTCGCAGCGGGTTCTGGCGTCAGAAATCACGCGTGAGAAGCTGTTTCTGCGGATGCATGACGAACTGCCATACGCGACCACAGTTGAGACCGAAGGCTGGACCGTCAAGAAGGACGGGTCGATCAAGATTGATCAGGTGGTTTATGTGGAGCGTCCGGGCCAGAAGGGCATTGTGCTGGGCAAGGGCGGGGCCGCGATCAAGGAAATTGGGAAACAGGCCCGTCAGGACATTGAAGAGGCGCTGGATATCAAGGCGCATCTCTTCCTGTTTGTGAAAGTGCGTGAGAAGTGGGGTGATGATCCGGAGAGATACCGGATGATGGGGCTGGATTTCCCTGGCAAGTAGGCCGCCTGTGTGAGGGGAAGTTTTCCACAGCGCGGGATAAGCCGGTGCATAGTCGCATTTTTGTTGTCATTCTGTCTCAGAGAGACTCGCTAAGCTATTGATTTTACTGAATTGCTCCATGCGACTCAGTTGTCAAATCCAGACAAATGACGGGAGTTGGAGCACCGATGGACTGGTCCGATGAAGGCATCGTTCTGCACGTGCGCCCTCACGGCGAAAGCTCGGCCATTCTCGAGCTTCTGACACGGGATCATGGCCGTCACATGGGACTGGTTCGGGGGGGAGGCTCCAAACGCATGCGCGGCGTGCTGCAGCCGGGAAACACGCTGAGCGTCACTTGGCGGGCACGGCTGCAGGAGCATCTGGGGAATTATACCGCAGAGCCGGTGGCACAACGCGTGGCAACCGTGCTGGCGGATCGTCAGGCGCTCGCAGGTCTTACCTCATCGGCAGCGCTGGCGAGTGCTGTCCTGCCGGAACGCGAGGCACATCCGCGGGTGTATGACGGGCTGACCATTCTCCTGGATGCGCTTGATACCCCGGAAACCTGGCCGGCCATCTTGGTGCGCTGGGAGCTTGGCTTGCTTGAGGATCTCGGCTTTGGGCTTGATCTGTCAGCCTGTGCCCTAACCGGTGAGACGGAGAATCTGGCCTATGTCTCTCCACGATCCGGTCGTGCTGTCACCGCTGAAGCGGCCGGGACGTACAAGGAGCGGCTGCTACCGCTGCCCCCATTTTTGACCGGTGGCGGGCAGGCAAGTGCGGAGGATGTTCAGGACGGCCTGCGTTTGACCGGGTTTTTCCTGGAAAAGCGGGTTTTTGCGCCCTCGGACAAGCAATTGCCAGTGCCGCGTATCGGGCTTGCTGAGGCCCTTGCCGCCACTGAGGGGCGCTAGCTGCCGCTGATTGTTGCGCCCACGAGGGCCACAAAGGCCATCATCGCAAACAGGGCAGTTCCGGCGTAGAGCGGGGTGTTGGTCACGCTGCGTTTTGTCAGTTGGACCTGTCGCCAGGGGACGACCAGTATTGCGGGCAGAATAAGAAGCGTTCCTGCGCCTCCGGCCAGTTTTGCCGCGGTTTCAGCGGTCAGCGCGAAGCTAGACTGAGGGATGCCATAGCTCGCCAGCGCCGCCGTCAGCAGCGCTGCAACGGCCATGAACAGCCAGTATTGTCGGTTGGAGATCATCTGAGACCTGACCAGTTCCGCGTTTTCTGCAGGATGGCGGCGCTTGACCGCACGTGCGGTGCATGCGACCGGCTACAGTATACAGATTAGCTCGATTCGGGACACAGAACGCTTTGCCGCGAGTATCTGTGTGGGTCGTCGGAACACCGTATTCCTAGGTGGAGGGATACGTAGTAATTGAGTGTTGTGAAGGGGCCAATCTATAGCGACACACAACGGTCTCAGACATCATTTTGGGCATGTTTGGTGGACCGCCAGTAAGTACAATTTGGCCTTAGGTTGGTTGGCAAATGATTGGGGCGGTTCTTGCGGGTTTGAACTTGCTCTCGATTTTACCAGGAGTAGTTTTTGTTCTTGTAAAATATCGTGAGTGGAAGAGAGAAGAGCAAAATGCGGAACGTGGTTTCTTAGACTTCTATTTTAGAATAATCACGGAGCCTGAAAAAAGTCCTCTTTTAGACAAAGGAAAAGAGCAAGCTACGCCATGGATTCCATATGTTCTTTGGTTTGTTTTCGTGAACTTTGTGATGATTGTTTATGTGGTCATTTCGGTTTAGGTGGAGATTCAATGGTGATTCAAGTTACGGCGCAGCAATCACATGAGTAAACCCACGACACCACCCGAAGACGCCCGCCCGATTGCCCTGCGAGAGGCGCTTGAAGAGCGGTATCTGGCCTATGCCCTGTCCACCATTACCCAGCGTGCGCTGCCGGACGTGCGGGACGGGCTGAAGCCAGTTCAGCGGCGGCTTCTGTTCGCCATGCGGCAACTCAAGCTGGACCCCAATACGGGCTTCAAGAAATGCGCTCGTGTGGTGGGTGAAGTCATTGGCCGCTACCACCCCCATGGTGACCAGTCGATTTATGACGCGCTGGTGCGGCTCGCTCAGGATTTTGCCCAGCGCTACCCGATGGTTGAAGGTCAGGGCAACTTCGGAAACATCGACGGCGATAACGCTGCCGCCATGCGATACACCGAAAGCCGGATGACCGAGGTCGCCCGGTTGATGCTTGACGGCCTTGATGAAGACACTGTCGATTTTCGCGATACCTATGACGGCGAAGACGAAGAACCGGTGGTTCTGCCGGGCGCCTTTCCCAATCTGCTGGCAAATGGCACAACCGGGATTGCTGTTGGTATGGCGACCTCCATTCCACCGCACAATGCAGCGGAACTGGTGGACGCGTCGCTGCATCTCATCAAGCAGCCCAATGCGCGCGATGAAACGCTGCTAAAATATGTGCCGGGGCCTGACTTTCCCACCGGCGGCGTATTGATTGAGCCGGCTGAGAACATAGCCGAGGCGTATCGGACCGGGCGCGGGTCCTTCCGACTGCGCGCGCGCTGGACACGTGAAGACACGGGGCGGGGCGGCTATCAAATCGTCGTCACCGAGATGCCGTATCAGGTTCAAAAGGCGCGGCTGATCGAGCGGGTTGCTGATCTGCTGCAGGCCAAGAAGCTGCCGCTGCTCGGAGACATTCGCGATGAGTCCGCGGAAGACGTACGGCTGGTGCTGGAACCCAAAGTCCGGACGATTGATCCCGAAGTCCTGATGGAAAGTCTTTTTCGGGGAACCGACCTTGAGGTTCGTATCCCCCTCAACATGAATGTGTTGAGCGCCACGCAGGTCCCGCAGGTGATGAGCCTCAAGGACGTGCTGCGGGCCTTTCTTGACCATCGCCGGGTCGTGCTTCAGCGGCGGACGAATTTCCGGCTCGGCAAGATCGCCCACCGGCTGGAGGTTTTGGAAGGCTACCTTGCGGCCTATCTCAACCTTGATGAAGTGATCCGGATCATCCGTGAAGAGGATGAACCGAAGAAGGAACTGATCAAGGCTTTCAAGCTGACTGACGTTCAGGCTGAAGCCATTCTCAATATGCGGCTGCGTTCTTTGCGCAAGCTGGAAGAGATGGAAATCAAAGGCGAACACAAGGAACTGACGGCAGAGCGCAAGACGCTCAACGCCTTGATGAAGTCTGAGACCAAGCAGTGGGAGACGATTTCCGGCGAGCTGAAGGAACTGAAAAAGACCTTCGGTCCCAAGACCGATATTGGCCGCCGTCGTACCGAGCTGACCGATGCGCCCGATGTGGATGAGGCAGCTGTTGTTGAAGAGCTGACGGTCAAGGAACCCATTACGGTCGTGTGCTCGGAAAGCGGCTGGATCCGCTCCATGAAGGGGCATACGGACGATACATCGACGCTCAAATACAAGACCGGGGACGGGCCGCGTTTCGCCGTCCATGCGCAATCCACAGACAAGATCATTCTGTTTGCCACCAATGGCCGGTTCTACACGCTGGATGCAGCCAAACTTCCCGGCGGTCGCGGTTTTGGTGAGCCCGTGTCTGTGATGGTTGATCTGGGCGACGGTGAAACCATTGTGTCGTTGTTTGTGCACAAGCCGGGCAGACAATTGCTGGTGGCGTCACAAACGGGGTACGGGTTTGTTGTGCCGGAAGACGAGATCATTGCCATGACCCGCAAGGGCAAGCAGACATTGAACCTGGCGTCAGGCGATGAAGCGCAAACCTGCGTCACTGCTGACGGGGACACGATTGCGGTCATGGGTGAAAACCGCAAATTGCTCTTGTTCCCACTGGAGCAGGTCAATCAGATGACCCGCGGACGCGGTGTGCGATTGCAGCGCTACAAGGATGGTGGCCTACGTCAGGCCAAGGTCTTCACGTTGAAGGAAGGCTTCCAGTGGCGCGATGGCGGGGGTCAGAAAACGATCGATGCCAAGGCGCTCAAGGATTGGCGCGGTGACCGTGCGCAGGCTGGGCGGTTGCCGCCGACCGGGTTCCCCAAACGCGACTGGATTACGTTTGACGGCTCGGTACAGAGCGAGCTGTAGTACCTATTCGGCCGTAAAGCGATGAATGCGGTCATAGCCCCAGTAACGGACCATGAGCTGGTACTCGTCCCCTGAGGTGTAGCGGGCGGCATCCAGGGCAATCTCGTTGACGTCTTCCAGATAGGACTCTGGTGTCAGGTCAGCATTCATGACCACCTGTGCGCAGATTTCCTCAGGTTCACCCTGCACGAAGTTGCCGCCACGATCGGCCACAAACCAGCGATGGACGCGGCAGGGGGTTGAGGCTTCCAGCAGGATCGGGTCGTCCGTGTTGTTCTTGAGATTGACCGTGTAGCTGAACGGGACGTCGCCTTCGCGCGGCAGAATGACCTTCTCTGGGGCTGTGACCGTCAGGTGGACCGGGTCCTGATCCAACTCCAGCCAGCCCTGGCTGATGGCCACGGATACAATGCCTACAACCGCGATCATGATCAGCGTCGTTGCCATGTAGTTGGGGAGGCGCGGGCCGTCCGCTTTTTTGTCAATCGCCATGAAGTGTCTTCCTAGAAGTTAGCCGAACACGATTTCGGGCAGCCAAGTGGCGATCTCAGGGAACACCGACAATATGACCAGAGCAAGGAGCTGAATGATCACGAAAGGGATTGCGCCGCGATAGATGTCGGTGGTCTTGACCTCGGGCGGTGCGACCCCACGCAGATAGAACAGCGCAAAGCCGAAGGGCGGGGTCAGGAACGATGTCTGCAGGTTGATGGCCATCATCACCCCGAGCCAGATGGGATCAACGCCCATCATCAGCAGGACCGGTGCCACCACCGGTACCACCACAAATGTGATTTCGATGAAGTCGAGGAAGAATCCTAAGAAGAACATCACCAGCATGACGATGATCATCGCGCCGACGACACCACCGGGCATCGAGTTCAGGAATTCGTGCACCGTATCGTCGCCACCAAGCCCTCGGAATACGAGGCTGAACAGGGCAGCGCCCACGAGGATGACAAACACCATCGACGTGATCTCGGTGGTGGTGCGCACCACCTGTCCCAGGCAGCCATTGCTCAGGGTGCGGAGCAGGGACACATACATGCCCCAGGCAACGATCGCGCAAAGTATGTACGCCGCGCCACGGGCGATCTGCAGGGTCGAGCTGTCGGTGTTGAGCCCCAGGCGCAGGTCGAAATTTGACGTCAGGACAAAGAGGCCGAGAACGGATGCGGCTGCAAGAACCGGCGGCCAGATGCCGCCCATATGCGCCTTAGACAGCATGCGGATAATGCCGCCGCGCAGGGCAGGGGCATCGGTGTGGCCGGCGATATCGAGCAGGGGCTGGCGATATCCTGCCAGTAGCGTGGCGCCGACTGCGCCAACGGCAGCCGCTTCAGTCGGCGTGGCGACACCGGTCAGGATCGAACCAAGCACAGCAACAATCAGCAGGACCGGTGGAATGAGGGCCTGAAGGATGGGCCCCAGGCCCGGCTGGTTTGCCAGCTCTGACGCCTCTAAGGCAGGTGATGATGAGGGTTTGAAGAATGCCATCATCAATTGGTAGGTGATGTAGAGACCCACCAGCATCAGACCGGGCAGCAGGGCCCCGGCAAACAGGTCACCTACGGACAGTGCATCGGGTGAAAAGTTGCCCATGGACAATTGGGCATTCTGATAGGCGCT
The DNA here is from genome assembly GCF_040362765.1 of Pyruvatibacter sp. HU-CL02332. NCBI lineage: Bacteria > Pseudomonadati > Pseudomonadota > Alphaproteobacteria > Hyphomicrobiales > Parvibaculaceae > Pyruvatibacter > Pyruvatibacter sp. HU-CL02332. The sequence continues at coordinate 122,616 of NZ_BAABWK010000002.1, forward strand.
GGACATGACGTCGCCCAAGAGCACCAGCACGATGGACGGTGGAATGATCTGGCCAAGTGTCCCAGCGGCGGCAATTGATCCGGTGGCAAGGGCAGGGTCATAGCCACGCTTCAACATGGTGGGCAGGGAAAGCAGCCCCATGGTCACGACCGTTGCACCCACAATGCCGGTTGAAGCAGCAAGCAGGGCACCAACAATGGTGACTGAAATGCCAAGGCCGCCACGCATGGTGCCGAACAGGCGGCTCATGTTTTCCAGAAGCTCTTCGGCAACCTTGCTGCGCTCAAGCATCACGCCCATGAACACAAAGAGCGGCACTGCGATCAGTGTTTCATTGGTCATGGTTCCAAAAATGCGCTGTGGGAACGCACGCAGGAATGACAGGTCAAAGACGCCGAGCATCGCGCCCAGCACGGCAAAGATCAGTGCCGTGCCAGCCAGCGTGAAAGCGACGGGGAATCCTGCCAGCAAAAAGATGCACGCGGTTGCGAACATCGCAATGTCGAGAATGTCAGCAACGCCCATTACATGAGCTCCGGTGGAGCTTCAGGGCTCGGTTCTTCGTGTCCCATCAGAATGCGGACGGAATGTGCGGCAAGAGACACGCCCTGAAGAGCAACGAGGCCGGCGAAAATGATGATCACCGTCTTGAGCAGATACACACCATGGATACCGCTTGTTTCCTTGGACCCTTCAAAAATCGCCCATGAATTGGATACGTACGGCCAGGCCAGCCAGGCAACGGCAATGCACATGGGCAGAAGGAAGAAGATCACGCCGAACAGATCTGTCATGGCTTTACGTCGCGGCGTCGCTTCCCGGTAGAAGACATCGACCCGCACATGACCGTTGTGGAGCAGGGTGTACCCGGCGGCCAGCATGAACAGGAATCCATGCATGTAGACGATCGATTCCTGCATCCAGATGGAGCCGATGCCGAAGACATAGCGCTGCACAACAATGACGAACTGCACGACAACCATGATCAGGGCCAGCCACGAGACCGTGCGTCCGATCCGGTTGTTCAGTCCATCAATGAGGGCGATGAGGCGTGTCACGAGAGGTGCCGTCTAGCCTTCATTGCCGGTGCGCATGTTGACGTAGGCTTCTTCAGAGATGCGCGTCCAACGGATGGAGTTGTCCAGGTTCTCGCGGAAGCTTTTGTAGATGCGTCCGGCGATTTCGCTTTCCTTCGAGGCTTCTTCCAGCACAGTGGCAGAAGCATCGCGGAAACCTGCAAAAACCTCATCCGAGAATTTTTCAAGGATGACGCCATGGTCGCGCAGGAGCGTGTCCAGGGCGGCTGAGTTATTGTGGTTGAACTCGGCCAGGGTGTAGTCGTGCTCGGTGTGGCAGACATTCTGGATGATGCCCTGCTGTGACTTTGTGAGGCTCTCAAACACGTCCTTGTTGAAGACAGTCGCAAGGGCAGCACCGGGCTCATGGAAGCCGGGCCAGTAGTAGTATTTGGTGACTTTGTAAAAACCCTGCGCCAGGTCGTTCCAGGGGCCGACCCATTCGGTTGCGTCGATGGCGCCGGTCTGCAGGGCCTGATAAATGTCCGGACCCGGAAGGCTGACGGCGGCGGCGCCGAGCTGACGGAGCACTTCGCCACCAAGACCCGGCATGCGGATCTTGAGGCCTTTCAAGTCTTCGAGGCTTTCAATGCGTTTGTTGAACCAACCGCCCATCTGCACGCCGGTATTGGCAGACAGAAAGCCCTTGAGGTTGAACTGGGCCGAGAGTTCGTCCCACAGCTCCTGTCCGCCACCGTGGTAGATCCAGGCGGTTAGTTCATTGGCCGTCATGCCGAAGGGGACAGCGGTAAAGAATGAGAACCCGACGGACTTGCCCTGCCAGTAGTACTCAGCCCCATTGTAGCAGTCAGCTGTGCCGGTGGAGACAGCGTCAAAGCACTCAAAGGCTGGGACCAGTTCACCGGCGGCGTAGACCTTGATGGAGACCTGGCCGTCGGTCGCGTCTTCAATGCGTTTGGCGACGCGTTCAGCGGATGTGCCCAGTCCTGGAAAATTCTTCTGCCAGGTCGTCACCATTTTCAACTTGCGCTTGCCGGTCAGAATGGCCGGGCTCGCAGGCGTTGTTTCTGTGCTGGCGGTCGTCGTTGAGGCGTTGTCACAGCCGGCAACAGCCAGCGTAGCGGCAGCGGCACCGGTAACGGCGGCGCCGGTCAGGAAATCCCTGCGTTTCATCTTAGTCTCCCCGGAGATATTTGACGCGCAGTATAGGGATGGGGAGGCGTGGCGCAATCAGGCGTTGGAAGTGGTGTCAGACGGAGGTGCGAGGGGTGCCCAGCCATCCATGGTAAGGGCCTCCAGCGGCTGATATTTGGCCTTGTAGGCCATCTTCCGGCAGTCATCTATCCAGTAGCCCAGATAGACATAGGGCAGACCCATTTCGCGGGCTTTCTTCACATGATCCAAAATCATGTAGCTGCCCAGGCTGCGGGCTGATTCTGATGGGTCGAAAAAGCTGTACACCATGGACAGACCATCATCGATGACGTCCGTGACGGACGCGCCTACAAGCTTCTGGCGGCCCAGCGGTTCCTGGGTTTCATCGGTCAGGTCAGACCTGGTCCAGTATTCAAAAATGAGCGTGTCGACGGTGGTCTCTTCCACCATGGCGGAGAAGTCGTCCTCGTCCATGTCCGACATGCCGCCATTGGCGTGGCGATCCTGAAGGTAGGTGTGCAGCAACTCGAATTGGGGCTCGGTGGCAATCGGCTCACGGGGCACGCGTTCGAGATCCGTGTTCTTCTTGATGATGCGGCGTTGAGACGTGGAGGGTGCAAATATATCGACGGGGATGCGAACAGAGACGCAGGCTGAACATCCATCGCAAGCGGGCTTGTAGGCAATGGTCTGGCTGCGCCTGAAACCGGCACCGGTGAGCATGGAATTGATCGTATTGGCGTCCACATCGAGGAGATGGGTGAACACCTTTCGCTCAAGCTTTCCTTCCAGATACGGGCAGGGGGCTTCAGCGGTCAGATAAAATCGCGGGGCGGTTTTGCCCGGGTGTGTCACGTAAGGCTCCGAGTCATGCAGGACATGGTCACTCTACAGACCATAATACCATGGTGCGAAGAGAGAAAAAGCAAGCCACAGAATGATCACCAGTGGCGCGCCTGCCTTCATAAAGTCCGAAAATTTGTAGTGACCCGGACCAAGGACCAAGAGGTTGGTCTGGTAGCCCATGGGGGTGGCGAAAGAGCAGTTGGCCGCGAAGATCACAGCATAGACAAAGACCATAGGATCGACGCCTAGCCCGTTTGCCGTGCTGATGGCGATGGGTACAAACAGAACGGCGGTTGCGTTGTTGCTCAGGACGTTGGTGAGGATGGCCACCAGCAGGAAGAACACGGACAGCACCACTGCCGGCCCCAGAGACGCAAACACAGTGATAACCTGCTGGGCGATATAGGTTGCCCCGCCGGTCATTTCCAACGACGTGCCAAGAGCAAGAGCTGCACCCACCAGCAGGAAAATCTGCCGGTCGATGGCACGTGAACCCTGACGGATGTTGAGGCAGCCTGAGGCGATCATGGCGAAGGCGCCAAGAACGGCAGCAACGGCAATGGGAACAATGCCAAAGGCAGCTGCTGCGACCGTGCCACCAAGAATGATCTGCGCCTTGCGGGCGTTGCTTAGGTCTGGAATTTCGGTCGCAGACCACTCAAGCAGCAGGACGTCGCGGCTGGTACGCAGACCGCGCACGCTTTCGCGGGTACCGACAATCAGCAGCACGTCACCGGCCTCAAGACGTATGTCGCTCATCCGGGCACGGATCATACGGCTGCGGCGCTGAACACCGAGTACGATGCAATCGGTTTCCATCCGGAAACCCGCCTGTTCTACATTGCGACCGATAAGGCGCGAGCCCGGGGCAACGATGCTTTCGGCGAGCATGAGGTCGCGAACCGGGCGCTGCTCGTCCCCGTCGTCAGGGTCACTGGGGCCGCCATCCTGATGGATCAAGCCCTGAAAAATCTCAGGGTCCTGCTTGAGGGACTCAGTCAGCGTCGCGCGGGTGGCCGCGATGATCAGTGTGTCGCCCGGGCGCAGAACCAGATCTTCAAAGGGTGGCAGAAATGCATGCTCGCCGCGTTGAACCATGCGGACTGTGATGTTCTTGAGGGCCGGAAACATGCCGCCGGTGGCTTTGCTTCCAACCATTGGGTGGCCATAGCCCAATTGAAGCTGGGCAATGAACTGTTTGCCTGAGCCTTCCATTTCCTGCGCGAGATTGGCCCGAGAGGGAAGCAGTCGGGGCAGGATGCCAGCCACATACACAATGCCGACGGCGGCAAGGAACATGCCCGGTATGGTGAAGTCAAAAAAGCCGATGCGGTCCATTCCCGCTCGCTCGGCAGCACCGGAGGCCAGCAGGTTGGTGGATGACCCGATAAGCGTGGTCATGCCGCCGAGGATCGACGCATAGGAGAGCGGGATCATCATCTTGGAGGATGAGACCGCTGCCTTGGCTGCAAGGGCACTGACGACCGGGATGAAGATCACGGCGACGGGCGTGTTGTTCATGAAGCCTGAGACAATCAGGACAACCACAAGCATGACGCCGAGGGTGAGGTAGGGCGCGCGTGTCGCGTTTGCATTGCTGAGCTGGGCCAGGTCTTCAAGGGCGCCGGTCTGGAACAGGCCCTGACCGACCACCAGCAGCGCCAACACTGCGATAAGGGCAGGGTCCGCAAACCCGGCCAGCAGCACGCGGGCATCCAGAAGGTTGTTACCAGCGCCAACTTCGACCGGGAAGATATGGAAAAAGGCAAGCAACCCCGCGACAAGCGCAAGGGATGTCAGCTCAAGGGGAATGTCTTCCGAGGCATAGGCGGCGATGGCCACGATGATCGCAGCAAACACCACCCACATCTGCCAGACGTGAGAAAAATCGGCCTCCATAGGCCGCATCTAGGCATGGAGGAGGACGAAAGCCAAGCAGCGTTTTTGCTTGTTTTGTGGGGGAATCTTCTAGTGAGAAATCACCTGCGCATCGGGCGGAATGCTGGACGGCGAGTTAATGACAACCGTTCCAATCAGATAGTCATGCAGACAGCGTCGGCGTTTGTTGAAGAATGGGAACAGGAATAAAATGATGGTCGTTGACCAGGAGAGATAGAACACCAGCGTCTGCAATGCGCCCTGCAGATACTCAGGCCGTGCGCCGTCCCATGTCCGGACCTCGATACCCATGAAGCGCATGCCCGGAGTGGCCGAACTCGGACTGCCAATGGTGAAGGTGAAATAGGCCAGCCACATAAGCGGCGTTGCAAATGGCAGGGCAGCCCAGGCCAGTCCGAACGTCAAAACGCCAAGCACCACGAAGACAATCGTGAGAAATACGGTGGCGACCGCCAGAAGGAGCCAGTCAATGACGAAGGCCATAAAGCGCTTTTTCAGGATACCGTCGAACAGCTCCGGGTAGCGATCCGCATCAATATGGATGGCGTCGGCACCAGAGGCATCTCGCCAGTGTACCGGACCTGCGCGGTCAACCGTCGTCATTCACGTCTCCTGAAATCCACGTTCGTTAACGTAAAATGGGGACCGAGAGAACGAAGTGCAATAGGGGCGGTTTAAGAGAGTAGTTTCGCCTAGCGCATCTGGCTTGGCGGCAGAACCGGGGCTTCGCGCAGCAACACAATGGAAATGCGCCGGTTTGCAGCCATAAACGGGTCTTCCGGGAACAGCGGCTCGGAATCCGACTTGCCGGCAACCTGATAGACGCGATTGCCATCAAGGCCGTTTTCCATAAGCACACGCCGCGCGGCATTGGCACGCTCGGAGGTGAGTTCCCATGCGGTGTAGTCGTCGCCGGTGCTCATGGGCGTTGAATCGGTATGACCACCGATGGTTATGCGGTTGGGAAGCAGATTGAGCGTCTTGCCAATGGCGTCCAGCAGGACCCGGGTGCGCTCGTAAGGCACAGCGCTTTCGGCCGGGAACATGGACCGGCCTTCCTGGTCCACAAGCTGGATACGCAGGCCTTCGGGTGTTTCATCAATGATGATGTGCTTGGAAAGCTCTGCGAGTTCCGGCAGATCATTGAGGCTCTGTCGGATCGACATTTCAGCGCGTGCGAAAGAACGGGCTTCCTGTTTTGCTTCGCCATTGTCGATCAGCAACTGGCTCTCATGAGCCATTTCAGCGCCATCTTCTTTCTTGTCGCCGATTTGGCCTTCACCAGGTGTCTCGCCCTTGTCCTTGCCTTCGTCTTCCTTCTGTGCCGGCGGGGCGATGGAGACGACAACAGCTGTGATCGCGCCGCCTTCCTTGGCACCGCGGCTGTCATGGGCTGTACCGGCGAGAATGCCACCGGAGCCTGAGTTTGAGCGGCTGATGTTTGGGGGCGCGAAGTAATCTGCCAGCCCGTCTTTTTGCTCGGGCGTGGTCATGGAGATCAGCCACATGAGCAGGAAAAAGGCCATCATGGCGGTCACGAAGTCGGCGTAGGCGATCTTCCACGCGCCACCGTGGTGGCCGTGTGCGGCTTTCTTGACCCGCTTGATGATGATCGGCTGTTCGTTGCTCGACATGTGTGCGCCTTGATCCTTCTGGCGTGGCGGTCAGGTGCGGCCTAGACAGGCTGCAGCGAGCCTGTGCGTTCTTCGAGTTCAGCAAATGTGGGACGCGTGTCGCTCAGCAGGGCCTTGCGGCCGAACTCCACAGACACCGCAGGCGGGTATCCGGAGAGATGCGCGAGCAGGGCTGCCTTGATGCACTGGAAGTATTTGGCTTCCGCGTCATAGGTGTGCTTCAGCGACGCGGTCATCGGCGCAAAGAAGCCATAGGCCACGAACACGCCGAGGAAGGTACCCACAAGGGCACCACCAATGAGCTTACCGAGAATTTCCGGCGGTTCGTTGATCGAGCCCATGGTTTTGATCACGCCCAACACGGCGGCCACAATCCCCAGAGCCGGTGTGCCATCTGCCAGCGCCTGCATGGCGTCGATCAGGTGGTGGCGTTCTTCGTGATGGGTTTCTAGTTCCTCATCAATGAGCGCTTCAAGCTCGTGCGGATTTTCCGTGCCAAGAGTAATCAGCCGGATGTAGTCGCAGATGAAATCGACCGCGTGGTGATTGTCCATGACGGTGGGAAACTGTTTGAAGATGTCTGAGTCATGTGGATTTTCCACGTGGGCTTCCAGCGCCAGGTTGCCCTTGGCCTTGGCCAGCTTGAAGAACTGGAACAGGCAGCTGAGGAGCTCCAGATAGGATTCCTTGTTATAGGGTGATCCCTTCATGAGCGCGCCCATGGCGCCGCCCATCTGTTTGATGACGTGTCCCGGATTGGCAATGATGAAGGCGCCCATGGCGGCACCCAGAATGATCACGCCTTCGAAGGGCTGCCAGAGCACATAGAGCTTGCCGCCCATGGCCGCGTAGCCGCCCAGCACGCAGACAAACACAGTAATAATGCCGATAATCAGTTTCATCGCGCCGACGGTCCCAACCGAGTACTACGCCTCCGCACCCTGTGTGCTGAGACTTTTGCTGACATAATCTGAAGGGAAGTGTCCCCAAATCGCGTTAACACGCGGTTGAGGTTGATAAGCGTGGTTAATGCTTTGCTAAAGCAGCAGGTTGCCACTAACCAAAGCGTCGCCTAGAACGGCACAAATGCTTGCATTCCCGCCCAACGCCCATCCTCAGGCAATTCCTTTATGACCGACAATTCTCGAGATTTTCGTAACGCGCTTGGTTGTTTTGCGACCGGTGTCACTGTTGTGACGACACGAAAGGCGGATGGCACCCCTGTAGGGATCACCGCCAACTCCTTTTCGTCGGTCTCGCTGGACCCGCCTTTGGTGCTGTGGTGTATCGATAAATCCTCGGACACGCTGGCGGATTTTGATGCGGCAGGGCAGTTCGCCATTAATGTTCTGAGTGCTGAAGATATGAATGTCAGCAACGAGATGGCCAAACCGGGCCGTCATTCCATGGAAGAACATGTGGGCGGCAAGGGCGCCAAGACGGGGCTTCCTGTGGTGGAGACGGCGCTTGCTACCTTCGAGTGTGACGTGGAGAGCCGCCACGATGCGGGCGACCACATCATCATGGTTGGCAGGGTTGTTGGTTTCACCTCCACAACTGAAGGTGACCCGCTGCTCTACTTCCGCAGCAAATATGCGACGGCTGCCAAGTAGGCTTATCCGCCGGTTTCGTCTTTCAGCTTTTTGAGATTGTCCCGCATGGCGGTCAGCACTTTGACCGCGTGGGCATAGTCCTTTTTCGATACGCCTTCGATGGCGCGGGCGTGGATCATCGTGAACACACCCTGACCCAGAAACTTCACCGAGTGAAAATAGGGCGTGAGCCAGACCTGCTTTGAGCGGCGATCCGTGGGGTGGGGGCGGCGCTCCACAAGTCCCTGCTGCACCAGTTCATCCACATGGGCTCCGACCGAGACCTTGTGCATGACCATCTCATCGGCCAGCTCGGTCTGGGTGCGGCCGTCATTTTCCATGAGGAGGGCCACAACGGCTGATTGTCCCCGGCTCATGGGCATTCGACGGTCATATTCACCAGAGAGCAGACGCCCGAATTCCTGCAGAAGACTGGAAAATGCCAGCGCTTCTTCAATTTCCTTTTGATCCGGACGGGGGCCCGCCAGCGGAAGAGGAATCTTGGTGTCCTGGTCGCTCATGTTCCCACTATACCGACTTGGCGGCGTCGCGGAAAACAAACGCCCGCGCAGGCCCTAGTTGTGAGCCGGTCGCAATGTCAGCATGCCGATTGATCCCGTCTCGATTTCCGCGCGATCCGTGGTCATGCGAATGTGCCCGCCATCCGCCCAGAGCGTGGCGAATGTATCGTAATAGTCCGACGCCGGATTGCCGGACTGGCCCGTTGATATGATGTAGACGGAGTTGTTCATGTCATCGAAGTCAAAGACGGCGCGATAGCCCGCTGCATGAACATTGGCAAAGGGGCGGGCGCCGGACCCCGTCTGTCCGCGATTGACCGTGTACGGACCACCGGCGCTTGGGCGTTCGATATTGAAGATGTTGCGGACACCGGGAATGAAACCCATGGGCAGGTGATTGTTCACCACTGGGTGGGCATCACCCCAGTTCCACTTGCTCATGTCGTTGCCGTAGAGGTTGTTGAGGTCCTCAAGGCCCGCCGCAAGGGCGGTGCGAACTACATCCGTGCAGTGCTCGGTTTCAGTTGTTGTGGTGTTGTCGCACCAGCGTGCGGCCATCTCATCCCCGGAAAGGGCATTGAGGAGGAATGTCTCACGGCGGCGGCCCACACTATCTGCCAGCTCTCCAAGTTCATCCGCGTACAGTTTCTTGTGCAGCTGCTTCAGGGCGGCATGGAAGATCAAAGGCTGCGCAAGCTCCTTTTCCATGGTGGCATCCCAGTCGCGCAACAAGGCCTGTGCTTCTGCCATCTGGTCTGTTTCCGGTTCCACGCTGGTGAAGTAGGGGACCAGAAGAGCCGCCAATTCGGACTTGTTGTCGGCCAGCATGGCTTCAAAGCTTGCCACATCGTGCAGCCGCGTCGCCTCGATCATGTCCTCAATGCGGTTGGCCCGGTAAGGCCCATCCCAGCTTGAGGAAATGTAGTAGGGGAAATCATCCGCGATGATCTTGTTGTTGGCGGTCGCGATGTAGCCATGGGACGGGTTGATGACGCGCGGAAGTCCTTCGTGGGGGATCATGCCCAGCCAGTCATTGGCGGGATTGGCGCCGGACGCAGGCAGCAGTCCGCCGGTCTCATGCTCGTCGCTGCGCACAGGAACAGCAGCAGGGGCAATCATGCCGATGTTTCCGTCCACGTCAGCCACCACCATGCTCTGCATGGGCGACACCTGGAGGCGCGTAGCCTCGTCAAATTCCGCCACCGTGCGGGCCTTGGTGTAGCGGAAGCCCGCTTCAATGGTCGTGTCTTCGCTGGTGAGCGCCGTCCACTTGAGAGCAACGACCTGACCGTCGGCGACGACGTCGTCAAAGGTATCTGCAATGGCATCGAGGACAGGGCCATTGCGGGTTTCGCGTACCACAAGTGTTTCATCCGATCCCAGACGAACAACAATCTCTTCTTCGCGGATCGCAAAGTCCGCCCAGCCTTCAGGTGTCCGGTACTGCTCCGGGTTGTTCGGGTTTACGTCTTCAATCGCCATGTCCTGAGTGTCCGGACCGGTATTGGTGAAGCCCCAACCGATATGATTGTTGCGACCCAGTACGACGGACGGAATGCCAGGAATGGTAACGCCGATGACATTGCTGTCGCCGACACTCAGATGCGCGGCGTACCAGATGGAGGGTGCGAGCATGCCCAAATGTGGGTCGTTGGCCAGCAGAGGCTTCTGGCTCTTTGTCCATTTGCCATCCACCACCCAGTTGTTTGAGGCGCCGGGCGGACCCGTGTCGGGAATGGCGGCAATGATCCGCTCCAGGCCAAGCGTGCGATAGAGCGATGCGAGATCACGCACCGCCGGTTTGCTGTCGGCCGGGTAGGGCGGGTCAAAGGTCTTCATGTCTTCATCGTCCAGCACTTCCATGAGGCGGGTGCGCAGGACTTCCGAGAAGGCATTGCCGGACAGGCCGGCTGCCAGAAGCTTGACCATGCCGACCGAGTCAGCGGGCTGCCATGGTTCAGGTGTATGCATCAGAACCTGAAACTCCGGCGGATAAGGCCGGGTTGATTCAGACATGTAGGCGTTGACCCCGGCCGCATAGGCATCAAGCACCGCGCGAAGCTCCGGGGAGAGCACCGCAAGCGACCGTTCGGAATGCCCATAGAAATCCAGCGTGCGGATGATCTTGTCCGCGGGCAGGGCAGCGGAGCCAAACACTTCGGACAGGCGTCCCTGAACCACACGGCGGAAGAGTTCCATCTGCCAGAGCCGATCCTGCGCGTGGGAGACGCCTAGCGCGAATGCGGCGTCAGGGTCCGACTCAGCAAAGATGTGGGGAACGGCATGTTCGTCCCGAATGACCTCAACCGGGGCTGACAGGCCGGGCAAATCCATGGTGCCTGCGTAGTCCGGCACGGCACGCTCTGCGAGGCCGAGAAGCTGCAGCACCAGCAGGCCAATAACCACGGCCAGCGCGGCAAGCGTGATGGCTGCCCAGCGAAGTATCTTGATCGTCATGGCCTGCGGCCTCCCCACACCCTCGATATTTGATCCGGTGTACGTATTCCGGTCCCGAGTGGTTTCATGTTTAGTGCGCCCAATACATATGAGCGGCTCCACACATAGGAGCATTCCCCAGGAGATACCACATGGCACGCGTTGCGTTTATCGGACTTGGCGTTATGGGCTTCCCCATGGCCGGACATCTGGCCGAGGCCGGACATCAGGTAACGGTCTACAACCGCACCACCATCAAGGCCAAGCAGTGGCGTGAGGCCTACAAAGGGTCTCATGGGGGTTCCGGTGCGTGGACGCCCGCAAAGGCGGCAGCGGAGGCTGAGATTGTTTTCACCTGTGTGGGCAATGACGATGATCTGCGATCGGTGACCCTGGGGCCGGACGGCGTGTTTCAGACCATGCAGCCGGGCACGGTGTTTGTGGACCATACGACGGCGTCCGCCGATATTGCTCGCGAACTGGCTGCTGAAGCAGAAAAGCGGGGCTTTGGTGCCATTGATGCGCCTGTCTCGGGCGGGCAGGCAGGGGCGGAAAACGGTCAGCTCACCATCATGTGTGGCGGCGATCCCTATCACTACAAGACGGCGGAACCGGTCATGGCGGCCTATGCCAAGCAGTCGCGCCTGCTGGGGCCTGCCGGGTCCGGGCAGCTGACCAAGATGGTCAACCAGATTTGCATTGGCGGCCTTGTGCAGGGGCTGTCCGAAGCCATTCATTTTGCCCAGAAGGCCGATCTGGATGTGGCGGGCGTCATGGATGTCATCTCCAAGGGGGCCGCTCAAAGCTGGCAGATGGAAAACCGCTGGGAGACCATGAATGACGGCAAGTTCGATTTCGGCTTTGCCGTGGACTGGATGCGCAAGGACCTTGCCATCTGTCTGGCGGAAGCGGCCCGCAATGGAGCAGACCTTCCGGTCACCAAAATCGTCGATGGCTATTACGCCGAGGTGCAGGAGATGGGCGGCAATCGCTGGGATACCTCGAGCCTCATTGCGCGTCTCACCAAGGACTAGGCGTGCGTCACCGGCCTCGCGCCACCCGTTTGGGGCAAGGGCTGGCACAAAAGAGGGAAACGCTGCCATAGCGGGTCCTGTCCGTGTGTCCGTGTCCTGAATGTCCGTTGTCCGTGTCCGGTCAGACCGCCATGGCAACGCATCCCACGCCACCGGCCGGGGACTGACCAGCAGCGCACCTCACGCGGTTGAGACGCGAGGCTGTGAACAGGATACGGGTGGTCTGAGGGGCGGGGATAAGTTTTTGTTTTCCGGAACAGTCCGCATGGCCCCCACGGTCAAGCCGTGGCATGGCGGCGATATTTTATTGAAACCAAACAACGCCATTGCGCGGTTTAACCGGACAATCCTTTGAGCGCTTGCTACCCGTCCCGCAGCCGCTCTGCCACGTCCTTGGCAAAGTAGCTCAGCACGCCATCAGCGCCAGCGCGTTTGAAGGCCAACAGGCTTTCCATCATGACCTTTTCGCCATCCAGCCAGTTGTTCTGGGCAGCAGCCTGCAGCATCGCGTATTCGCCGGACACCTGGTAGGCGAAGGTGGGCATCTGGAAGGTGTCTTTCACCCGTGCCACCACGTCGAGATAGGGCATGCCGGGTTTGACCATCACCATGTCCGCCCCTTCTTCGATGTCCAGCGCCACTTCGCGCAGGGCTTCGTCGGTGTTGGCGGGGTTCATCTGGTAGGTGCGCTTGTCGCCCTTGAGCGCGCCCGACGACCCGACTGCATCGCGGAACGGGCCATAGAAGGCGGACGCGTATTTGGCCGCATAGGCCATGATCTGCACATCGGTGTGACCGGCATTTTCGAGCGCGTGGCGGATCGCACCGATGCGCCCGTCCATCATGTCGCTGGGAGCAATGATGTCGCAACCGGCTTCTGCCTGAACCAGCGCCTGGGTGCACAGCACCTGCACGGTTTCATCATTGAGGATGGTGTTGCCTTCCAACAATCCGTCATGGCCGTGGCTCGTATAGGGATCAAGCGCGACGTCGCAGAGGATGCCGATGTCCGGCACCTGGGACTTGATGGCCCGGGTGACCTGACAGATCAGGTTTTGCGGATTGAGGCCCTCGCTGCCGCGCTCATCGCGCAGGCCGGGTTCGGTGTAGGGGAAGAGGGCAATGACGGGAATGTCGAGGTCGGCTGCCTGGGCTGCCGCCTCAACGGCGAGGTCGACAGACAGACGATCAACGCCGGGCATGGTCGCCACGGGGTCCCGGACATTGTCACCATCGACCACGAAGATTGGCCAGATCAGATCATCAACGCTCAGCGCATTTTCCGCCGTCAGCCGACGGGTCCAGTCGCTTTTGCGATTGCGGCGCGGGCGGGTGGCGGGAAAACCGGGGGCCATCTGCTCGGGTGCATTGACCGAACGGCTGCCGATATTCTTGATGTTGGACGTCTTTGGATCTGTGCTCATATAACCTGCATAAAAGGCTATCGGCTTTCGGGCAAGTTTTTGGGGCACGGGTTGGGGTTGAGTGCATGCGGCTGCTAGAGCGCGACGAAATCATTTCTTTGTACAACCGGTTCGGCGCCAAACAGGACACTCAGGGCTGGTACGAAGACGAACCGCTGGCTGAGATGAAGCGCCACATGGCTTTCGATACCGCTGACAGCGTGCTGGAACTGGGCATGGGCACCGGTCGTCTGGCCCATGAGGTGGTGACGGAACTCACCCCCCGCGGCACGCGCTATATTGGCCTTGATCTGTCGCCGGTGATGGTCAATCTGGGGCGCAATCGACTGCGCCAGTGTGATCACGCCTTTGCCGTGGTGGGGGACGTGCGGGCCCCATTGCCGCTGAGAGACAACAGCGTCAGCCATGTCTATGCGGCCTATGTATTGGATATCTTCTCGGAAGATGAGATCCGGGCGGTCTATGACGAGGTGCGGCGGGTACTCAAACCCGGCGGCCTTTTCGGGGCTGTAAGTCTCACCGGTGGCTACTCGCCCCTGTCGCGCCTGACATCGAGCCTTTGGTCGGCCGTGCACAGATTGCGGCCCCAGGCAGTTGGCGGATGCCGCCCGCTCGAACTTCTGGCCTGTGTGCCGGACGAATTCGAGTTGGCCCATGCCTGCAAAAAGGTGGCGGGGGGTATTCCGTCTGAAGTGATTGTCAGCCGCAAACCGGCCTGACCACCGTTCACCTTCAGGCTTTGAAGTGTGTGAATACAGACCAGCTTCCGATCAGAATGAACCCGATGCCTGCCAGCAGTCTGATGGGCACCATGTCCAGATATTTGGCTGCGTAAGAGCCGAGCAGTACGGCGATACCTGTGGAGGCCGTCAGGGCAAGCGACGCGGCGGCAAAGACCAGCCACGGATTGAGGTCCTCATCGGTTGCAAACAGGAGCGAGGCCACCTGGGTCTTGTCGCCAAGTTCGGCAAGAAAGACGGTTATGAAGACCGGGATCAGGGCGTAAAGGCTCATTGATTGCTCCAATAATGGTGTTTGTGGCGGTGTCTGATCGTCCACTCAGATCTTTCGACGGTGTGTAGAGGATGGGCTGAGTCGTCTCAATCCCAGTGTTCCCCTTGGTCAATCCGGGCAGCCAATCCTGACAAATGCGGAGGCAATGATGGCGCGATTGCTCCGCGTTGACGCGCCAATGCGGCCTAGCTACACCCGTCATCACACAAACAAGAAAGAGCGGACGGGAGTAGGGCGGCAGATGGATTTTGCTCTGACGGAAGATCAAAGGGCTTTCTTCGACACGGCTTCAGATTTTGCTGCCAATGAACTGGCTCCCCATGCGGCTGAGTGGGACGAGAAAGCCATCTTTCCCGTGGACACCATGCGCAAGGCCGCAGCCCTCGGTTTTGCCGGCATTTACGTGCGCGAGGATGTTGGCGGGTCGGCACTGACCCGGCTCGATGCAGCGCTCATCTTTGAAGCACTGTCCCAGGGTTGCACCTCGACGGCCGCCTATATCTCGATCCACAACATGGCCGCGTGGATGATTGATACGTTCGGCAATGAGGACCAGCGCCAGAAGTGGCTGCCGAAGCTCACATCGATGGATCTCATCGCGAGCTATTGCCTGACTGAGCCAAGCGCAGGCTCGGATGCGGCTTCCCTCAAGACCAAGGCCGTGCGTGACGGCGACCACTATGTGATCAACGGCTCCAAGGCGTTCATTTCAGGCTCGGGGACGTCTGACGTGTATGTCTGCATGATCCGGACAGGGGGCGACGGCGCAGGCGGTGTGTCCTGTATCGTGGTGGAGAAGGGCACTCCCGGGCTGTCCTTTGGCGCGACCGAAAAGAAGATGGGTTGGAATTCGCAACCCACAGCCGCTGTCATCTTTGAAGACTGCCGCGTGCCCGTGGAAAATCTCATCGGCAACGAAGGGGACGGCTTCAAGATTGCCATGAAGGGTCTTGATGGCGGGCGCCTCAACATCGGTGCCTGTTCGATAGGGACTGCGCAGGTGGCACTTGATACAGCCATGGCCTACGCAAAAGACCGCCAGCAATTCGGCAAGGCGATTTCGACGTTTCAGGCGACCCAGTTCAAGCTCGCCGACATGGCAACTGAACTTGAAGCGGCCCGTCTTCTGCTGCGACAGGCGGCCACCAAGCTGGACCAGAAATCACCGGACGCCACCCAGCACTGCGCCATGGCCAAACGTCTGGCGACGGACACGGGCTTTGAGGTGGTCAATCAGGCACTGCAGATCCATGGCGGCTATGGATATCTCAAGGACTATCCTCTGGAACGGCATCTGCGCGATGTGCGGGTGCACCAGATCCTTGAAGGTACAAACGAAATCATGCGGGTGATCATCTCCCGCGAAATGCTGAACCGGTAGCTGAGTACATGTCTGAAGCTGAAATTCTTTTTGAGGTCAAAGGCGCTGCGGGTGTCATCACCCTCAACCGCCCCAAAGCACTTAACGCATTCACGCTGAACATGATGCACGCGCTGCATCCCCAGCTTATTGCCTGGGCGGATGATCCCAGGGTTGAACGGATCATCGTCAAGGCCGCCGGAGACCGGGCCTTCTGTGCGGGCGGTGACATCCGTGCCTTGTATGACTGGGGCACGTCGAACGACCCCATGGCGATTGATTTCTATAATCAGGAATACAAGCTCAACACTTTCATCAAGGAATACCCAAAACCTTACATCGCATTCATGGATGGCATCACCATGGGCGGCGGTGTGGGCTTGTCCGTACACGGATCACACCGTGTGGCGACCGAGAAAACGATGTTTGCCATGCCCGAAACCGGCATTGGCCTTTTTCCGGATGTAGGCGGTACATACTTTCTGCCTCGCACGCCGGGTCATACCGGTATGTGGCTGTCGCTCACGGGTGCTCGCCTTAAAGCTGCGGACGCGCTTTATGCGGGGATTGCGACCCATTACATGCCATCGGCGGATCTGGATGAACTGGAAGAGACCCTTTGCGCGTCCGGCGTCAATGTTAACGCCGCACTGACGATACATGCGTCACAGCCGGACGGCGGTTCACTTGAAGACCTGCAAGGTGACATTTCGCGGCTGTTCAATGGATCAAGCGTTGAGGATATTCTCAGTGCGCTTGATGCCGATGGCGGTGAGTGGGCGACCGCACAGGCATCTACCATTCGCACCAAGTCGCCAACGAGCCTCAAGGTGGCCCATCGGCAGATGGTGGATGGCGCAGACGCAGACTTCCGCACCTGCATGACAGTCGAATACCGCATTGTGTCGCGCATCATGAAGCGTCCGGATTTTTATGAAGGCGTGCGTGCCGCGATCATTGACAAGGACAACGCACCCAATTGGCAACCGGACACGCTGGAAGCCGTGAGTGACGACGACATCAACATGATCTTCGCCCCCGCTGATGGCGGCGATATTGACCTGGGCTAAACCGGGCAGGGGAGACACGTATGAGCACCATCGGATTTATCGGGCTTGGCAATATGGGCGGGCCTATGGCACGCAATCTGTTGAAGGCCGGCCACGACGTCACCGTGTTTGATCTCAGCGCGGACGCTGTTGCTGGATTGAAAGAGGCAGGTGCGTCCGTTGCTGCCAGTGCCGGTGATGCTGCTTCTGGAGTCGAGATTGTCGTCTCCATGCTTCCCGCCGGTCGTCACGTGGAAGCCGTCTATGGCGGTGACGATGGGGTCATTGCCCGTGCCGGGTCTGGAACGCTGCTCATCGACAGTTCCACCATTGATGTGGCCACAGCCCGCAGTGTAGCCGCCATGGCGACCGACAAGGGCCTGGCAATGGTTGATGCCCCAGTGTCCGGTGGCGTTGGCGGCGCGGAAGGCGGGACGCTCACCTTCATGGTTGGCGGTGAAAAAGATGATTTTGCCCGTGCGCAGCCAATTCTTGAAAACATGGGTAAAAATGTGTTTCACGCAGGCGGTGCCGGGAACGGGCAGGCCGCCAAGATCTGCAACAACATGCTGCTTGGCATCTCGATGATCGGCACGGCCGAAGCCTTCAACCTGGCTGACAAGTTGGGTCTCGATGCACAGACATTCTTCGATATTTCGTCCACGGCTTCAGGTCAGTGCTGGTCAATGACGAGCTACTGCCCCGCCGAAGGACCAGTCCCCACGTCGCCAGCCAACAATGACTACCAACCCGGCTTTGCTGCGGGAATGATGCTTAAGGATTTACGACTGGCGCAGGAAGCGGCTGCTCAATCCAAGGCACCAACGCCGCTTGGGAATGAAGCTGCATCGCTTTACGGCCTGATGGAAGCGGCAGGAAAAGACGGCCTCGATTTCTCCGGCATCATCAAGATGTTGCGCGGTGATTTGTAGGTTCAGGTGACCCCTCTTCTTATGCGTGCGGCCTAAGTTGTTATTCACGCTTTGCGGGTAATTTTTCTCCGAATGATACTTCGAGGGGAAAAATTCATGACGCCAGAACAAATTGAACTCGTGCAGCGCAGCTTTGCCAAAGTGGTTCCGATTGCAGCTAAAGCGGCTCAGATTTTTTACGGCAGGCTGTTTGAGATCGCGCCGGAACTGAAGCCGATGTTCAAGAGCAACATGGACGATCAGGGCCGTATGCTCATGTCCATGCTGGCGTCGGTCGTTGCCGGTCTTAACGATTTGGCAACCATCCTCCCCACGGCAGAGTCTCTAGCGCTCCGTCATCGCGACTATGGTGTTGTCCCGGAACAATACGAAACCGTCGGTGAGGCCTTGCTGTGGACTCTGGAGCAGGGGATTGGTGAAGACTTTACTACCGATGTCAGGGATGCATGGGTTGAAGCCTATGGGGCGCTCTCAGGCGCCATGATCAATGCTGCTGAGAATGCCGCTCTGCCGGTCGCCGCTGAGTAAATTGATTAAACTTTGAAATACATTGCGCCAGCAGTTTCGCGATCCATTAAGGCGGGACGCGTAAAGTTGCCACCGAGTTCGAGATAAATCCCGTCTAGAAAGGCGGGCTGGTATCGAAGAAACCGGGAGTATGAGTATGAATATGAGCGCTGCTGTGGCCGTTGATGAGACGCCGGAAACAGATGTATCCGCCCTCAAGGCCCATTACCTCGAAACGCTGACATTTGTGGAGCGGCTACACCGCTGCCTGCTTGATGTCATCAAGGACGAGCTTGATCGTATTGGCTGCGACGAGATCAACAGTGTGCAGGCATTGCTGCTGTTCAACATCGGCGATGCCGAGTTGACCGCAGGTGAGCTGCGGACACGTGGTCACTATCTTGGGTCCAACGTTTCCTACAATCTGAAGAAGCTGGTGGACACAGGTTACATCCACCACAAGCGGTCTGAAGCAGACCGCCGTTCAGTGCGTGTGAGCCTTACCGAGAAGGGTATGGAGATCAACGAACTGGTGGATGAGCTCTATGAGCGTCACCTGTTGTCTCTGCAGCCCGTTGGTGAAGTACGCGAAGACGACCTGTCGGTGATCAACACAACACTGCGCCGTCTTGAGCGCTTCTGGACAGACCAGATCCGCTACCGGCTCTAATTGCCTTCTTCCCCTGTCGCTACTTCCGGGGCGGCAGGGGAATAAACGCACTGGTCCGGGCCACATAGGCATCATAGCCCGGCCGGGACTGGTGCAGCCCACCCTCCAGCAGCGCCACACCGGAAATCTTCAAAATCAGCCACGTCATTACGACCGGTCCTACAACCGTCCACAGGTTTGCCGTGTCTGACGCCGCAATAAGGAACAGTCCCCACCAGATAAGCGTATTGCCGAAATAGTTTGGGTGGCGGGACCAGGCCCACAGGCCTTTGTCCATCACTGTGCCTTCATTGTCCTTGTCGCGCTTGAACGCGGCGAGCTGACTGTCAGCCAGGGACTCGCACATGAAGCCGGCGGTGAAGAAGACGACGCCCATGGCATCGAGCCAGCCCAAAGGGGCCTGTGCGTTGGCAATGCCAAAGATGACGGGAACACCGACCATGACGATCAACGCTCCCTGGAGGCCGAAGACGACATAGATGCTTTGCCATCTGAAATAGGGCCGGTTGCGGCGCATCGCCTGATATCGCTTGTCCTCATGGGGCTCTGAGAGCCAGCGCGACAAAAGGTAGATGCCCAAACGAAGTGCCCACAGGCTGGCGAAGCCCAAGAGTAATGTTGCCCGACCATGTTCCACATCGGCGGCCAGATAGGTGGTCCAGGCAACGACGCCAAAGCCGACCGGCCAGAAGGCATCGACGAAGCTGACATCATTGAGACGAAGACTGAGTAGCCACAGACCAAGTACGACAAGGCCGACAACAAGCAGATTGAGACCGATGAGACTTAGAGCCGTCAAAACTGAAATGCCTTTGGTCTGGCCGCTTGCGCGGGATGGAGGTCAAAGCGTTGCTGCAGGTCGTGCAGGAACGGTGCCTGTTTATGGTCGTAGGTGGCAGCTTGGCGACAAGATCGTGGTTAACAAACTATTACCTAGCGGGCTGGCGCAAAGGGCGCTAGATTTTTTCCCGTGGCTGCAGGCGCTTGGGGGAGCGATGTCGCCACGTCGCTTGTCGCAAATTGGCGGATGGAGTGGCATTTCTCGGTTGGCTCATGCCTGCGGGAACCGGGGGGTTTTCAGTGAACAAACACGCTGGTCCCCGTTGGGTTCCGTAGGTCTTATTGTTGCATGGAGTAGGGGAATTCTAAGGGTTTCCCCCCTCAAGCCGCCTATTAGAATTGGGATCGTTCCGTTTTGGCACGCACACTGATCAAGTCCGTCCTATTTGCTGCCACAGTCATGGCCCTTGGTGCCTTGGCTGCTGTTGCAGCCAATGCCGAGCCTGCGCGGTCCTACGATATTTTTGGCGACAGCCCCGCTGCTGCGCCGACAGCCCCTTCCAAGGACTATTCCGACCGCTCGTCTCCCAGCAGTTCCTTTGTGGATGACCCCTGGGCTGTTGACTGGATCGACCCGTGGGATGCGCCACGTCGCATTGAAGATTTTGAGAATGCCAAAGCACCGATGTCGGATGCACCCACGCTGGGTGATGCTGGCTACTGGCCGCTTCTGCGTGCCATCTCCATGTACAAGAACATTGTCGAGTGGGGTGGCTGGGACCGCATTCCAAAGACCGGCGGTAAGCTTGAAGAGGGCATTGTGGATGAGCTGCGTGTGCCGCTGCTTCGCAAGCGCCTTATTGCAACGGGCGACCTTACCGGTGCCGGTGGCAACCCAACTGTGTTCGATGCGGACGTCACGCGGGCCGTGCAGCGCTTTCAGTCACGCAACGGCCTTCTGCCGGACGGTGTCATCGGTCGCCGCACACTCGAAGCGCTCAACATGTCTGCGAAGGCACGTCTTGCGTTGCTTGAACGCAATCTCAAGCGCATCAACAAACTCTCCACCACACTTGGCGATCGCTACATCTTCGTGAACATCGCGGGCCAGAAACTCGAAGCTGTTTCAAACGGTCGGGTTGAACGTCGCCACCGTGTGGTGATTGGCAAGGTCGATCGTCAGACCCCGGAATATACGTCCAAGATTACGTTCCTTGCCTTCAACCCCTATTGGCACGTGCCGCAGTCGATTGCCCGCAAGGACATTCTGCCTCAGGTCCGTCGTGATCCGAGCTACCTCAAGCGGCTGAACATGCGCGTCTATCGCGGGTATGGCGGGCGTGAAGTCAATCCATACAATGTCAACTGGAACCAGGTGAACGAAAGCACGTTCCTGTTCCGTCAGGACCCGGGTCCGCGTAACTCCCTGGGCACGGTCAAAATTCACTTCCCCAATCCGCATGCAGTCTATCTGCATGACACGCCCTCCAAGAGCCTGTTCGGGCGCAACGTCCGTGCAAACTCATCGGGCTGTGTGCGTGTAGAGCATGTGCATGATCTGTCCACATGGATCCTCAAAGAGCAGGGCTGGGACCGCAAACGGGTGGATGAGTTGGTGGCCAGTGGTGCGCGCAAGGATGTGCGTCTGAAAAAGACAGTGCCGGTTTACATGCTCTATCTCACCGCGTGGGTGGACGAGCATGGTGTTGTTAATTTCCGCGACGACATTTATGGCCGCGACGGACGTCACGCTTCCCTCTAGACTCTGTGTATGAGTCGACCAGCAAAATTTGCTTATCTTGAGCATGACGGAATCCTGGCGTTTGCCCATCGCGGTGGCGCAGTGGATTTTCCTGAAAATACGATGGCGGCTTTTCAAGCGGCCGTGGATATGGGCTACCGGTACATAGAGACCGATGCCTATGCGACCCGTGATGGCGTGTTGCTGTCCTTCCATGATGACCGGCTGGACCGGGTGACCAATCAAAAGGGCGCGATCGAGGAGCTCGATTACGCAGAGGTCAAAACCGCGCTGATTGAAGGGCGTGAACCCATTCCCCTGATGGAAGACTTGCTGGGGTCATTTCCCGAAACCCGTTTCAACATCGACCCCAAACATGATGCCTGTGTGGTTCCGTTGATTGAGGCCATTCGACGGACCAATGCGGTCGAGCGCGTAGGGATCGGGTCCTTCTCTGACAGGCGCCTGCAGCAGATGCGAGACGCGCTGGGTCCAAAGCTGTGCACCAGTATGGGGCCTTGGGCCACATCGTGGATGAGATTTCGGGCCTGGGGACTTCCCATCGGCAGCTACAAGGCGTTTGGCTGCACACAGATCCCCGTGGTCCAGTTCGGTGTGACCCTTGGAAACAAGTCCTTTGTCGACACCTGTCACGCGAATGGCTTGCAGGTACACATCTGGACGATTGATGACCCGGTTGAAATGAATCGGTTGCTGGATATGGGCGTGGATGGGCTGATGACAGATAAGCCGGCGCTGCTCAAACAGGTGCTTGAGGAGCGGGGACTTTGGGCCTGACACCGGCCAGAGGTGGGTGACAGGGAGGCCAGATAGAAATTTCTGGCTTTTAAGCGCATTGGACCCCATTTTCGTGCGGCAATCCGCACTTTGCGGACTTTGGCTACGTGGCATAGATTGAAGGTCACAGATTGATCACAAGTCGCGATCCTTAGACGTGGATCAAAGACACCGGCAAAGTGGCCGGGTTAACAAAGCGTCAACCATAATCCCGTGAGAGTTGTCGCGGGAGGGGCTTTGCAACCCACCGTCCATGGATGGGGCGGGTGGTGCAAGGGCTTCTACGGGAAGACGGAGAGGGCCGGCAAATGAACCGGATTAACTATGACGACGCCTTGCAGGGTGCTTTGGACACCTTGCGTGCTGAGGGCCGCTATCGGGTTTTTGCCGAACTCGAGCGGCAGCAAGGCGCGTATCCGACGGCCAAACGCTACATAGATGGGGTCCTCGACGACACTATCACCGTGTGGTGCTCGAATGACTATCTGGGCATGGGACAACACCCCAAGGTGCTGGAAGCCATGCACACTGCTCTTGAAGTGACCGGTGCTGGATCAGGCGGCACGCGGAACATCTCCGGCACGCACCACTATCACATCGAGCTTGAGCGCGAACTCGCAGACCTTCACCAGAAGGAAGCGGCGCTGCTCTTTACGTCCGGCTATGTCGCCAATGAGGCAACGCTCTCAAGCCTTGCCCGCATTCTCAAAGGCTGTGTGATTTTCTCTGACGAAATGAACCACGCGTCGATGATTGAAGGCATTCGCCACGGTGGTGGTCCCAAGCGCATTTTCCGGCACAACGACCTTGAGCATCTCGAAGAGCTGCTGGCTGAGTCAGATCCGTCGGTTCCAAAGGTTGTTGCCTTTGAAAGCGTCTACTCCATGGACGGTGACATTGCCGACATTGGTGCGATTTGTGATCTCGCCAAAAAGTACAATGCGCTGACCTATCTTGATGAAGTGCATGCGGTTGGCCTCTATGGCCAGCGGGGCGGCGGTATCGCGGATCGGGATGATGTTCTCGACAAGGTCGATATCATCGAAGGCACGCTTGCCAAGGGCTTTGGCGTGATGGGCGGCTACATTGCGGCCTCCGCCCGTATTGTCGATGTGGTGCGCTCCTACGCGCAGAGCTTCATCTTTACGACTTCATTGTCGCCCGTACTGGCGGCAGGCGTTCTGGCCAGCGTGCGGCATCTCAAGGCCAGTAGTGCTGAGCGTGAAGCACAGCAGACACAGGCAGCTAAACTCAAAGCAGACCTGAAAGCCCGCGGGCTTCCGGTGCTGGATACGCCAAGCCACATTGTGCCGGTGATGGTGTGGGATCCTGTGGCCTGCAAAGCCATCTCGGATCGTCTTCTCGAAGCGCACAATATCTATGTACAGCCGATCAACTACCCAACCGTTCCGCGTGGCACTGAGCGCCTGCGGTTCACGCCCGGGCCGTTCCATGACGATGGCAAGATTGCTGCTTTGGTGGATGCGCTGGACCAGGTGTTCAGCGAGTTCAAGATTGATCGCAGTCGGGCGGCCTAATCCCCATGGTGGGCTCACGCAAACCGTCCGGGACTGCGTCAGCTGATCGGGTCTATTTTGAGTTTGTGCCGCGTGGGGCCTACGTGAAGGTGAGCGCCGTTCATGAAGGGACGGGAACCGAGGTCTCGATTGTTGGAGATGCCCGCGTTACCGAGGCTGATCTCAAACGCATCGCATTGCGCAAGCTTGAGAAAGCTCTTGCAGACCTTCCAAAAAAAAGGCGCTGACCTGAAGGGCAGCGCCTTTTGTTCTTTCGGACCAGACAGAAAGGCTACCGCCCTCCGCGGCCGCCTCGGCCACCGGTGCCAAGTCCAATATCCTTGGCGAACTGTGAACGCTGCTTGGAGTAATTGGGGGCAACCATCGGATAGTCGGCGGGCAGGTTCCATTTGGAGCGGTAGTCGTCCGGTGACATGCCGTAGTGGGACCGCAAGTAGCGCTTGAGCATTTTGAGGCGCTTACCGTCTTCCAGGCACACGATGTAATCGGGCGTGACGGACCGCTTGATGGGAACAGCGGGTTTCTGCTTTTCAGCGGGCGGTGTGGCGTCTGCGCCTGCAGCGCCACCAAGCGCACCGTGAACAGCACGAATTAACTCTGGCAATTCGGCTGGTGAAAGCTCGTTGTTGCTTACATAAGCGGCAATAACGTCTGCTGTCAGGCGTACGACTTCTTCGCGATCAATGGCGTCCAAGTCTTTGTCAAAGTCGCTCATTCCTAGCCTCCGGTTGGGCACTGTTATTTCAACTATTTCCTGCATATAGATGTCTAGGTGTGAGATAGCAATTCAACAGTCGCAAATAAAGGTCACGGAACATTGTATTGTCAAAATTAGCCCGCAGTAGTCGTGTCTGGTTGTGTTTAATTCAACTCATTACACCTATGCCGACTATTTCGAGATCGAATTTCTGACCTTCAATTGGCACTCTCCCCAGCACCATGCTCCACCTATGTGATAGGTACACGGGAAGAGGCGGGACGTGCGCAAGGCTGGTTTTCGGGCCGCCGACTTGCTTGCTGGCAGCAACCGGATTACCTCCTCCTGCACAGGCCTTTAGCGAGTCTTTGATGGCCTGACGTACCGCTCAACAAAATGCCACTGCAGCACCCGATATCGAGGAATGCCCATGTCACTTCAAGACGCTGATAACACGGCAAATGATGGTTTCTTCAGCCGGTCCTTGGCCGAGACAGACCCGGACGTTTTTGCCTCCGTCGGTCGTGAGCTGGGTCGGCAGCAAACGCAGATTGAGCTGATTGCGTCCGAGAACATCGTCAGCCGCGCTGTCCTTGAAGCGCAGGGCTCGGTCCTGACCAACAAATACGCTGAAGGCTATCCGGGGCGCCGCTACTATGGCGGCTGCGAATTTGTGGACGAAGTTGAAGTGCTGGCGATTGAGCGCGCCAAGCGTTTGTTCAATTGCGAGTTCGCCAATGTGCAGCCCAACTCTGGCAGTCAGGCCAACCAGGGCGCCATGATGGCGATGATAAAGCCCGGCGATACCATTTTGGGCATGAGCCTGGATGCGGGCGGTCACCTGACCCATGGCGCAAAGCCGAACCAGTCAGGCAAGTGGTTCAACCCTGTGCAGTACGGCGTTCGCAAGCAGGACGGTCACATTGACTATGACGAGGTGGCAAAGCTCGCGCAGGAACATAAGCCCAAGCTGATTATTGCAGGTGGTTCTGCCTATTCTCCGGTCATCGACTTTGCCAAGTTCCGTGAAATAGCGGACAGCGTTGATGCCTTCTTGATGGTCGACATGGCGCACTTTGCAGGTCTGGTGGCCGGCGGTGTCTATCCCAGCCCGCTGCCCTATGCAGATGTCTGCACCACCACCACCCACAAGACGCTTCGTGGCCCTCGCGGCGGCATGATCCTCACCAATGACGAAAAGCTGGCCAAGAAGATCAACTCAGCGATCTTCCCCGGTATCCAAGGCGGCCCGCTGATGCATGTGATTGCGGGCAAGGCGGTTGCCTTTGGTGAAGCCCTGCAGCCCAGCTTCAAGATCTACGCGCAGAACGTTGTCGAGAATGCGCGCGCGCTGTCTGCGGCCCTCCAAAAGGGCGGTGTGGACATTGTGTCCGGCGGCACCGACAGCCACCTGATGCTGGTGGATCTGCGCCCCAAGAACCTCACCGGCAAGGCAGCTGAGCATTCCCTCGAAAATGCGCACATCACCTGCAACAAGAATGGCGTCCCGTTTGACCCAGCCCCTCCGGCCATTACGTCCGGGGTTCGCCTGGGAACACCGGCCGGCACAACACGCGGCTTTGGCGTTGCCGAGTTCTCGCTCGTTGGAGACCTCATCACCGAAGTTCTGGATGGTCTCGTGGCCAATCCTGAGGACAACGGGGCTGTTGAAGCATCCGTCAAAGAGCGGGTCCTCGAATTGTGTGCACGTTTCCCAATTTACGGGTAAACAGAGACCCGGGCTTGATTCAGGCCTCTGCCTATATTGAGCCTATCGTCGAAGTCCGGTTTTCTGGGGATATTGGGACATGCGCTGCCCATTTTGCGGCAATGAAGACACGCAGGTTAAGGACTCACGGCCAACAGAAGATGCGGCCGCGATCCGTCGGCGTCGGTTCTGTCCGGCCTGTGGTGCCCGCTTTACAACTTTTGAACGCGTCCAGCTTCGTGATCTGACGGTCGTCAAGCGGAACGGCAAGCGGGAACCGTTTGACCGGGACAAGCTGATGCGGTCACTGCAAATATCCTTGCGCAAACGTCCGGTTGAGCCAGAACGGGTGGAGCGTATGGTGTCTGGGATCGTGCGTGAGCTCGAGAGTACCGGCGAATCCGACATTCCGGCCTCGATGGTTGGTGAACTGATGATGGAACGCCTGAAGCTGCTTGATGAAGTGGCCTATGTGCGGTTTGCATCGGTGTACCGGAATTTCCGGGAAGCCAAAGACTTTGAAAATTTCCTCGGTGGCCTCGGCGACGGTGAGGACGAAAACGGCGACGAAGACTAACAGCGCATTCTCGATGCCGCATGGTGCGGCCCGGCAGTGCGCACAAGCACAAGACCGGAGATGAGGGTGGATCTATCCCCCAAGGAACAGGCGGCGGCGGACATACGGTTTATGCGTATGGCGCTTGTGCTTGCGCGTCGCGGTCTTGGCCAGGTGGCTCCCAATCCATCTGTCGGCTGTGTGCTTGTTGATACGTCCGGTGATGTTCCCATGGTCGTTGGCCGTGGATGGACGCAACCAGGCGGGCGTCCCCATGCAGAGACACAGGCCATCGGTCGGGCAGGCGCAAGAGCGCGTGGCACAACGGCCTATGTCACGCTTGAACCATGTGCCCACACCGGCAAGACGGGCCCCTGTGCGCAGGCGCTTATTGATGCCGGCATTTCCCGTGCTGTTGTGGCGTGTACGGATGATGACCCTCGGGTGAATGGTCAGGGCGTCGCCATGCTCAAGGCGGGCGGCATTTCGGTGACGGAAGGCGTGCTTGAGGAGGAGGCCAGGGACGCCAATTCCGGGTTCACCTGCCGGGTCACCAAAAACCGTCCTGAAGTTCTGTTGAAAATTGCCTCAACGCTGGACGGTAAGATTGCGACCCATACCGGCAAGAGCCATTGGATCACCGGTGAAATGGCGCGCGAGCGGACCCACCTCATGCGGGCACAGGCCGACGCCATCATGATTGGCAGCGCAACGGCCATTGTTGATGACCCGCAGCTGACATGTCGGCTGCCCGGGCTCTCTGGCCGGTCGCCCATTCGCGTGATCGCGGATGGACGTCTCAGACTTCCCCTGACATCAAAGCTTGTACGCACCGCTTCTGATACGCCGGTCATTCTTCTGACACGTGAGGACGCTGACAAGGATCGTGCTGAGGCCTTTGAAGAGCAGGGTATTGAGCTGGTCCGAGTGCCCCTTGGCCCGGACAATCAGATGAACATGAGCGCGGCTTTGACGCTGCTGGCTGAACGCGGCATCACGCGGGTGATGGTGGAGGGCGGCGCCCGCCTTGCTGCCAGTCTGTTGCGCGACAATCTGATTGACCGCATCGAGTGGTTTCAGGCGCCAAAGATTATTGGCGACGACGGCTATTCTGCTGTCGCCGGGCTCGGGCTTGATGACATTGACCTTGATGCTGGCTTCGAGCGTCAGGCGGTCACTGCCTTGGGCGAGGACGTGCTGACTAGCCTGCGCGTCCGTCACGACATTTAGCGAAACACGAGAGATACACATGTTTACCGGCATCATTACCGACATCGGCAAAGTTACTGAGATCGAAGAACGCGGCGACACCCGCTTTCGGATCGCCACCATCTATGAGGCGGACGGCATTGACCTTGGAGCATCCATTGCCTGCTCCGGTGCCTGCCTGACGGTGATCGAGAAGGGCCGGGTGGATGACAAGACCTTCTGGTTTGATGTTGAGGCCTCCGGCGAGACCCTCAATCTGACCAAGCTGGGTTCCTGGAAGGAAGGGACGCGGATCAACCTTGAGCGCGCCCTCAAGGCGGGTGACGAGTTGGGCGGCCACATTGTAAGCGGTCATGTTGATGGCGTTGGCAGCCTGGTGAGCCAGAAACCCGAAGGCGACAGCTGGCGGCTGACCTTCAAGGCACCTGCGGATCTCATGCCTTATATCGCCTCAAAAGGCTCGATCACTATCGATGGCATCTCGCTGACAGTGAATGAAGTGGGGCAGGACACCTTCGGCGTGAACATCATTCCCCACACCCAAACACAGACGACACTGGGCGATCTTAAGGATGGTGACCCGGTAAATCTGGAAATTGACATGCTGGCGCGCTATGTCGCTCGCCAGATAGAGTTTGCAGGCCAGTAGAATTTAGTCGGACGTTTGGGCAAAACACCGCCTAACCCCAATAGAAACACAAGAAATCCAAGCGGCCGAACGGCCTGGCAAGGAGCACGTATGAGCGAGTTTTCCGAATTCCTGTCCCCGATCGAGGATGTCATCGAAGACGCCCGTAATGGCAAGATGTTCATTCTGGTGGATGCGGAGGATCGCGAGAACGAAGGCGATCTGGTGATCCCGGCGCAGATGGCGACCCCGGATGCGATCAACTTCATGGCCAAATATGGTCGTGGCCTGATCTGCCTTTCGATGACGGAAGAGCGGTCCGAGCAGCTCAATCTGCATTTGATGTCGTCGCACAATCAGTCGAGGCACCAGACGGCTTTCACGATTTCCATCGAGGCGCGCGAAGGCGTCACCACCGGCATCTCGGCCCATGACCGTGCCCTCACGATCGCGGTCGCTGTTGATCCCACCAAGAACTACACAGATATCGCGACGCCGGGGCACGTGTTTCCTCTGGTCGCCAAAGAGGGTGGCGTGCTTGTTCGCGCGGGCCACACCGAAGCTGCCGTTGATGTTTCGCGCCTGGCCGGTTTGAACCCGGCTGGTGTGATCTGCGAGATCATGAACGATGACGGCACCATGGCACGTCTGCCGGATCTCATTCAGTTCTCACAGCTGCATAATCTCAAGGTCGCGACCATCGCAGACCTGATTGCCTATCGCCGCAAGCATGACAATTTCATGCAGCGCGCCGTTGACCGGACATTTGAAACGGAAAACGCTGGCGAGTTCCAGATGATCGTCTACAAGAATAATGTTCAGTATTCTGAGCATATTGCTCTTGTGAAGGGCGACATCAGCACGCCTGATCCCGTGCTTGTGCGTATGCACGCCATCAATGTGTTTGATGACATTCTGGGCGCCAAGGGCGGCCGGTCGCATCTCATTGAAGAATCCATGAAGGCCATCGAAAAAGAGGGCCGCGGCGTTATCGTCATCATTCGCGATACGGACGCGACCATCGTGTCGGACATGCTGCTGACCGATGAAGAAACCCGGTCGCAGCAGGGGCCACGTCGCCTGCGCGAATACGGGGTTGGCGCGCAGATCCTTCTCGATCTTGGTATCCGCAAGATGGAACTCCTTTCAAATTCACCCAATCCCACCATTGTCGGTATCGACGGGTACGGCCTTGAGGTTGTCGGCATGCGTCCGATCACCAAGAGCTGATCCAGATAAAAGAAAAACCATGAGTAAGAAAAACCCACATATTCTGATTATCGAAGCCCGCTTTTATCCCGAGCTCACGGATGAAATGGCGCGCGGTGCCATTGCAGAAATTGAAGCTGCCGGCGGCACCTATGAGCGCATGGAAGTTCCCGGCGTTCTGGAGATCCCGGCGGCTGTGGTTTACGCGCTTCGGGCCATGAAGGTGACCGGTGGCCAGACGTCCTATGATGGCTTTGTGACCCTTGGCTGTGTCATACGTGGCGAAACAGCGCATTTTGATATTGTTGCATTTGAAAGCGCACGGGCGCTTATGGACCTGAGCGTCGAGCACGCGCTGGCCCTGGGCAACGGTATTCAGACTGTTGAGAACGAAGATCAGGCCTGGGCGCGGGCCAAGGTAGACGACAAGAACAAGGGTGGCGGCGCTGCTGCTGCCACATTGGCGATGATCGCCCACAAACGCGCCATGAAGGTGGATGGACTTTGAGCAAGAAGCCCGCACGACAACAGCCCCACGAAGCCCGCAGCAATTCGCGGTTGGCGGCTGTGCAGGCGCTCTACCAGATGGACATCGGCAGTGCTGACATCGGCGACGTGATCGCCGAGTTTCGCGCCGCCCGTCTTGGCCGCACCTATGACGGTGAAACTGCAGAAGAACTGAACGACGACAATCCGGCTGACGCGGACTTTTTTGAATCCATCGTCCGCGGTGTCGTGGAGAAGCAGGCGGAACTTGATCCGGCCATTGACAAGGCACTGGCATCAGGTTGGCGGCTGCCTCGGCTGGACGCCACGTTGCGCGCGACGCTTCGGGCCGGAACCTTTGAAATCTACGGGCGCTCCGACGTACCGCCCAAGGCGGTCATCAATGAATATGTGGGCGTGGCCCGCGCCTTCTTTGATGGGGACGAGCCAAAGGTCGTCAATGCGGTGCTGGACCGTCTGGCCCGCGAGCTGCTGGGTGATGTCTAGTGGCAAAGCAGGACGGCAGCTCTGAAACAGAGTTTGACTTGATTGCCCGCCTGTTTGCCCCCTTGTCCGACAGCAGCCACGGCCTGAACCTGACAGATGATGTCGGGCTTGTTCCTGATACGGATGGTCGAAGCTGCATCACCAGCGACATGATTGTTGCCGGCGTACACTTTCTTGCTGATGACCCTGCAGACCAGATTGCCCAGAAGCTTGTGCGGGTGAACGTATCCGACCTTGCAGCCAAAGGTGCACAGCCGGTCGGCTGTCTTCTGTCAGCGGCCTTCAACCAGCAGCGGGATGTCGCGTGGCTTGAGGCGTTTACAAAAGGGCTGGCTGAGGATCTTGCAGCCTATGGTCTTGTTCTCATCGGCGGAGACACGGTCAGGACACCGGGCCCCGACACCTTTTCTTTGACCGCTATCGGAAGGCTGGGCGAGGGGGGCATGGTAACCCGTGCTGGGGCCAAGGCAGGTGACGGTCTTTATGTCACCGGCACCATTGGAGACGCCGGACTTGGTCTCAGGATATTGCGGGAAGAATTGGGAGCGGTTGCCCTTGGGACCCGCACGCGCCTTGAAGGACGCTATCGTCTGCCACAGCCAAGGGTCGATTTTGGTCGCAAGCTTTCGGGCTTTGCCTCCGCCTCCTTGGACGTATCGGATGGTCTGATTGCGGACGCCGGCCATATGGCTGAAGCCTCAGGTCTGGCCGCGCGCATCGATTTTGATCGGGTGCCGCTGTCGTCCTCGGCAGCCCGGGTTGTGAAAAAGGACAGATCGTTGCATCTGTCGCTTCTGGGCGCGGGCGACGACTATGAAATCCTGTTCGCTGCATCGCCTGATGCAGCAGAGGCGATTGCAGAGGCCTCCGGTGATACCGAAACGCCTGTGACCCGGATCGGTGAACTGGCAGCAGGCAAGGTCGGTGAAGTCAGCGTTGTTGATACCCAAGGTGACACCCTCGATGTCCCGAAGTCCGGCTATCGACATTTCTAAGCGCCGCTAAGGTTCTTATTCCTCTCCGAATCGCCCACGCTTTGATGTCCACACACATCGAGGAAACCGAGATGTCGATCGAGGTAATTGAGGGATATGAGGCATCCGCTGCCGAGCTGATCCCGCGATATGAGTCCATCCCGACCGATACTGTGCTTGGTCCCATCCTTGATGCGTTGCCCGGTACCCCGTGCCGTGTGCTGGACGTGGGGGCGGGGGCTGGTCGAAACCCTGCCTGGTTTGCGGAGCAGGGGCATGCGGTCACGGCATGTGAACCGGTCGATGCCTTTCGAGAGGCCGCGTCTCATAAGTATGCCGATGCAGGGATCAGATGGCTGGACGCCGCCTTGCCCGGTCTTGAGGCAGCTGTGTCCCTAGGGGAAACCTATGATTTTGTGCTTCTGAGTGCCGTCTGGCAGCACATAGAATTACCCAGACGCGCTGCGGCAATGGCCACATTGAGGTCTGTGATGGCGCACAAGGCAACGCTGGCAATGTCTGTGAGGCATGGGCCCGGTGCTGCTGGCCGGCCAGTCTTCGGTGGGACCGATAAAGAGACACAGGCGCTGGCACATGACTGTGGGCTCACCGTGCGCTTTACCCGGCACACAGCCTCCATTCAGGCCGCCAACAAGGCTGCTGGGGTGACCTGGTCGTGGATGGTGTTTGACGCTCCCTGACAGCCCTGTAAGTGCCCTGTTCCCGCGGTTTCCATGCGGCCTGCCGGACAGTTAACGCGGTTGCCTTGACCGGGGACCTTTGGCATTGTGGCGCCATCAATCGCGGGGGAGGGGTTGGTTGCGCCGGATGCGGTCCGGCACGGCCTTAACAGGGCTTCACCCGTCGAAATACAAACCAATAGATTGGCTGCCGGCCCTCCGGCAGACCTAGTCAGGGGAAATTTCCGAAAATGAGTACAACCATGATGGCCATTCTGGCCGCGGGCGTTCTTTCGCTCGTCTATGGCGCGTGGGCAATTCGCTCCGTGCTGGCGGCGAGCCCGGGCAATGCGCGCATGCAGGAAATCGCAAGCGCTATTCAGGAAGGTGCTTCTGCCTACCTCAATCGCCAGTACACCACGATCGGCCTTGTCGGGGTGGTGATCTTTGCAATCGTCTGGGCGCTGCTGGGCATGCTGACCGCAATCGGTTTTGCGGCTGGTGCCATTCTGTCAGGCCTTGCCGGTTACATCGGCATGGTCGTGTCCGTGCGCGCCAATGTGCGCACGACGCAGGCCTCATCTGAAAGCCTTGCTGCTGGCCTCGACATTGCGTTCAAGTCCGGTGCTGTTACAGGCATGCTGGTGGCTGGTCTCGCCCTGCTGGGTGTGGCTGTCTACTACACAGTCCTCACAGACACGCTGGGCCACGCGGCCAATTCCCGTCAGGTGATTGATGCGCTGGTGGCTCTTGGCTTCGGTGCGTCGCTCATTTCAATCTTTGCGCGTCTTGGCGGCGGTATCTTCACCAAGGGTGCGGATGTGGGCGGTGACCTTGTGGGTAAGGTTGAAGCCGGTATTCCGGAAGATGACCCCCGTAACCCTGCGACCATCGCTGATAACGTTGGCGACAACGTGGGCGACTGCGCGGGCATGGCGGCTGACCTGTTCGAAACCTATGCGGTGACGATCGTGGCCACCATGGTTCTGGCCTCCATCTTCTTTGTCGGTGCTGCCGGCGAAGCCATGATGATCTATCCGCTGGTTATTGGTGCGACCTGCATCGTGACCTCGATCATCGGCACGTTCTTCGTGCGTCTCGGCTCGAACGGTTCCATCATGGGTGCGCTGTACAAGGGCTTCATCGCCTCAGCCGTTCTGTCGCTGATCGCCTTGTACTTCACGACCGACTACGTGGTTGGTCTTGAAACGACCTACACCCTGGCGAGCGGTCTGGCCTTCACAGGCATGGACCTCTATCTCTGCGGCATTTTGGGTCTGGTCATTACCGGCCTCATCATCTGGATCACCGAGTACTACACAGGCACCAACTACCGTCCTGTGCAGTCTGTGGCGGCGGCTTCCAACTCCGGTCACGGCACAAACGTGATCCAGGGTCTGGCTGTCTCGCTTGAAGCAACGGCGCTTCCGGCTCTTGTCATCGTTGCGGGCATCGTTGCCACGTTCAACCTGGCGGGTCTGTTCGGCATTGCAATTGCGGTGTCAACAATGCTGGCTCTTGCAGGCATGGTTGTGGCGCTCGATGCGTTTGGTCCGGTGACGGACAATGCTGGTGGTATCGCTGAAATGGCCGAGCTGGACGAAAGCGTCCGCAAGACCACTGATGCGCTTGATGCTGTTGGCAACACCACAAAGGCTGTGACCAAGGGCTATGCCATTGGCTCTGCGGGTCTGGGTGCGCTGGTGCTGTTTGCGGCTTACACGGAGGACCTCAAGTTCTTCGCGGCAAGCCCTGAGCTCTATCCGTACTTTGCCGGCATCAATGTCGACTTCTCGCTGTCCAACCCATATGTCGTGGTTGGCCTGCTGGTTGGCGGCATGCTGCCTTACCTCTTCGGTGCCATGGGCATGATGGCTGTGGGTCGCTCCGCGGCTGCCATCGTTGAAGAAGTTCGGCGTCAGTTCAAAGCCAAGCCAGGCATCATGCAGGGCACGGAGAAGCCGGACTACGGCCAGGCCGTTGACCTGCTGACCAAGGCGGCCATCCGCGAGATGATCGTCCCGTCGATGCTGCCGGTGCTGTCACCTGTTGTCCTGTTCTTCGTGATCTCGGCTGTGGCTGACAAGTCCGCTGCATTCTCAGCACTTGGTGCGATGCTGCTGGGCGTTATCGTGACAGGTCTCTTCGTGGCCATCTCCATGACTGCCGGTGGCGGTGCATGGGACAACGCCAAGAAGGTGATTGAAGACGGTGCCCATGGCGGCAAGGGCTCAGACGCCCATAAGGCTGCTGTGACAGGCGACACTGTTGGTGATCCTTACAAGGACACTGCTGGTCCGGCTGTGAACCCGATGATCAAGATCACGAACATCGTGGCTCTGCTGCTACTGGCCGTTCTGGCTCACTAAGCGTCAGACCATCCAAGACAAAGAAGGCGGCGTCCCATGTCGGGGCGCCGCCTTTTTCTTTGCCTGTTTCCAGGTTGCAATTGGCATTTCGGCCTCAGTCCTGCCGTGCCGCATAGGCTTGAATGATCGCGGTATAATCGTCCAACTCCGGAAATTTCTCAAAGCTGTGCGGGGTTTCAAGCTTTACCCAGTCGAGCTTTTCACTGGTGTAGCTCTCAACATAGGGCTCTGTGCCGGATGTGTCGTCCAGCATCGGAGAGCGCACATTGATGAAGGCGCCATCCATAACTCGGGTGAATACCCAGCTCATGCAGTTGGGACAGAACATGTGGTCGATTTCGTCGCCCTTGAGACCGCCGACAACGGGCTGGCCCTTGGTGACCTCAAAGGCGTCACCGGCAACCATGGCGCTGAGCGAGTAGGGGCCGCCGGTCATCTTCTGACACCCGGTGCAATGGCAGGCCATCGTGATCATCGGCGGCCACGGTATCCGGAAGCGAAGCTGTCCACATCGACAGCCTCCTTCGCGGATATGAGCACTATCAGCCAAAGATTAGAGACCCGGTGTGGGGTCGGCGCGCGTTGCACCGCCAAAGCGACCGAGGTTGCCGAACATCTGCTGCAGGAACGTCAGTTCCTTGCCGCGGGTTGGCGTTTCCTGGTTGATGAAATTCACGATCTTGCCGTCTTCGAGGCCGTAATAGCCGAGCTGTTTGACGTTCTCGTTTTCATCGAAATAGACCGCCACGATTTCACGATCGACGGCTTCTTCGCGATAGAACATCAGCTGTTCATGGATGCTTGAGATGTAATACCAGGAGTCGCCTTCCACGGTGGACACAGTGGAGGGTGAGCCAAAACTGGTGAGCACGCTGTCTTTATTGTCGATGCCAACCCGGA
Source organism: Pyruvatibacter sp. HU-CL02332 (assembly GCF_040362765.1). NCBI lineage: Bacteria > Pseudomonadati > Pseudomonadota > Alphaproteobacteria > Hyphomicrobiales > Parvibaculaceae > Pyruvatibacter > Pyruvatibacter sp. HU-CL02332. The sequence continues at coordinate 158,506 of NZ_BAABWK010000002.1, forward strand.
TTTCGGAGATCAGGTCTTCGTTTGGCACGTACCCGCGCTGGGTGACGGTTGGCACGCATGCCGCCAGACCCGCGGCCAGCACAACGGCCAAAGCGGACCCCTTAAGGATTTTGCGGGTAAAGATTTTGTCGGTGCCTGCGCCCATGAGCCACAGTGAAATTGGGGAATGCGTGCGCACTTTACTCTCCGTAGATGGCGGGCGCTGAGACAAAAATCGGCGATATCGTCCAACGCACCAAATCATATGCCAATTCATGAAGAGCGAGGGCCTTCTTGGCAAGAGGGTCATTTGGGCTTAATGCAGGCAGCGCCTTCACATGTTGGAGTGCACCAGAGAGGACGACCATGGTTTTAGACCGCATCCTGGCCCCATTCCGGGCCAACAAGAGCCATCAACCGGTGCTGGAGGCGCTGTACACCTCCATCATGACGCAATCGCGTGACCCGCATTTCTATGCGGCTCTGGGGGTGCCAGACAGCGTCGATGGGCGGTTCGATATGCTCGTGATGCACTGCTATCTCGTCGTGGCGCGGCTTCGTGATGGAGATGAGGCGGCGGGAGACCTGTCCCAGGAGCTTTTCGACCACATGTTCCGTGACATGGACCATGCCCTTCGGGAGCTGGGTGTTGGAGACATGGGTATCAGCAAGCGCATTCAGAAGATGGCCGCCAAATTCTATGGGCGCGGCGAGGCTTATGATGAGGCTCTGGCCCAACCCAATGACGTGGCGCTGATTGAGGCGATTGACCGGAACGTTTTTGCTGACGCAACTGCGGATCCCGGCAGCCTGGCGACGCTGGCGTCCTATCTGCGCGCAGCTCAAGCGTCGCTGGCGTCACAGTCGATTGATGCCATCGGTGACGGGCGCGTTGAATTTCCCAAGGTGAATGCAAATGGCTGACGCTGGTTCTGATGAGACCCACGTACCCGAGTACTCCTATGTTGTGGATGTGGCTTCCCTCCCTGCAACCGGCATAGAGAGGCCCATCCGGCCGTCGGACGCTGAGATGGCTGCCGTTGCGGAGCGTCTCGGTTTGCAGGCCATTGAGCGTTTTGACATTCGCATTGCAGTGCGTCCCTGGCGGGGGTCCGGCGCGCGTATGACCGCGTCGTTCGAAGCTGACGTGGTGCAGACATGCGTTGTCACTCTGGAGCCTGTGCCCGCAACGGTGCGAGACGAGTTTGAAGTGAAGTTCCTGCCGGCAAAGATGATCGATGACCCCAAGCCGGGTCAGGAGATTGATGTGTCGCCGGATGAAGACGCGCCGGAGCCATTGGGCGGGGAGACCGGCACAAGTTTTGATGCGGGCGACGTGACCGTTCAGTATCTGTCGCTTGCCCTTGATCCTTATCCGCGAAAGGCAGATGCGGCGATTCCCGAAGAGGCGACGACACCTGAGGAACCGTCACCATTCGCGGCGCTGGCTGCATTAAAGCCCAACGGCAAAGATCAATAAAAACAAATAGTTAGTGTCAAGGTTGAGTTGCTGCGGCGTTGCTTTATGTTGCACGCCGCCTGCGCCGGGGTCCTTTCTCGTGGATTCGTTTCCTATTTGTGGCTGCAGGCATTCATTCCTGTTCCGGTGCCGGGGGCTTGTCCCCGTGCCAGCCGGGCAACTGATTTGAAGCGGAGTTCTTATTGGCCAGCAGCATTACCATCGCTCTGGATGCCATGGGTGGCGATCTGGGATGTGAAGCTGTGGTCAGTGGGGCGGGTATTGCTCGCGTTCGCCAGCCCGATGTTCACTACGAATTTCACGGCGACGAAGCGCAGCTAAAGCCGCTTCTGGATGCGGATGCCGAACTCAAGGCCGTCTCCACGATCCACCACACAGACGTTGCCATCTCCATGGATGACAAACCAAGCCAGGCACTGCGTGCCGGGCGCAAGGTCTCGAGCATGTGGCTGGCCATTGATGCCGTGAAGCAGGGACGTGCACATGCTGCTGTCAGTTGTGGCAACACCGGCGCTCTCACTGTCATGGCGCGGATGGTGTTGCGCACCATGCCCGGCATCAGCCGCCCGGCACTGGCGGCGATCTGGCCCACCATGCGCGGCGAAACCGTGGTGTTGGACGTAGGTGCCAATGTGGTGGCTGAGCATGACGCGCTGGTGAACTTTGCCATCATGGGCGAAGCCATGGCGCGGACGGCGCTGGGACAGCCCAAGCCAAAGGTTGGTCTGCTGAACATCGGTGCCGAAGAGATGAAGGGCAACGAAGAGATCAAGGCCGCCGCAGAGGTTCTGCGCTCAACGCATATGGATTTCGAGTTTGTCGGTTTCGTTGAAGGCGACGACATTTCAAAGGGCACAGTGGATGTCGTGGTCACCGATGGTTTCACCGGCAACATCGCTCTCAAGACTGCTGAAGGCACAGCGCGTTTGATTGGCGATTATCTGTCCAACGCCATGCGCCGGTCGCTGGCATCGCGTATCGGATATCTGTTTGCGCGCGGGGCATTCAACATTCTGCGTCAGCGCATGGATCCAAGCCGCGTCAATGGCGGCGTGTTCCTTGGCCTTAACGGGGTCGTGGTCAAAAGCCATGGCTCGGCAACCGCTGAAGGCATCGCAGCAGCCCTCGATCTGGCCATCGACATGGCCCGCAACGACATCATCAAGAAAATCGCCGTCGACCTCGAAGAAGTTCATGGCGAGCGCGAAGAAGCAGCACAGCAGGCACAAGCAACACCGGAGCCCAGCACGGTATGATCCGTTCAATTGTAAAAGGCGTCGGCGCGTATCTGCCGGAGCGCATCATTACCAATGCCGAAATGGCCACCTTGGTGGACACGTCCGACGACTGGATTACCGCCCGCACGGGCATTCATCAGCGCCACATAGCAGCCGATGGTGAGCTGACCTCCGATCTGGCCATTGCAGCCTCAAAGGATGCCCTGGCCAATGCCGGTGTCCATGCGGATGATCTGGATCTGATCATTCTGGCAACAGCCACGCCCGACGATACGTTCCCCGCAACTGCCACCGTTGTGCAGGCAGCACTGGGCATGGAGCGCGGGTTTGCGTTTGACATGCAGGCCGTGTGCTCGGGCTTTGTGTATGCCGTCGCGACGGCTGACAATTTCATCAAGGCCGGCCAAGCTAAAAACGTCCTGGTGATCGGGGCTGAAACCTTCTCGCGCATTCTTGACTGGGAAGACCGCACGACGGCTGTTCTGTTCGGCGATGGTGCAGGGGCCCTGGTACTGCAGGCAGGGGAAGGCGAGGGGTCCAATACGGATCGTGGCGTCCTGACAAGTCATCTGCATTCTGATGGTCGTCATCGCAGCAAGCTTTACGTGGACAGTGGTCCGTCGCGCGGCTCTGTTGGTCACCTGCGCATGGAAGGCAAGGAAGTGTTTCGCCATGCTGTGGTGAACATTGCTGAAGCCATCGATGAGGCGCTGGACGCAACAGGCCTTGAGGCCAAGGACATCGACTGGTTCGTGCCGCATCAGGCCAACAAGCGCATTCTGGATGCGACGGCCAAACGCATCGGTCTTGCGCCTGAAACAGTGGTGATGACAGTCGGGCAGCACGCCAATACGTCGGCCGCCTCTGTGCCTCTGGCCCTGGATGTTGCGGTCAAGGATGGGCGTATCAAGCAGGGCGACATGGTCCTGCTGGAAGCGATGGGCGGCGGCTTTACGTGGGGATCGGCCCTCATTCGCTGGTAGGTCACCCGCGCGAACGCATTAACTTTTTGAGTTAAGCTATTGGGGACATTGGGGTTGCGGCATTTAAGCAGCTTGCGATAAGACCGCTTGAGGAGTACAAAAGTAGCCATGAGTCGTACACTTACACGCGCAAATCTGAGCGAGGCCGTCTATCAGGAAGTCGGCCTTTCCCGCAATGAATCCGCTGACTTTGTCGAGCGGGTGCTGGAAGAGATTTCGTCCAGCCTTGAGCAGGGTGAAACCGTCAAGGTCTCATCCTTCGGCGCTTTTTCGGTGCGCGAAAAAGGCGGTCGTGTGGGACGTAACCCGAAAACGGGCGAAGAAGTCCCCATCAAGCCACGACGTGTACTGGTCTTCCGGCCAAGCCATGTGCTCAAGGACCGGGTCAACAAGTCCGCACCACGCGACGATGCGCCGGTTGCTGACAGTCCCGAAGTCGCCTAACCCGGTTGAGCCCCGATTCCGGGCCTGAGGGTTCCATGAACGTGCAGAAGTCACCAGACGCTTTTAGAACCATATCCGAGGTCGCCATGGACCTTGATGTGCCTCAGCACGTGCTGCGTTTCTGGGAGACCAAGTTCACACAGATCAAGCCACTGAAGCGCGGCGGCGGCCGGCGCTACTACCGGCCTGAGGACGTCGATCTGCTGCGCGGCATTCGCACGCTGCTCTATCACGACGGTTACACAATCAAGGGCGTGCAGAAAGTCTTCCGCGAGCAGGGCGTACGCCATGTGAGTGAAATCGGCCGCGAGGAATACGCAGCGGAGCTGGCCGAGGCGGAAGCCGCCGGTGAGGGTGCAGAGCCGCTTGTGGAAGAGCGGGTGCCAGCCACACCTGCGCCCGCATCAACGCAGCATGTGGCTCCGGCGCCATTTCCACCTGTGCCGCTTACGGAAGATCAGCAGATTGAACTTGAGCTGCTTCTCGAAGAGCTGGAGGGCCTCAAAGCCAAGCTTGAGAACGCCCGCGCGGCGACGTGGTTCTGATCCGGAACTGAGCGCAATTTCTGGCGGAGATGGCGTTGCGGATCGGCAGAACCGCCCCTATAGTCCGCCTCCCTCCCGGCGGGATTTGACGTCCTGTCGCGATCTAACGGAGCGTAGCGCAGCCTGGTAGCGCACTTGTCTGGGGGACAAGGGGTCGTCGGTTCAAATCCGGCCGCTCCGACCATATTCGGCGATAAGCCACTTAGCAGGCCGTGTTTGACGTGATGTCAGGCGCGGCCTGTTTGTTTCAGCGGCGCGCGTGGGTAGCAGGCGGTGCTGCCAGCATCAGGCCCCAGATCATCCCCATCAGCACATACAAATGCCGCCAGTGGTTGATGTCGATGATGATGGCCTCGGCAATGAGACCGATGAAGCTTGCAAACGCGACGATGAAGACGCCTCGCCTTGGGCCATGCATGGCGTATTTGAAGCCTCGCACCAGCGTCAGGCCGAAGGCCCCCACCAGGCCCACAAGGCTGATGAAGCCGCCGCTCACAAACACATTCAGATAGACATTGTGGGTGTCCTGGGCTGCGAGCATTCCCCAGTTGTTGGCGCCGATGCCAAAAGGATTGATCATCGCCATCTTCAGGGCTTCAAACTGGCCGGAAAACCGGCCGCCCTGTTTGGTGTCATAGGACTGCAGGCCCAGTCGCTGTTCGAGCAGCTCACGCACTTCGGGAATTGTGATGGCCCAGCCGATGGCGAGGGTGAGCATGACGCCTAGCAGAATGGTGATCATCACGATGCGGCCGCGCTGCCCACGTGTTTCAGGCGCCATGCTGGCCAGCACCGCAAAGGCAGCCGCGGAGAGCATCATGTGCAGCCACGCGCCGCGTGAAAAGCTGAGGAACAGCCCAAGCACCAGCACTGTTGCAATCGGCCCCCAGAAGAAGACGGCAGGCGTTACGCCGCGCGTCGTCATCCGCCAGATGGCATAGATGGTGGGCGGCACCAGGAACGGTCCGTATACGTTGGGGTCTTCAAACAGTCCCTTGGCGCGACCTGACCCCAGCAGAATGTCAGCACCGGGAATGAACCCGAGATAGCCGCCAATGCCCAAGGCAGCCGCGCACAGGCCTGCGAAGATGTAGCCACCCCACAGCGCCTTGAGTGCCCGGTCGGGTGAGGCCGTCACCACTGCCGTGTAGAACACGAAGGTGAGGGTGAGATATGTCGATGTCTGCAGAAACTTGATCGACATATCGATGTAGCGCGCGCCGGTGCCGCCGATCATGTAGCCGCACAGAACCAGAACCATCAGACCAAACGGCAATGCCACGCCGGCAGGAATACGCAGACCCAGCATGAACAGCATGCCGGCCGTTGCGACCATCAGCAGGTCATAGGGTGCAGGTTCGCGCAGCACATAATGAGAGATCGCCATCAGGCAAAACAGCAGGACCGAGGCAAAGGCCGTGTTTGCGATGTCGAGGCCGTGGCTCCAACGCGCCGACGAAGACATATCCTGCGTCTGCGGTGCTGGATGAGCTGCATAAGCAGACATGTCAGGCCCCGTTGGCAGAATGCGGTGTTGCGGGGCTCAACATCTGAGGCACGCCATCGCGAACAGGAAGGCCGGTCAGAGCCGTGCGATAGACGTCATCCACCCCACGCACCATGGTTCCGACTGAGAAGCGATGGGCAATGTCCTGACGCATCTGTTTTGCAACGGTATCCGCCTGCGCCGGTGCATTCAGTGTGCGGGTGATGGCATCTGCCAGCGCCAGAGCGTCTCCGGGCGGCACGAGGCTGTCGGCGCGTCCGGCAAAGATTTCCGGGATGCCGCCGCAATTGGTTGCGACCAGCGGCATGGCAGCGGCCAGTGCTTCCAAAACGATGTAGGGCAGGGACTCTGCCAGGGAGGGCACCACCAACATTCCGGCAGATGCAAAAACCTCACGAGCCGGCATCGCACCGGGAAAGGTGACCATGGGGGCCAGGCCTAGATTGCAGGCCCGGTCGATGAAATGCTCGCGATCTGGTCCATCGCCTGCGATGACGACCCGCAGATTGCGTCCGCGCATGGTTGCCAGCGCATCCAGCAGCACGTCGATGCCTTTCAGCATGCGCAGCTCACCCACAAAGGCGATGTCGTAGGTGCTCTTGCGGTTGGGCAGCGGCAGAAAGTCTGTTTCGCCCACGCCGTTATGCACGATCTGGGACTTGCCTTTTGGGGCGCCTATCTTTTGCGCGAAGACACTGCGCGCGAACTCGCTTTCAAAAATGAAGGCGTCGGTTCGGCTGTTCAGCAGTTTTTCGATGGCGAGATACGCCATGCCTGAAAGAGACGTGGCGTCATAGTGCAGTGATCCACCATGAGGTGTGTAGATGGAGCGCGCTCTGCGGTCCGGAGTGATGTCACTGGGTGGCCGGTGCACAGCCAATCGGGCCATCAGGCCGCCTTTTGCGCCATGCCCGTGCACGATATCCAGTTCCTGGCTCGACCGCAGGGCGCGCACCGTCGTAACGGCCGCAATATCTCGGGGGTCCGCCAGGCGCGACATGAAGATGCGCCGCATACCAAGCGCCAGATCAGGCTCCAACGCAGACAGTGCTTCTTCAGCAGCGGGCGATGTCCCGTTTGAGGCGCACACCACGCCAACACTGTGGCCAGCGGCTACCTGCCCACGCACCAAATCCTGCACATGACGAAACAGCCCACCGGCAGGTGCGCGAAACACATGCAGTATATTGAGCTTGCGCTCGGTCTCATGCTCGATGTGCTGGATTGGGTCGGTCATGATCTGGTCTTAGAAAAACCGTTCGCGGATGAAGATGGTGTCGCCGGGCATAACAAGGGCGTTCGTCTCAGCCTTGAATTCGTTGGAGGCAGTGCGTGTGATGCGCGCGCGTGACGTGTTGGCGCGATAGGTGTACCCACCGGCGATGGCCACAGCCGTCTCAACAGTCATGCCGGAGACGAACGGATATTGTCCCGGAGAGTTGACCTGCCCGAGAATGAAGAACGGGCGAAACCGCGACACTTCAACAGACACATTTGGATTGCGGAGCAATGTCTGCGACAGGGCCTGCTCAATGGACGTCTTGGTCTGTGCAGTAGACAGCCCGCGCACACCCAAAGGCGGCAGCAGGGGCATTGTGATGGAGCCTGAATCATCGACACGGAATGTGCCGGACAGGTTTTCCTGGCCAAACACGATCACACGCAGTTCATCGCCAGCGTCCAGTTGATACTGGGATATGCGTCCGGGCATGGGCGCAGCATGCTGCATGGGCTGCTGACTGGCGGCCTGAGGATGGGCCGGCATCGGAGCTGCAGCAGCCTGCATCTGCGGTTCATTGGAAAAGCCGCCGCAACCCGCCAAAACGAGTGTCGACAAGAGGCTCAATCCACCAAACAGTTTTTGATACGCACGCATGGCTGTCACCGCTACACCTTCGAAATTTTGTCAGGTGTGCGAGCCTAGCCCCGTCACGGTTACCATCGCCTTAGCGTGGGGAGGTAACAGGTGCTCCAAAATCAGCAGGAAATCCGGGAAAATTAATGCGGGTTAACATCCCGGTTACCTTAAGGCCGCTAAAAAACAAGCTGGATCATTTTTGCGCGCGAAGCGATTCGCGGGCGTATGTCCGCTGTCTGCCTTGACCTTTGGTGACCAGCGGTAATGAGGAGCAGTCTAGCTCGCCCATGTCTTACGGTGTGCCCAATCAGGATCGGGATATGTCCGCAGGCGCTCGACCGGCTGACGGGTCTGCTGGTCTGGACGTCTGGGCATTGCTGTCGCGCATCTGGGCCCGCAAGTGGTTCCTGATGCTCTTTGTGCTCTCGGGGATTGTACTTTCCTATGCAGCCCTCAGCACGGTGACACCGCACTACACCGGCGAAGTTCGCATTCTAATTGAAGGGCAGACCCCTGACCCGACCACACCGCTGGCCAATCAGGCTGTGCGCGAAGCGGATCAGAAGAAGATCGAAAGCGAAATTCAGGTCCTGCTCTCGCGCTCTCTCGCGGACCAGGTCGTGACCCAGCTGAAGCTCGACACATGGGATGAGTTCTCAACGACCGGCGGCGGCATGTTTGGGTTCGGTGCCCGCAAGCCCGCCAACCGTGCGGCTGTTATTGGCGCCTATTTCGAACGCCTGAATGTCTATCAGGTTGGCGAGTCCCGCGTTATCGCGATTGATTTTTGGGCCGAACATCCACGCAGCGCCATGATGGTCGCCAATGCCATTGCTGATCTTTACGTAGGCGGACAACTGGATGCCCAGGCTGCCGTGACACGCCGGGCAAGTTCCTGGCTTGATGAGCAGGTGGACAAGCTTCGCGCCCAGGTGCAGGCATCAGAAGCAGCCGTCAGTGAATTCCGCCGCAAGTCCGGCATCTTTGAATCAAACGGCAACCTTCTCAAAAATACAGAGCTTGCCGCTCTCAATGCGCAGCTCATCACGGCAAGCGCTGCACGGTCTGAAGTGAAGGCGCGCTTGGACAGTGCACGGGCGTTGATGCAGTCACCGGCCGGCATCGAAACATCCTCTGAAGTGCTTGATAACCCGCTCATTCGCCAGTTGCGCCAGCAGGAAGTGGCATTGCAGCGGCAGATCACGGATCTGTCTGCGGACCTTCTGCCGCAGCACCCCGATATGATTGCGCGCCTGGCCGAACTTGATGATCTGCGCCGTGCCATTTCAGCTGAAGTCGGCAAGATTGCCCGCCGTCTGGAAAATGATGTGCGTGTGGCAACCGCGCGTGAGAGAACGCTGCGGTCATCCATCGCGCGGCTCAAAAAAGATGTAACCGAGGAAAAGCAGCAGGAAAGCGAGTTGCGCTCCCTTGAACGTGAAGCCGTCGCCAACCGTGGGCTGCTGGAATCGTTTCTTCTTCGCGCCAGTGAGGCAGGTGCCCGTGACGACCGGTCCATTCAGCGGCCTGAAGCGCGCATCATCTCCCGTGCAGAAACACCTGAAAGCCCATCCTTCCCGAAGAAGGCGCCTATCCTGATGCTGGCCTTCATGGCTTCGCTGACGTTTGGACTGTTGATTGTACTCGCAACAGAAATGCTCTCAGGCGCGGCAACACCCGCGCCACGCTATGCTGCGGCACCTTCCATGCGTCGGTCCGCGCCGGTAGCGCCTCCACAAACGGTGCCTGCCGCCTATGGCGGGTCTTACGCCCCTCAAAATGCCTACGCCTATCAGCAGCAGCCTGCGCGGGTTCCGGTGCAGCACTATGCCCAGCAGCCGCAACGGCGCCAGGCGACGCCTGCTTACGCGGTGAATGGCGCACCTGATCCATTTGAGCCTCAGCAGCGCCCGCAAATGCAGGCCCACATGCAGCCGCAGCAGGTTTACAGATCCGCGCCTCCGCCAGCTCCGCCACCGATGCCCAACCATGCAGCCCCACAACAGATGGCACCTCGCCAGCCTGTGACGCAGATGATTGCGCGGCTGCCAGCCAATCCAACGCTGACGCAGCATGACCAATGGGTGCTGAGCCAGTCAGCTCAGGAAATCCTGCGTTTTATTGCCTCGCGCCCCAGCCGTTATGGCCAGCACGTTCCTGGTCGTGTGGTGCGTGTGGCATGTGGCCAGTCCGGCCCCAAAGGCCTCGTCGGCCTTGCAAGGCTGCTGGCACAACAGGGGCAGAGTGTTGTTGTCGTGGGGACATCGCCACAGCCCACTATGGGTCTGACGGATGTCATGAGCCGTCGGTGTGGCTTCGCAGATGTCATGCAGCCCGACACTCAGTCGACCGCGCGCTTCATCGGTTGGGGGTCAATCCCTGTTCACGATGATCCTGCATTGATTGCAAGCGCCATGCAGGCCCTGGCTCAATCAGCACAGATTGTTCTGGTTGGAGATACAGATAGCGTCGTTCTGGGCCTTGCGGCTTCGTTCGACCGCGCGTCTGACACGAGCCTCGTTCTCCTGCGGGGCACCAATGCGCCGACACAGGCATTGCCGCAGACAGATACGGCAGGTCTCATTCAAATCGCCTAAGGCGTGGCAGCTGCGCCGCGCAGCACGTGTCTCTTCACAAACTGTCGCGCCTTCTTGTTGTTCCGAATGGGATCCACGACTGTATTGAGGGCGTCGTAAGCGGCGGCTTTCAGCTTGTCTTTCCCTGACAGTATTCCGGCGCGGTCCTGCGGCAGTCCAATGCGCCGTAGCATGTGGTTGACGGTTGCCACCTTGCGCCGCTGCCATGTTTCAAGATCATGAAACGTAATGCCCATCGAGATGGATACCTCGTCACCATTCTTCACATAGTGAGGATCGTTGAACGGCACACAAACGGCATCGCCTGCACTCAACTCAAACTTCTGTTCCAGCGGCGCAAAGCCGGGCTGGTACTGGATGTATCGGCTTTTGGCGGGTGAGAGTTCGGTGTCTTCAGCAGTTGTCGTTGCCTGATGAGGCAGGATGGTGATCGTTTTTTTACCGGACATCTGGAGAAGGAAATTGTGCTCCGAGTCCAGATGATAGGGCGTGACGCCACCTGGTGAGGTAACGAAACCAAGGGCCACACGATGATCAAAAGCTGAAGTGGCCACACCACTCAAGCAGGCCAGATCATCAATCAGTTCGTCGAGCAGTGCATTGTAGGCGGGGACATGCTCCATGCCCTTGAGCACGATCCATGATCCGCACGTCTCAATCTCCTTGATCGTATTCGCAGCGGACAAGCCGTTGAACGGGACATGCTTTCCGGAGACATCGACAGGGAGATTTGCGAGATTGTAATCCACCTTGTCGCGCGGCAACTCATTTGCCAGATCAGCCATGGCTTCGAGGCTGAACAAGGGATTGCCTGCCAGATCATGACGCATCTTGAACGGCGACATACCTACATGCATGTCGATGTTGCCTTCATGAGCTGAGAAATGTTCCGCGTTTGATGTCTGGTTCATGCTGCTTTCCTTTTCAGCAGACTCTTTTTGATGGTCTTGGTCACTGTCTGGATTTGACGTTTTGCAGATGCTGCGGATTTTTCACTGAGGGCTGTGATGCTGAGCAACGCTGCTGATGTTGGTTTGGATGTCGTCAGGGTGATGTCCTGCATGGCCCGGCGTTCGCGCCACAGGTGATCAATCATCGGGTGATCGGGATTGGCGCAGCTGTCGACCCAGGCAACATCCCTTGACGTCAGGGCGCGGGCGGTCATCTCGAGTTCCAGAAGAACGCCGGGCGAGAAGCGCGCATAGCTTTCGTCATAGGCGATCTTGAAAGAGAACAAGCCGTCGCCGTGGGTTCCGTGCCCTTTGAAGTTGATGATGCTTGCGATCGGTTTGTTGTCCAGACGCAGGGTCAGTGGTGACAGACCGCCAGCGGCTGCAGCCGCGCGACACGCGTCAATGAAGAACCGGGCCTCAGCGGGGCGGGTGGCGATGGCCGTGCCGGCCTGACCCTTCCAGCCCGTGCGTTCGAGTTCAAGGAACTCAAGCACCACGCCCTCTACACAGGCGGGGTCACTCATATCAGGGGTTTCGAAGGTGACGTCCCCTTCGTCGGTAAGACGCCGTTTTAGCCGCCCATATTCCTTGCGTTTCTTTTTCGAGATGCTGGCCGTCAGATAGGCCTCTGCATCCAATTCGCTGTTCAGGATTGCGCGCTCAAAGGTGCGGGTCGTGGCAATGGTCGTATCGGCCACTTCGCGCACTGCTTCGCTCACCGGGCCATCGGCGGCCATGTGGTGCAGGCGCAGCAGGGGAATGCCTTCTGCCGCCAGATGCGCCATCAGGCCGGTCACAGCATCTTTTTCATAGTCCGCGCGCACCAGCGGTGTTGCGAGGAAGGTATGGATGTGTCGCCAGGGGGCGGCGCATTTGGCGGGAATGCCGCGATAGGTTGAGGTGATCTTCAGGGGCACCAGCATCACCAGCCGGTTGGCCATGAGCCTGTCGCGAATGGTCAAGACCCTGACCTGTTTGTGCCCGGGCAGATGGGCCAAAGCCGCCAGCAGGAGTGGCGGTTCATAAAAGGGATTTGGTTCGCTGGCTGAGGCCGCGAGCTCGGTCCATTCGGCGATGAAATCAGCATCCAGTGTTTCGGCGGCCATCCACTGGCTGCTGAAACGTGGGTTGGCGATTGCGGCTGGCGGCACGGTCTGGCCGCGCAGAAGCGGCGCAGGCATTTGCGCTGTTTGGGGATATTTGGTCTCAATCAGGCTCATTTGGCTTCCTGATGCAGCCGATTGTGCCATTGGGGCACAGACGGTCGGGGGTCATGCTGTTACGCAGCAATCCCAATGCCATGCGGACCCAAACCCATCCCTAGCGTCCTGGACGCAGTAGGAACGCGTTGATGCCGAGTTTTTGGTACACGGCAATGGCCAGCGCCGTGAGGTTCGCGATCATCGCAATAATGGTCGCCAGTGCCGCGCCGAGTGTTCCCAATTCAGGTATCAGCAGCAGGTTGAGTCCGGCGTTGAAGACGGCGGAAGCGCAGATGATCTTCGTGGCTGTCATCTGTCTGCCGGTCATCGACAGAAGATATTCCAGCGGACCAACCGTGCATCGGGCGATGTAACCGATGGAGAGGATTACGAGGATCAAATAACCATCCTCAAACCCGTCCCCGAACATGCCGAGGATGTATTGGCCAATGACGAGCAGAACCAGCACGCCCATGAAGCTTGGCCAGAAGCTGACACGGTTCACGCCATCGAGAAACTTCTGGAGGTCTTCGCGTGTGCCGGACGCATTGATCTCGGAGAACTTGGGAACCGTGCGGGCTGTCGTTGCGAAATAGACAAAACCGATGAGGCTCGCGGTGCGCGCGGCTGCGTAATAGATGGCGACGGAGGCGGGGTCCTCGATCTGTCCCAGCATGATGACATCTGTGGACGACATCAAAAGGTACGCGCCTTCAAAAACCAGCATCGGTATGGAAATCATCAGCCAGTAGCCGGCATGGGTGCGGGGCTTGGCGCGAGGTACGGTTGCACGGATGCTGCGCACAAGGATGACAGCCTGAACTGCGATGCCGATGGCAGTTGCGGTAATCATGGCAAACAGCGCGGCAATGGCGTCCGGGGCAATACCCACAAGGACCAGGGCACCGATGCCGAGCAACAGCAGGAGCGGCCGCATCAGATACGGGATGATATAGGCGAGCGTTACCCAGCCGAAGGCCCGCGCTGTCCCTTCCTGCGTGTCCAGCAGGGCATAGAGCGGCAGTACAAGAAGTGCCACGGCAAAGGGCAAAACGTAATAGTCATCGATGTAGGGGTGCACGATCCAAAGCGTGATGCCGCCCAGGACGGATGCCGTGGTCGCTGCGGCGAGCACGATCAGATGCGCTTGCGTCAGCAGTCCCCAAATACGTCCCCAGCGCTGACGGGCCATGTATTCGGGGATAAACCGCATCAAGGACGTGTTGAGGCCGAGCGGCGCCATGGTGCCGACAAAGATGATCCACGTCCAAACGTAGGCGTAGATGCCAAACTCGAACGCGCCCATCCAGCGGGCGAGCAGGGCCAGAGAGACGAAGCTGACACAGGCACCAGCCACGCGAATTGCCATGACCGATGCAGCACCGCGCAGGACGGAGGCAAGATCATCGGCATTGTCCAAGAGGCCTGACAGCTTCGTGGCAATCGGTGCGGGAAGTCTTGATACGATCCTGGCCGTCAGGCGCACAAAGCTGTTTGTCGCAGACTGCTGTGTGTCGAGGGCGGTCATGCAGGGAAGACTGAACGCACGATCCGACGTGCAGACAGTGCCAGGTGGAACAGGGCAGGTGATGCCTTGATCCGTCGCTTGAGCGTATCCTTGATCCGCGAAGGCAGTGCGGACACGTACCCGGCCAGTGTCAGCGAGATACGGATGTCGATGAGATCCAGATGCGCGTCGCACCAGTCCTTCTTGTATCCCTCGTCGCCGACCGTGAGGTCAAAGGCCGAAATGTTGTTGGCAAAGCACCAGCGCAGCAACTCATGCAGATGGATTGTACCTGGTGAGTGGCGCGAGGCTTCACCCTCGGCAACGCTGCCAATCACCGCATAAAAACGGTCGCCCCTGACAAACCCGACATTCCCGGCGATGACGTTGCCATCGAGGGTGAGGGCGGACAGATGAAGGCTGCTGCGCGCGGTGTGATCATCAATCAGGCCGTGCAGAAATGCTTTCACTTCGTCTGAACCAAACGGGTCAATAATGCCGCGCTCGTTCAGCCAAACAGACTTTTGCTGAAGGATGGCATCAAGCATGGCGTGCTGGTCTGCCTGCGTCGTGGGGATGGTGAAGGCCACATCACCGCTTTCGTCCAGCCGCCGGCGACGCTGGCGATCCCGCTTGCGCGTCGATTTGCTGCGCAGGGACGCGTAGAACGCCTCAAAGTCATCATGGTCCAGTGAGATGGCATGGCCGGATGAGGGGTGGGCTGCATGCGGAAGCAGGCCAAGGGGATTTTTGAAACCATCGATCTCGGCAAGGGTCTTGGTGAGACTGAAGGCATCAGCCTTTGGAATACTGGACGCCACAACATTCAAAATGCGGCCCAGCTCTTTGCGTGGCGTCTGACTATTCCATTTGGGATGGATTAGAGGCCCGTGATAGTCCGCCTCATCCTGGGCAAGCCAAACCAGTGTCGACACACCCATCGCGCGCTCAATGGCGAAGGGCAGGATCATTACCAGTTCGCCGTCCGGGTCGCGAACCAGCGCAATGCGCGGTTCAACCTGTCGGGCTTTGCCGACAGTTACCATCCAGGCGCTGAGCCATGCGTGTTGTTGAAAGGCCGTTGCGATGGCCGTCTGTTCAAACAGACGCCACGCAACAGCGCAATCATCAAGGTTTTGATAGATAGAAACGCGGTACTGCAAATCGTCAATCGACCTGACAATCCGAAGGGGTACATCCGCCGCCCGCGCAGCGGACGGGGTCATCACAGAGGTTGGTGAAGAAGCGTTCTGGGACATATGTGCACCCGCCGGATCATCGAGCGCTAGGCCCGATGACCCTCAAATTCGATGTACCCAAGTTCCTTCGACGGATCGACTTCAAAAGTCGTAACGAACTCGCGTTCGTTGGCTTCGAGAAAACCCGTCTTCTTGACCACAAAAGCCAGACAGCACTTTATCAGCGCGGCAATGCCCTTGGTGTCAACGCTCTTGGGGTTCATGCCGAACAGGCGACGCAGCACACCATTGCCGTAGATAACGCCATACTGCTTCATGGCTTCCGGCGTGTAGTAAGCCGTTGTCATGGACACATTGAGACCTTCAATGTTGTCCACGCGATGCGGTGCCTGCATCTCCCAGGACAGAAGATCGCCTGGCTGCAGATCAAAGACCTGCGCGTGCTTGTCCATGTCCTCGGTGTAGGGGACTTCCTCTTCGGTCTCACGCAGCACAACCTGTTCGCGAGAGTGATTGGAAATGAACTCTTCCGTGTTCGGATAGAGCCAAAGACGCTTGGCACCCCGGACGTGGCACAAAACGACTGGTGAGATATCGCAATGATAAAGCACGCGGGCTGACGGGCTGGAAATCAGAATACCCGTGTTGTGGCGCATGTGCTTGAGCTTGGGATTTTTCTCGTTGATTTCTTCGAAGGAGCGGGCCACCAGCGCGTGGTAGCGCGGTGCAACTTCTTCCATGTGCTGGAGATTGATCCAGAGCTTGCCACGCTTGATGGCCTCGACCACGTCAGCCCCGGTACGGCCCTTTATGGAGCCATGACGCCACGTCTCCACGCCATCTGGGTTAAGCGTTGTGGTGTGGATGCTCATATGCTCTTCGGGATAGCCTTCAATCAGCTCCGCGAGCGCATCATCATCAAACAGACCGCTTTCAACAAAGTGGTGTTTGGCTTGAACCGTGCCGGTCGAAAAACGGTCGGCGTTGTCCTGTGTAATATCCAGAATGCGGGACATGCTTGGGGCTCCCCAAAAGTGTCAGTTCACTAAAATCAAAGCCGGTGCTGGCTGTGTGTTCAGCAAAACAGTCGCATAAGGGAGTTACTAAGCCGTGTGCGTACGGTAGTCGTAGAGCCGTTTTCTGAGCTTTTTTGCCAGTGGCCACAGGCGTGGTGACTGCTTGATGTAGCGCTTTGCGGCACGTGCTTTGCCATGCAGCCAAGCTGCAGCGCGGCCTTTGATGGTTAAGCCAATGTAAACGTCAAAAAGGTCTGTCGAAGTGTCGCACCAGTCGTCCTTGTAGTCCTCATCACCCACCGTGAAATCAAACACTTTAAATCCACGAACGGTGCTCCATTCAATCAGCTCATTGAGGTGCAACTGGCCAGGCGAGTGGCATCGATATTCGCCGTCCGTCATGGTGGACAGAACGTAGTAGTATCGGTCACCCCAGGTGAGGCCCCAGTTGGTCGCAACGATGTCGTCACCGGCTTTGAAAGTGGACAGCTGGCATATCTCGGGATGCTGTTCTGCAAGCGCCCGATAGAACGCACGCACATTGGACGTCGCAAAGATGTCGTCAGCGCCCATTTCAGCGAGGCGGGCACGTTTTTGCTCGATCATTACGGAGATGGCTTCTGACCGCGCCTGAGGTGTGCGGGCGACTTTGAATTTCGTGGGGCCTGCCGCCTGTGTCAGCCGTCGTGACCGTTGCCGGAGTTTCTTGCGTGACGACGCGCCGCGTCTTGCCTTGTAGAGATCATCAAACTTGGCATTGAGCGTAAGAGAGTGTGTGCCGGCCGGCCCCCGCTGACTGGGGTAGACGAGCAGGGGGTTAAGCTGGTCGTTCAGAATTTCCGGCATGTCGAGCAGCTTGACCGCGTCAATGCCCCGGGTCAGCCGAAAGGCTTCATCGAAGAGCTTTTTTGCCGTGTCAGTGGTCAGACCTGCCATCAGGTCCCGATCGATCACCGGGCCTTTGAAGTCTGCATGTTCGTCACCGAGCCAGAGCAGCGTCCGCAGACCGGAGCGTGTCTCAATGCCCATGGGAAGAAGCGCCCGCATCACGCCGTCACGGCTGGTTGCCATGATGATGTGCGGCGTGATTCCACGCGCCTTGCCGATGTATGTGTGCCAATTCGAGACCCAGGCCCATGTCTGGAACACATGTGTTGCACTTCGCTGCTCCAGGTTGCGCCAGACGCGTTGGAGCGACGCAATATCGCTGGTGGTGCTGAAGACCATCTCGTCAGTCCTCTGGGGATCGACAAGCTGTTGATTATTCAGCGTTTCTGCGTGTTTCAGGGCCGCAATGGCGTTCATGACAGTACCTTCGGGGGTCAGATTTCTACTGTTACTCCCGCAAAAAGGGTGCCATTGCGGCACTTGTGACCGCACAGAGCCTCGTCAATCGCTTGGCAATCAGTGGGCGTTAATCTGTGCGCCTGTTGAGTGCAACCGAGAGTTTGAATGATGCGTTTGGTCGGCAGTGATGTCTTGAAGTTTGGATTGAGCACCCTGCGTACGACGCGGGCACATCGGGTGCTGGGCAATAGCTGGCGGGGCCTTGGTGCCATCTTCATGCTGCATCGCGTGGTAGAGCATGCGCCCCTGCCGCATGATTTCGCGCCAAACCGGGGACTGGAAGTAACACCCGCCTTTCTTGATGCGGTGATCTCCCGGGTTCGCGACCTGGGCTATGACATTGTCGATCTGGACGAGATGGTTCGCCGCCTGCGCAAAGGAGGCCCAGGTCCCTTTGCTGCCTTTACCTTTGATGATGGCTATCTCGACAACGCCGAACTGGCGCTGCCGATCTTTGAGAAACATGACGCGCCGTTCGCGGTCTATGTGGCGTCTGACCTACCGGACGGCATCGCCGATCTTTGGTGGCTGACGCTTGAAGCGTCCATCCGGGCGCTGGACCATGTGGAAATGGATATCGGGGGAGAGACGATCTCCCACGCTGCGCGCACCGAAAAGGAAATGCGCGGCGCGTGGGAAAGCGTCTATTGGCGGCTGCGTGACGTCAGCGAGGACGATGCGCGTTACGCGGTTGCTCGTCTCGCAGAACTTGCCGGTATCGACGGACAGTCGCTGGCATCGTCACTTTCCATGAGCTGGGACGATGTGCGTCGCCTCAATGCTCATCCACTGTGTACCATTGGTGCGCATACAGCGTCTCACTATGCGCTGGCCAAGCTACCCATGGACCGCGCACGTGAAGACATGATGGCGGGAACTGCACGACTTGAATCTGAGCTTGGCGAGCGACCAACCCACTTTGCCTATCCCTATGGGGATGAAGGCTCCGCTGGTCTGCGTGAGTTTGATTTGTCGTCAGAGCAGCGTTTTGCGTCTGCCGTGACGACGCGCAAGGGCCTGCTGTTTGATGCCCATGGCAATCATCTGCGGGCCTTGCCGCGGCTATCGCTCAATGGCGATTTTCAGGATGTTGATCTGGTGGAGGTTCTGTTGGGCGGTGCGCCATTCGCCCTTTGGAACAAGTTCCGCCGGGTGAATGTCGCCTGATCAAAGCCGCCTGTGGCTAGTCGTAACGTCTACGGCGCAGGGTAGGGGTGGGCGATCATCTTGGTGCCTTCGAACACCGCCTTGTCGGCCACTTCGCGTTCGTTGACGAACACAAAGTCAAAAACCTTGTCGTCATTGACGTCGCTGTGAAGCATGACGATGAACATCTCGCCGGCATCCGGCTCGTCATCAACCGTGATCTCAACGTCCTTGTTGGTGCCATCGCCCACATAAGTGTGGCCGACATAGATGTCGCCATTTGGTTTACCGCCCTCGAAGGGATGCATCACCAGCCAGCCATTCCCAGCAATGTGAACTTCAGGGAACGTGAAAGTCGCACCGTCACGGGTCGCGCCTTCGGTGATGATCCAGTTGTCATCGCCATTGCCCAACGTGATCTGTGGTGCGGCCTCGGCGGTTTCTTCGGCCGGGGCAGCATAGTCTTCCGCCATCAAGGGACCTGCAGCGAGGGTAAAGGCAGCGGCGATAAGGCCTGTGCGAATGGCTGACAAATTGGCTGACATGGGTTTCCTCCGGGTCATTGTTTTTGAACGCCTTTTGCGGCTTGGGATCAGTGTCAGCCCTTGATGCCGGTGCGTCAAAACAAAAATGACCCATGGTCGGAATGGATCAAAAGGCCAAAAAGCCGCATCTTGGATTTGAGGCGGAACCCTCTATAGTCCGCCGCAGATGATCAAATCACGGCGGCTCTGCGGTGAGTCGCCCCATACGAAAGACATGTCATGTCCGCCATTATCGCCATTGCCATTTTCATGGTCGCCTTTCTTGCTCTCAACAAAATGACGTTCGGCCGTTTCGACTAAGCCTTGTTTCTGCCCTTTGCGTCCGCCACATGATGGGGCGCAGGGTAGAAAGGTGACCTATGCGTATTCTGTTGATGACGTTGGGGTCACGCGGCGATGTTCAGCCGTTCATCGCGCTTGGGTGTGAGCTCAAATCAGACGGTCACGATGTGGCTGTTTCAACGGCTGCCAATTTCACAGACATGATTGAAAAGGCGGGGCTTCGGTCAGCGCCTGTGTCCGTTGACATGCAGGCTGAGCTGGAAGGCTCAGTCCTCATGGATGGCATGCGGTCTCTGCGCGGCCTGATCCGGGCGTGGCGGGCGTCTCAGGATCTGATGCAGACACAGCTGCAGGATGTCTGGGACGTGGCACATCGCGAACACCCCGATGTCATCGTCTACCACCCCAAAGCCTTTTCAGCGGTTTACGCGGCGCGCGCGCTGGGCATCGTGGCCATGCCTGTTTACCTGCAACCGGCCTATACGCTGACAGGTGCATTTCCAAATCCGATCTATCCCTGGCGTCGCTCCGGATTTTTGACGCGACCACTGAACCGCGCCTTCTTGTGGCTGACGCGGGTGGGCTACGGCTCGCTCCTCAAGAAGTGGTTTGCTAGGAACAAGGACGTCCCGTCCGATCCTCCCATTGATATCCTCACCGGCTATCACCCTGCAGGCACGCAGGTCCCGCGCTTTCATGCCTTTAGCCGACACCTTGTTCCGAGTCCGGATGATTACGGCATCCACGAAAAGACAACCGGATACTGGTTCGTTGAACCCGATGAGACCTGGCAACCACCAGCCGATCTCGAAGCGTTTTTGAGTACTGGTCCCGCGCCTGTCTATGTCGGCTTTGGCAGCATGCCGTCGCAGGATGCACAGGCACTGACGCGCGATGTTGTGGCTGCATTGGATATGGCCGGGCAACGCGGCATTATCGCGACCGGGTGGAGCGGATTATCCGGCACTGACCTTCCGCCGGAGCACTTTGCATTGGAGAGTGCGCCCCACAGCTGGCTGTTCCCGCGCTGTGCCGCCGTCGTGCACCATGGCGGTGCGGGCAGCACGCACGAAGGTTTGCGCTGGGGCAAGCCGTCCGTCATCTGTCCTGTGTTTGGCGATCAACCGTTCTGGGGGCACGTGGTGGCTGACCTTGGTGCAGGGCCAGGCCCATTGAAGCAAAAGAAGATCACCGGGCCACTTCTGGCCGACCGCATCACGCAGGCGCTTGATCCGGCCATTGCATCTGCTGCGGCGGACATTGGTAACTTGCTAAGGGCAGAAGGCGGCGCACGTCAGGCAGCAAATATCATCACGGAGATCGCCACTGACCGCCAGACGGTGGACTAGATCTGCTGGGGTGGCGAACCGGGATCAGGAATCTGCATCCACTTGATCAGGAAGCCTGCCGGAATGGCCCACAGAATGCCGGCTGCCAGAAAATAGGCAAACTCCAGCACGCCGTTTTCGGGGAGTTTGTAGACCGCAAAGGTCATCACAAACATCGCATAGAGGAACATGAACACCAGCAGCACCACGAGGCCAATGAGTTTGCGCCAGCGCATGGGAATGCCGAATGTCATGGGCGGTCTCCAAAATCAGTCACGGGTGGACCAGTGCTGTTCTGCCAGTTGATGCGGCATCGCGCCGCTGCGCCTGTCAGGCACATCAGTCTATGTTATCGCTCGAACTCAGTCATTTAGGCCGAGATGGCCAAAAGCACCAGCCCGAGCGTCAATCCGTCCCATGAGCACCCCGTTGGAAACCAGTCGTACAGATACCCGTCCCATTGCCATCTGGTTGCTGGGCGTTGCCGCCCTTGTGGCCCTGATGGTGGTTGTTGGTGGTCTGACCCGATTGACCGAATCCGGCCTGTCGATCACCGAGTGGAAACCGGTTACCGGGTCGATCCCGCCGCTGAGTGCCGAGATGTGGCAGGAAGAATTCGACAAGTACCGGCAGATTCCCCAGTACCAGCTGGTCAACAAGGGCATGAGCCTGGATGAGTTCAAGACCATCTATTGGTGGGAGTGGGGCCATCGTTTTCTGGGCCGGTTGATCGGTCTGGCATTTTTTGTGCCCTTCGTCTGGTTTCTCGCCACAGGCCGCCTACGCGGACGGCTGGCCTGGATTTGCGCTGGCCTGTTTGTGCTGGGCGGGCTGCAGGGCTTCATGGGCTGGTACATGGTGGCGTCCGGCCTCACCGAGCGTGTCAGCGTCTCCCAATACCGACTGGCCGCCCATCTTGGATTAGCGTTTCTGATTTTCGCGGCGCTGGTCTGGGTTGCTCTGGACATACTGCGTGGCACGGCTGAGCAGATACAGCGCAGATGGGTCGTGTGGACTGGCGGTCTGGCGCTCCTGGTGTATGTGCAGATTGTGCTGGGGGCGTTCGTTGCCGGGCTCGATGCCGGGATGATCTACAACACCTGGCCGCTGATGGACGGGGCCTTTGTGCCTGACGGGATTTACACAGTCCCGGCTGCGGCTTTCGAGCAGCATCTCACCGTCCAGTTCAATCACCGGATGGTCGCGTATCTCATTACCATTCTGACTGTGATTTTCTTCTGGCGCGTTGTGGCCTCAGGAGCCGACAGGCTTCAGCGGCGTGCCGCCATGTGGTTTGCGACAGCGATCAGCGTCCAGATACTCATTGGCATCTGGACGCTGGTTGCCGTTGTGCCGATCTGGCTTGGCGGGCTTCACCAGTTCGGCGCGGTCATCGTGCTGGGCGTCGCCATGGTGCAACTTCACATTGCTGTCCACGGCACGCCCGATGCTGGCCGTAATCAGGCCTTGGCCAGCGCCTGATCAATATCAGCGATGATGTCGGCCGCATCTTCAATGCCGACAGAGATACGTACCGTGTCGTCACCGGCACCCGCAGCTGCGCGTTGCTCCGGTGACAGCTGGGCGTGGGTGGTGGAGGCGGGGTGAATGATCAGCGACTTGGTGTCACCGATATTGGCCAGGTGGGACAGCATCTCAACTGAATTGCACAATGTCTTGCCTGCCTCAAAACCACCCTTCAGCCCGAAGGTGAAGACAGCGCCTGCGCCCTTGGGGCTGATCTTCTGCATCATGGCGTGGCCGGGATCATCCTTCAGGCCCGCATAGG
The DNA here is from genome assembly GCF_040362765.1 of Pyruvatibacter sp. HU-CL02332. Taxonomy (NCBI): domain Bacteria; kingdom Pseudomonadati; phylum Pseudomonadota; class Alphaproteobacteria; order Hyphomicrobiales; family Parvibaculaceae; genus Pyruvatibacter; species Pyruvatibacter sp. HU-CL02332. The sequence continues at coordinate 181,451 of NZ_BAABWK010000002.1, forward strand.
ACACCCACGAGACCTTGTCGTGGCCTTTGAGGTGCTCTGCCACCGTCACTGCATTCTGACAGTGACGCTCCATGCGCAGGGCCAGTGTTTCGCAGCCCGTGAGCAGCAGGAACGCGTTCTGCGGCGAGATGGCCGGACCAAGATCGCGCAGGCCAAGAACTCGGCAGGTGATCGCAAAGGCGATGTTGCCAAAGGTCTCGTGCATCTTCAGGCCATGATAGCTGTCACAGGGTTCGGACAGGGTCGGGTAGTTGCCGGAGGCTGACCAGTCGAAGGTGCCCGCGTCCACAATGATGCCGCCGATAGAGTTGCCGTGACCACCAATGAACTTGGTCAGTGAATGACAGACAATGTCCGCACCCAGTTCGATGGGGCGGCACAGATAAGGCGTCGCCATGGTGTTGTCGACGATGAGCGGAATGCCTGCTTCCTTGGCAATGGCTGCGATCGCGGAAACGTCCTGAACAACACCACCCGGGTTGGCAATGGACTCCATGAAGATCGCGCGGGTCTTGGGACCAATCGCTGCTTTCACGGCTGCAGGGTCGGCCATATCGGCCCAGTCCACATGCCAGTCAAACTTCTTGAAGGCATGGCCGAACTGGTTGATGGAGCCGCCGTAGAGCTGCTTTGCCGCCACGAAGCGGTCACCGGGCTGCATGATGGCGTGGAAGATCAGCAGCTGGGCTGCGTGACCTGAGGCGGTTGCAAGCGCTGCCGTGCCGCCTTCCAGAGAGGCAATGCGCTCTTCAAGTACGGCCTGTGTCGGGTTCATGATGCGCGTATAGATGTTGCCGAATTCTTCCAGGCCGAACAGGCGTGCGGCATGGTCCACATCGTTAAAGACGTAGGATGAGGTCTGATAGATCGGCGTCGCGCGCGCGCCTGTGGTGGGGTCGGGGGCCGCGCCTGCGTGGACGGCGCGTGTTGAAAATCCCTGTTCACTCATCTGTTGTACTCCCTGTACGGATCATTTGATGGTCTGAAGATGTTGGTTTACGCAGCCCGAAGGCGCGGAATTTCGATGGCCGGGCAGCGGTCCATGATGACGGTCAGTCCGGCTGCTTCGCCCCGTTTGGCTGCCGCCTCGTCGATGACGCCCAACTGCATCCAAACGGATTTGGCGCCTACCGCAATGGCCTCGTCCACGGTCTCACCAGCAACGCTCGAATTGCGGAACACATCCACCATGTCGATGGGGACGGGGACGTCTGCAAGGGACGCCAGAACCGTTCGTCCGTGAATTTCCTGACCGACCTTGAGCGGGTTGACCGGATACACGTCAAAGCCTTCGCGCAGCAAGAACCCCATCACCTCGTTGCTTGCCCGGTGTGCCTTGGGGCTTGCCCCGACAAGAGCAATGACTTTGGTGCGGTCAAACAGATTGCGGATGAGATCGTCTGAGTAGGAGGGCATTGGACCATTCCGATTTGTGGACAGGCACTAAACACCGGGGGTCATAGGGACGTCCAGTCAGATGGATTGTTGTTTTTGGCCCAATTCCTCATTTTCCCGCCCGGGACCTTTATCCCGAGGTGCAGAAAATACAACCATTATACAATCAAAAGTAATTCGACCTTAATCCAATTGCTGTAACCCTGGAGGCAGGAAGGGTCGATCATGCCTGCAGTCCATCTTTTGAACGCCGCCCATGTGGATGCACTTTCGTGCGTCCATGCCGCGCATTCAGCTACAGATGCACGCACGGCCGACCACGAACACACGGTGGGCCTGCTTGCCAAACATCTGGCGGCCCATATGGGGTCCTCGCCAGAGGAAGCTAAAGCCATCGGCCTTGCCGCGCGGCTTCATGACGTTGGTAAGATGTCGATCCCTCCAGCCATCCTGCATAAGTCAGACGTGCTGACACCGGACCAGCAGGCAATCATGCAGGGGCATGCCCTGGCGGGCGCAAAAATTCTGCGGGCTGGAAAGTTTCCGCTCATGAGACTGGCCAGCCAAATTGCCCTTGAGCATCACGAGCATGCAGATGGCTCGGGCTACCCCTATGGCTTGAGAAACAATCAGACGAGTATGGCGTCACGGATCGTCAGCCTGTGCGACGTCTATGACGCGTTGCGTCGGGAACGGGCCTACAAGCCGGGCATGACTCATGAGGAGGTGTGCGACGCATTGGCCAAAGGGAAAGGTCGGATTACGCCGGACCTGTTTGATGATCGTGTGCTGCGTGCCTTTCTGGACAACCAGAAACAGCTAGCGGAAATATTCAATCAATCAATGCGCAGGTAGCTGCCCGCTAGCGATCTTCCCAGGTCGGGTCGCGCTTCTCGATGAAGGCTGTGATCCCTTCCTCCGCATCATGGGCCATCATGTTTTGCACCATGACGTGACCGGCGTAGTCGTAGGCATCGTTGAGGCCATGCTCAAGCTGGTCGTAGAAGGCCTGCTTGCCGACGGCCAGCGTGTGGGAAGACTTTTGGGCAATGCGTTTCGCCCACGCATTCACTTCTTCGTCCAGCATGTCACCGGAAACGCACTGGTTGATCAGGCCGAACTGGGCAGCACGCTTGGCATCGAGCATCTCGCCAAGCAGCAACATTTCCATGGCGTGCTTGCGTGACACGTTGCGCGACAGCGCCACCATGGGTGTTGAACAGAACAGGCCGATGTTTACGCCGGGCGTTGCAAAGTGGGCATCGCTGCTCGCCAGAGCCAGATCGCAGCTTGCAACAAGCTGACAGCCTGCCGCCGTCGCAATCCCGTGGACGCGGGCGATGACCGGCTTGGGGCAACGTACGATCGCCTGCATCATGGCTGAGCAGCGGGACACCAGATCCTGAAAGTAGGCTTTGCCGCCATCCTCGTCCTGCCGGTGTGCCGTCATTTCCTTCAGGTCATGACCGGCACAAAAGCCGGGGCCAGCCGCATCCAGAATGATGACGCGGGCAGCGGGGTCAGTGCCAAGACGCGTCACGGCTTCATGCAAATCTGCGATGAGCGCGTCCGACAGGCTGTTGCGCGCCTTGGGGCGGTTCAGCGTCAGGCGGGCGATGCCTTTGTCCAAATGTTCAATCAGAACCGGATCGGAGATCGCAGCGGCGGCGTGTGACATGAGGCATCCTCCCAAATGCGTATGAGGAAAGCCTAAGGCCCCGACGGGACGGCGTCAGCCCCCCAAGCCGCCAAGCCGCCATGACGCCCGTGCTATTTGCGCCGAAGCATACCGCCGATGCTGCGCTTGTCAGGCTCCGGGGCAGGCGCCTCGGCCTGAACCGCAGCGGGTTCCGCCTCGGCAGGCTCCTGAGCGCGGGCAGGGGCTTCGGAGCCAATGGTACGGATATCACCTTCAAGGCGGGCGCCACGGGTGGCCTGAAACTCGCCATATCGAATGGTCCCGCTGACACTCCCGGTTTCATGGACGATCAATTCGTCCTGGACCGTCAACTCACCTTCAAAATGCCCGCGCACCTCTGCGCTCGTCACGACTGCCTGACCGGTGATGCGTCCGGCCTGGCCAATCACCAGTTCGCCGGCCTCGATGGTGGCCTGACTGAAATCGCCTTCGACCATGACGCTGACTGCATTGGTCACGTGGCCTGCCAGGGACACACCCTTGCCGAGCACAAGTTTGCCATCAGCAACCGGGGTTGCCGGTGCAGGTGCTCTTGTGGGCGCCGGAGACGATTGAGACAGAGGGCGAGGGGCAGCGGGCCGGGTTGCTGCAGGTGCAGGCGGGGCTGGTGGAGCCTTTTGCGTCGGCGTGTCTGCCGGTTTGGCCTGCGATGAGCCCTGGCCAGTCGGATTGCTACCGTCGTCCGGCATGATAAGTCCCCCAGTTTACGCGCGCTTCAAAGCGCAAGGTCGTGGCACCACCCCAAGCAATGCCATTTACCTTTGATTAACTTAGGTTGATTGAAGGGGAATTAGCCCTTCAATTCAATCAATTAGGTGACATCACAATAATTGAGGTATTAAAATACCGCACCTCGAACCTGCTGGTTTTATTGCGTTTTTTCGGGCATTCGGCGATTGACATGAAACGCGCGGTCCTAGATAAACCGCGCACTGTCAAGTTTCGCCGGGCAATCGCGTCCGGCGCTTTGTTTTCCGGCAAGGCTCCCAATGGGGCTGCACCTACCAGGATACCCAACAAGTACAATGAAGACTTTTACAGCAACCCCCTCAAATATTGAGAAGAAGTGGGTGCTTATCGACGCTGAAGGCCTTGTGGTGGGGCGTATGGCCACCATCATCGCGACGCGCCTTCGCGGCAAGCACAAGCCCACTTTCACACCGCACATGGATTGCGGTGACAACATCGTCGTCATCAATGCCAGCAAGATTGCGCTGACCGGCAAGAAGATGACCGACAAGATCTATTACCGTCACACGGGCCACCCGGGCGGTATCAAGGAAACCAATCCAACGCGGATTCTTGCCAGCAAGAACCCTGAGGACATCGTCCGTAAAGCCGTGCAGCGCATGCTGCCGGGCGGACCCCTGTCCCGCGCGCAGATGTCCAACCTGAAGATCTACCCGGGCACTGAGCATCCGCATGAGGCTCAGCAGCCTGAAGTGCTGGATATCGCGTCCATGAACTCCAAGAATACGCCGAGGGACTAGAGAATGTCAGAAACAGAAACCAAGTCCCTGGAAGATCTGGGCGACGCAATGACAGCTGCCGTCTCCGACGCACCGGTTGTTGATGCAGAACCTGAGGTTCTTCCTGATCCGAAGATTGACGAGCTGGGCCGCTCCTATGCCACTGGCAAGCGTAAGGATGCGGTTGCCCGCGTCTGGATCAAGCGCGGCACTGGCACCATCACGGTCAATGGCCGTGACCAGGAAAAGTACTTCGCACGCCCTGTGCTGCGGATGCTGGTCAACCAGCCACTCGTGGTGACTGAGCGCGCGTCGGAGTTCGACATCATCTGCACCGTCACCGGTGGTGGCCTGTCAGGTCAGGCTGGTGCTGTGCGTCATGGCATCTCCAAAGCCCTGACCCTGTTTGAGCCAGGCCTGCGCCGTACGCTCAAAGCAGGTGGCTTCCTGACACGCGACAGCCGTGTTGTTGAACGTAAGAAGTTTGGCCGCGCGAAAGCCCGCCGGAGCTTCCAGTTCTCCAAGCGCTAGGCTTCAAACCATTATCAATTGCGGGGAGGGCGGTTCTTTGGAGCCGCCCTTTCTTTTTGGCTGCTGTCAGGGCTTCGCCGGCGCAATCACCGCTTCTGCCTTGTAGCGTCCGTGGCACTCGGACACGGACTTTTTGACTATGACCTTGCGAAACAGCTCGTCGCGCTCCAACCAGATGGCGGCGATGTCTGCGTCAATGCCCACTTCAGCCAGTGCTTCGGCAAGCAGTCCGTGGCGGATGTCAAAGACTTCGTCCGTAATGAAGAGGTGCGGATGGGCCTTGTTTGGCAGGCGACCTGAATAGGTCATCGGGCCACCGAGAATACCGACGAAAAAATCCGTGAGCTGGTTTTCCTGATGCTGGCGATCCGAATTGGCAAAGAATCCCTTCAGCCAAGGGTGCGCATAGACCTTGCCGTAAAAGACACGGTGAACCTTGAGAACAACGTCTCTGCCACCGATGACGTCGATCAGTGGAACCTCCGATGTGGCACGTTGGGCTTGCATCCTGTGAGACCTGCTCAGTTACTCCTGGTTGTCTGAACACTGCACTGCAACCATGAATAATTGTGAAAGAGAGCTGGCCTGGTCCTTGAAGCGTCAGTACGCACCTCTATCTAACTAATAGTAATTCGCAAATACGGGTGATCGAGATGGCGCGGACGATGACGAAAACAGCGACCTATTCCGTCATGCACATGGTTGTGGCGATCAGCGTGGCCTATGCGCTGACCGGGAGCTGGATTGTGGCCCTTGGTATCGGGCTGGTGCAGCCTGTCGTGCAAACCGTGGCCTACCATCTGCACGAAAGGGCATGGTCTTTTGGTGATCCGCGTGGCCATAGTCGGCGTAAGGTTACCATCGACACGGCACAGGCTGCGGCTTAGTTGGCACCCGGACACAATATGTTGGGTTCCAAGGGGGTAGGCGGCGTCTGACAGCAAAACCCGTGATCGGTGAGCAATTTCAGCGGTCTAGCCGCTCATATGAGGGTCATTGAATGTCAGATATTGGTCACGCTCCGCCTGAAACGCCTCACAAATACCGCCCGATTGCACCGCCACGGCCGACTCTCTGGCCGCTGGAAATGCGTGTTCTGGGCGAAGGGGCAGCCCTTGCAGCCGCCTGGCCGGCCCTAGACCGGGCCCCCAATGGCGACGGCCACGGTGTGATCGTGGTTCCGGGCTTTTCGACAGATGACAACTCGACTGTTCCCCTGCGCCGCTACATCCGCAACCGCGGGTATCACACCCGTGGCTGGCGCAATGGCCGCAATGATGGCCCGACACAGGCAAATCTCGACGCCATCGTCGATAATGCCAAGGAACTGGCCGACAAGACGGGCGAAAAGGTCTCGCTTGTGGGCTGGAGCCTGGGCGGGGTTCTTGTTCGCGAAGCCACCCGTCAAAATCCTGAACTTGTGCGTGGCGTCATCACCATGGGCAGTCCGTTCCAGGATGTGAGGGCCAACTCCATCAGCATTATGTGGAACCTTCTGGCCTCGAAGGATCGGATTGAGGACAAAGAGCGCACAGAAGCGCTTGGCGCGCCAATTCCAGTCCCAGCCACGGCCATTTTCTCGAGTACGGATGCGGTTGTGGCCGGTGACGCCTGCCGGGAGCGCCCTGGTGGAAAGCGGGAATCCATTGAAGTTTTCGCCAGCCATTTCGGTCTGGGCGTCAATCCGCTGGTTTACTACGCCATTGCGGACCGCCTCGCCCAGAAGAAGGGCACCTGGAAGCACTTCGAACCCCCGGCACTCATGAAACGCCTCTACGAAGTGCATAGCTAGGCCGCATCAGGCATCTAGGACAATCCGGGGAGGCGTGATACATCGCGCCTCCCTATTTGTTTGTGATCTCACGTTTTTCGTAAAGGCAGCGCACCATGGCGCATACGGTATTCATCGATGGCGAAGCCGGTACAACCGGCCTTCAAATCCGCGACCGGCTGGACGCCCGGGCAGATATTGAGGTTGTGTCGATTGATCCGGCACGCCGAAAGGATGCTGATGCCCGTGCGGAACTCCTGAATGGCTGTGACGCGTCGATTCTGTGTCTGCCCGACGATGCCGCGCGCGAAGCGGTATCCCTTGTCACGAACCCGAATGCCCGGATTCTGGACGCCTCGAGTGCCCACCGGACACTGGACGGCTGGGCCTATGGCTTTCCTGAGATGGCGCCGGGGCAGCGGGATGCCATTGCGAAGACCAAACGGCTCGCGGTTCCAGGCTGCTATCCCACGGGATTTCTCGGTCTTGTGCGTCCCCTCGTTGACGCGGGACTCATTGCGGCCGACTGGCCTGCATCTGTCTTTGGTGTGTCCGGCTACTCGGGTGGCGGCAAGGCTCTGATTGACCGGTACGAGAACGAGAAGAATGACGCCTATATCACTGAAGGACATAGGCTTTATGGCCTGACGCTTCAGCACAAGCACTTGCCTGAGATGCAACATTTCTCTGGTCTGGATGCGGCACCGCTGTTTGTTCCAGCAACCAGTCAGTTCCGGCAGGGCATGTTGATACAGGTACCATTGCCGCTTCAGATGCTATCAAAGCACGCCCATATTTCTGATCTAAAACAAGTGTTTATGGAATTTTATAAAGGCGAACGCTTCGTAGTGGTTGCCGCTAATGATTCGGCAAATCCACCATCGGAGATGTTCGGTGAGGATCTCATTGGGACGAATACGATGCGGTTAAGCGTGTTTGGTCATGATGGCGCCGAGGGCACACCCGGTCAGGCTTTGCTGGTCGCGGAACTGGACAATCTTGGCAAGGGGGCCTCAGGCGCGGCTGTTCAGTGCCTCAACCTGATGCTGGGTCTGGATGAAAGCGCAAGCCTTTCAGCGATTTAGTGAGCGCAATCGTCGCTTGGCAACACTCTGTTAAGTATTCAGGCACACCCTCATGAGGAAGCTGTTTCCGTCGTTATACGGTGGGCGGTGCTTGGCCAATTTATTTGCCTATTTTGCCATGTGGCTAATGCGCTTTTGGCTGGCATTTGGTATGGAATAACTGTGTTCCGGTGCGAGGGGATTTCGCGACGTGTTGGAACACTTGCAGCATCGTTATCCAGATGATGGCTGCGCATCGGGTGGAATTTCCGGATTGTAGCGCCCTGACTAGGTGCCTGCTGCAGGGCCGGACGTCAAAAAAGAGAGCTTTATGACCAACACTTCTCTTTCACGTGTGAGCATTGATCAGCCATCAAAGACCCGCCGCGCCGGCTTGCGCGCAGGTCCGCTGGTTGCCGCAGCCGCTGGGCTCATGCTCGCCGCATGTTCCACTCTCCCGGACTGGACCAAGCCCTCTACCGCGTCGGACGCGATTACCGGCCAGTCACCCAGCCAGACCACCAATCAGACGGTGGCTGCTCAGCAGGCACGTGCCGAGGCTGCCTCCGAAAACAGCAGTTTCCCGACAGCGGGTTCTACGCCTCAGGTGCCTAAGACTGGCGACGCGAGTGCGAAGCGCGATCTGGCCAACAGCCTCGTCGCTGATCGCCAGCATGCCCGTTATTCCGGCGAAGCCCTTCGTGGCGGCACCGAGCCACCTGCATCTCCGCTGCCATCGCGGCGCGTTGCCCCTTTGCCTGACCTGCCCTCAACAGCTCCGGCTGGAACGGTCGCTGCTGCCGCCCCATCTGCTGCTGGCGTCATTCCGGCACGGGATATTCCTGCATTCCAGACACCAGCTCGCCGTATGGGCCAGCTGGACGACGGCGAAATTGTTGAGACGCCAGTAGCTGCGGCTCCAGCCGCGCCTGCGCCCACAACTCCCAAGGTTGAGGTAGCAACACTGCCTGCGCCTACTGTCGCACCTGCAGCTCCATCGGCTCCAGCCGCTGTGCCGTCTGCAGCAGCGCCTCGCGTCGCTTCAGCTCCGGTTGCAACACCTGTTCGTCAGGCTGCAACAGCACCTGCGCGCCGCGCCGCCGTGCCCGCACGGTCTGTTCCAACATATGAATCAGAAACCATTGCAGCGTCTGCGCCAGCGGCTTCTGTTCCTGTCCGTTCAGCCGTCACTCCGGTCAATGCATCCGGTCAGCCACAATTTGCTGTTTCCACGGCACCGCCGCTGCCTGCTGAGGTGCGTGATCAGGTGCCCGCCGTTGTTGCAGCACGTTTTGACGAGACGCTGGGTGAACCTCCCGCAGCTGCACAGAATGCTGGGCAGCTTTCAGCACCAGCTGCGCAAGTCGGTGCTGATGGTGTGGTCATTGACTATTCAGCCATCGGAGCTGGTTCACCGGTTCCTGCTACTCCCACGCTCGAGCAGGGCTCTACGCCGACACTTCCAATTCAGGCTTATGAGCCGCTGGAATTCTCCGGTGCTGCCTCAGACGCTGAAGGCGGACCATTTGCGCCAGTTGCCATTTACTTCGGTCACGGCTCATCCAACTTGAGCGCTGCTGATCGCGCACAGATTTCCGAAGTCGCAGCGCTCCACAAGAAGCGCGGGCAGGGCTCTGTCCGTGTGGTCGGTCATGCGTCCAGCCGGACCAACAACCTGCCGGTCAATGCTCACCTGCTTGCCAATTTCGAGGCATCCATGGACCGTGCCAATGCGGTCGCCAATGAGCTGATGCGCAAGGGCGTTGCAGCCTCTGATCTGGTGATTGAAGCGGTCGGTGACCGTGCGCCTGAATACTACGAGTCAATGCCCGCGGGCGAAGCCGGCAACCGGCGCGCGGAAATCTTTCTCGAGTAACGCGTAGCCGGCCTTTTTTCTGACTTCTCCTCGGGGTTCATTGGCCGGGGCTGTTCCCTCATCGGGCAGCACCCCGGCCATTCGCCGTTTGTGCTTTCCAACAACCCGGGCCCCATCCAGGGGACACAGGCCGGGACATTGTCAAAAGCGCTGATTGTCTGCTAATGCCGCTGGACATTCGCGCGGGGTTTTATCGCCCCGCAGCACCTGCCGCGGCAGGAACCGGAACCTTTGTTATGTCGCAAGAATTTCACCGTATTCGCCGCCTTCCGCCTTACGTCTTTGAAGTCGTCAACAAGCTTAAAGCCGAAGCCCGCGGGCGTGGCGAGGACATCATTGACCTGGGCATGGGAAATCCCGATCTGCCCACGCCTCAGCACATTGTCGATAAGCTGGTTGAAACGGTCTCAAAGCCGCGCACGAACCGCTACTCGACCAGTAAGGGTATTCCCGGACTGCGTCGCGCGCAGGCTGCTTACTACGAGCGCCGGTTTGGCGTGAAGCTCGATCCAGAGACCGAGATCGTTGCGACGATCGGGTCCAAGGAAGGTTTTGCAAACCTGGCACAGGCCATCACCGCGCCCGGTGATACAGTATTGGTGCCGAACCCGACTTATCCGATCCACTCATTTGGGTTCATCATTTCCGGTGCCGTGATCCGTCACGTGCCCATGGGAACTGAGAGCGAGTTCATGGCTGGTCTGGAACGGGCCATGAAGCACTCTGTACCCAAACCGTCTGCGGTTGTTCTTAACTTTCCGTCCAATCCAACGGCGCAGGTTGTAGATCTCGATTTCTACAAGGAGATGGTCAAGTTCGCCTACAAGCACGACGTGTTCCTGCTGTCGGATCTGGCCTATTCAGAGGTTTACTTCGACGACTGTCCGCCGCCACCGTCCATCCTGCAGGTGCCCGGTGCCAAGGATGTCGCGATCGAGTTCACCTCGCTCTCCAAGACCTACTCCATGCCTGGCTGGCGCATGGGCTTTGCCGTCGGCAATGAGCGCCTCGTGGCTGCGCTAACGCGCATCAAGTCCTATCTCGACTATGGTGCGTTTACGCCCATTCAGGTGGCAGCAACCGCTGCCCTCAACGGTCCGCAGGACTGTGTGGACGAAATGCGTGCGACCTATCAGGCACGTCGTGATGCGCTTGTGCAGTCCATGGCGCAGGCTGGATGGGACATCCCATCACCGCCCGCCACGATGTTTGCGTGGGCGCCGCTGCCGGAAAAATTCCGCCATGTGGGATCGCTTGAGTTTTCAAAGATGATGCTGGAGCACGCCAAGGTGGCTGTCTCTCCGGGCATCGGGTTTGGCGAGTATGGCGACGGACATGTCCGCGTGGCGATTGTCGAGAACGAGCAGCGCATCCGTCAGGCTGCCCGCAATGTGCGTCGCTTCATGCAGAATGCGGATGCCATTCTGGCCGGCGAAACGCCGGACCTGCGGCTGGATGAACCCGACCCGAAACCGGCTGAAGCCTCATGAGCGGTAAATCCAAAAGCGGAAAACCCATCCGCGTCGGCATCGCCGGTCTTGGTACTGTCGGCGCGGGTGTCATCAAGATCCTGACGGCGCAAGCTGATCTTCTGTCTGCGCGGGCAGGGTGTCCCATCGTCATTGGCGGTGTGTCGGCCCGCAGCAAGGATCAGGACCGGGGCGTCGATCTCTCCGCCTATCCATGGTTTGACGACTGCCTCGATATGGCTGCGTCCGACGATATTGATCTCGTGATGGAACTCATCGGCGGCGAAGAAGGTGTTGCCCGGTCACTGGTGCAAACCGCCCTTGAGAACGGCAAACATGTTGTGACAGCCAACAAGGCCCTGCTGGCGCACCATGGTGTGGAGCTTGCGCGGCTGGCTGAAACAAAAGGCGTTGTGCTTGCCTATGAAGCGGCTGTGGCGGGTGGCATTCCCGTCATCAAGGGTCTGCGGGAAGGCCTCACAGCCAACCGGATAGACCGCATGGTCGCGATCCTGAACGGCACCTGCAATTTTGTTCTCAGCCTGATGGAAGATGAAGGTGTCAGTTTCGACGCCGCGGTCAAGCAGGCGCAGGATGTAGGGTTTGCGGAAGCCGACCCGACCACGGACATTGGTGGTTTTGACGCTGCCCACAAACTGGCCATTCTCGCCAGCATCGCCTTTGGCACCCGCGTCAACTTTGATGCGGTGGACATTCAGGGCATTGACTCGATCACTGCCGAAGACATTGAAGCAGCCAAGGAGCTTGGCTATCGCATCAAGCTGATCGCCGCAGCCCAGCGTCTGGACGGCGGCTGCCTCCAGCGGGTTCAGCCGGCCCTTGTGCCTCTGGCCCATCCGCTTGCGCTGGTGAGCGGCGGGGGCAATGCCATCCATCTTGAAGGCGACTGGGTCGGAGCGGTGGAATTTGGCGGTCCAGGTGCCGGAGAAGGCCCCACAGCCTCGGCGGTTGTGGCTGACACCGTTGATATTGCCCGCGGACTGGATGTTCCGGTGTTTGGCATTCCGGTGGATGATCTTGTCGCCGAAAATGCGTCTGCGGAAGATACGTCGCAGACCGCCTTCTATCTGCGGTTCCAGATGGCCGACCAAAAGGGCACAATTGCAGCAGTTACGGGCCTTTTGGCGGAAAATGACATCTCGATTGAGACGATGATTCAGCGCCCGGAGCGCGATCACGTAGAGGGCGCAAATATGCCTGTCATCGTGATAACCTATCCCTCAACCCGTCAGGCCCTTACCAAGGCCATTAACGCCATTGAGGAAACCGGTATCGTTGCCAGCCGCCCCCATGTTATTCGCGTGGAATCGCTGTAAACGTACCCGGTAGACCGACATTCTTATTTGCCACCAGCATTCCGGCTGGCGCGCTTCACACAGATTACGAAAGACCAAAAGATCATGAGCCAGGCCAAGTCCGACGATCAGGCACCAGCATCTCTTCTTCACCGTGAGCTGACGCTTGAGCTTGCCCGTGTGACCGAACGCGCCGCTGTGGCTGCATCGCGTCTGCGCGGCCGTGGCGACGAAAAAGCCGCTGACCAGGCCGCCGTGGATGCCATGCGCCGCGAGCTCAATGCCCTGGACATCGACGGCACGGTCGTCATCGGTGAAGGCGAGCGCGACGAAGCGCCCATGCTCTACATCGGCGAAGAAGTTGGCACTAAGTCCGGCCCCAAAGTTGATATCGCGCTTGATCCGCTTGAAGGCACGACCCTGTGCGCCAAATGCATGCCCAACTCGCTGGCAACCATTGCCATGGCGGAAGGCGGGAGCCTTTTGAACGCACCTGACGTCTACATGGAAAAGATTGCCATCGGCGGCGGCTACCCTGATGGCCTTGTGGACCTGGATGCAGACCCCAAGGACAACGTCCTGGCGCTGGCCAAGGCAAAGGGTGTTGATCCCTCGCAGATCACCGTCTGCGTGCTGGATCGTCCACGTCACTCCCACATCATCAAGTCGGTTCGTGATGCCGGTGCAGCGGTCACACTGATTACCGATGGCGACATTGCCGGTGTGATCCACACAGCTGAACCCAATACTGGCATTGACATGTATATGGGTACGGGTGGTGCACCAGAAGGCGTGCTTGCCGCCGCAGCCCTGCGCTGCATTGGTGGTCAGATCCAGGGCCGCTTGATCTTCCGCGATGCAGAAGAACGCCGCCGCGCTGAGCGTGTTGGCTACACGGACTTTGACCGGAAATACGTCACCAACGAACTGGCATCGGGTGATGTCCTGTTTGCCGCCACCGGCGTAACCGATGGCGACATGCTGGAAGGCATCAAGTGGGGCAAGGATACCGTCTCCACGCACACTGTTGTGATGCGGTCCTCAACCGGCACTGTCCGCTACATCAAGGCGCAGCATAGCTATCTTGCAAAGTTCCGCTAAACCAGTGACCGACGCTTCTACCGGGCCTACGCCTTACCTTGGCGTGGCCCGGTCTTACTCTGGTCGCAGCTGGGCATTGCGGCCTGCGGACGAGCGCATTGCCGAGACCATTTCACAGGCAATGAGCCTCGATGCCTTTCTGGCGCGCATTCTTGCCGCCCGGGGCGTGACGCCGGATACAGCGCCCACTTACCTTGCACCTACATTGCGTGAGCTGCTGCCTGATCCATCCACCATGGTGGATATGGATGCAGCGGCGTCGCGTCTGGCAGACGCCATCGCCAATGAAGAGCCGGTTGCGGTCTTTGGAGATTATGACGTAGACGGAGCAACCTCCAGCGCCTTGCTTGAGCGCTATCTGACTGCACTTGGCGTCAAGCCGCGCATCTACATCCCAGATCGTATCAAGGAAGGCTACGGCCCCAACCCCATTGCCATGCGGCTACTGGCTGAGGAGGGCGCGCGCGTTGTCATCACCGTTGATTGTGGCACCATGGCCCATACAGCGCTCGAAGAAGCAAAGTCGGCCGGGCTGGATGTGTTAGTGATCGATCACCATAAGGCGAGCCCGCAGCTGCCGCCGGCATGGGCTGTCGTCAATCCAAATCGTCTTGATTGCTCGTCGGGACTGGGGCAACTCGCCGCTGTTGGCGTCGCCTTCATGCTTGCGGTGGCCACCAATCGGGCGCTGCGGCAGCGAGGCTTCTTCGGAGACAGCCGTCCTGAGCCGAAACTGACCCAGTGGCTTGATCTGGTAGCGCTTGGCACCGTGTGTGACGTGGTGCCCCTCAAGGGCGTCAACAGAGCCTTTGTGACCCAGGGCCTTAAAGTCATGGGGCAGCGCGGCAATGTGGGCCTTATGGCCCTTGGCGCTGTCTCCAAGATGGAAGGGGCCCCATCGCCATATCACGCAGGCTTCATGCTTGGCCCCCGGGTCAATGCGGGAGGACGCATCGGGGCATCCGGTCTGGGGGCCAAATTGCTGGCCAGCAATGATCCCGCTGAGGCTGCTCAGATTGCCGAACGTCTGGATGTTCTGAACGCGGAACGTCGGGCCATTGAGGCTGACGTCCTTGAGCACGCCATGGGCATTGTCGAGCGGGACAAGCTGGCGGACCGGCCTGTGGGCATTGTCGCCGGTGAAGGCTGGCATCCCGGCGTCATCGGCATTGTGGCGGCCCGCATCAAGGAGCGCACCAACAGACCGGCGATCGTGATTGCCCTGGATGAAAATGGTCTGGGCAAGGGATCAGGCCGCTCGATTGCGGGCGTTGATCTGGGCGCTGCGGTGGTTCGGGCGCTGGAAAGCGACCTGCTGGTCAATGGCGGCGGCCACGCCATGGCGGCCGGCCTGACGGTAGCGGCCAATAAAGTCCCGGAACTGAGCAATTTTTTGGAAAAAGACCTGGCTGAGAGCGTCGATCAGGCTCAGGCGAGCATGGGACTGACGCTGGATGGCGCCATTTCGTGCGGCGGGGCCAATGCGTCTCTGGTCGACATGATTGCCCAGGCAGGCCCCTATGGGTCAGGCAACCCCGAACCGCGGATTGCCATATCAGACGCCCGTGTGGCCTTCGCAGACGTTGTCGGCAGTGGGCATGTCCGGGTCACGCTCAAAGGCTCCAGTGGCAAGAATCTCAAGGCGGTGGCCTTCAGAAGTGCGGATCAGCCTCTGGGACAGGCGCTATTGGCGGCGTCTGACGAGCGTATTCATGCTGCCGGACGGCTCAAAAGGGACACCTGGCGGGGTGGAGACGCCGTTGAGTTGCATATTGAGGATGCGGCACCGGCCACGTGAGGCCTCCAGCCCACAATCAGCCCAAAAAGTCGCAAAATTTGCCACTTTGGGTACTTGAATACGTCCCATATGCAGTGTACCTAACCTCTCCGCAGCGCAACAACGCGCGGATATGTGCGCCCTTCGTCTATCGGTTAGGACGCCAGGTTTTCAACCTGGAAAGAGGGGTTCGACTCCCCTAGGGCGTACCATTTCTTCACTTTTCCATTTCTTCATTTTTTCCGGCCATTTTGGTGTCTTGATCAATCAGACCCATTGGCCGTCATGTCAGCCGTAGCAGCAGAATCGCGTCAAGGCCCCTCAAACACTCTTGAGTGTTATGAGCCTGCTCTTGCCTTGTCTGATGCACCTGACCGGCTGCGCGAGTTTCTGCAGATCTACGAAGATGTCCGCGGCGACAAAGTTGCCCCGACCAGAAGTGATCTTGACCTTCGCCGCCTGGCCAAACTGCTTCCCGATGTCACCATCATGGAACGTCTGGCTCCGATGTCAGTGATTTACCGGCTTATGGGAACAGCAGTGGCCGAGCGCATGGGTGCTGACCTGACCGGGCATAACTTCCTGAACTATCTGGGACAGACAGAACGCTCCCGCATTGACCTTGGTGTCTCAATCGTAACCGAGCTGCCGTGCGGGACGTTTTCTGTCTATGAGAACGATTACTCATCAGGCGTGACCGTCCGAGCTGAATCGATAGCCCTCCCGCTGGACACCGGCAGCGGTTGTGCGCCCTATCTGTCCCTCGGTTTGCATTCCTCCCAGACACCAGTGTCCTATGGGCAGGAAAGGGAGGAGAGCATGATCGGAACACGTTGGAAGGACGGCGTGGTGATCGATCTTGGATATGGCTTGCCTGATCAGGCGACCATGGATGCTCTCAAGATCGAAGATGACGGAACTAACTGACGCGGCCCTCGCAGATTTCCGGCAACAACTTGAAACAGAGCGCGATGAGCTTGTGCAGCAACAGGAAGCATCCGACGCAGATCGGGCGCCGGTCACACTAGACCAGCAAAGCGTTGGGCGACTGTCGCGTATGGACGCCATGCAGGTCCAGGCCATGGCCAAGGCTGTGGACGATCGCCGCAAGCTGGCGCTGGTTCAAATAGAGGCCGCGCTGAAGCGTCTTGATGCAGGAGACTTTGGCTATTGCGTCAATTGCGATGAACCCATCGCCCGAAGACGTCTTGAGCTTGATCCCAAAGCTGCCAGCTGCATCAAGTGTGCGACCTGATTAGTCTTCTTGGTCAGCCCCGGCTTCCGGCGTCGCTGCAATATCAATTGAAATGACCACATCAAGCCCGACCGTTGAGCCGCCCACATAGTCGCCCTGACCAACACCGTAGTCCGTCCGGTTCACGGTCACTGAGCCCGTTGCCACCACGCCGTCTGATGCTTCAGTCAGCGTAAAGGGCAGGGTGATGGGATTGGTCGTGCCACGCATGGTGAGATCGGCATCCATTTCAAAGCGGCCATCATCCAGCGAGCGGAATGCTGTACTGGTGAGCGTTGCCTCTGGATGCTCTTCAACAGCAAACCATTCTGCCCCCTTGAGGCTGCCGTCGCGTGCTGCATCGCCTGTGTCCGCACTGCTCATATTGATGACGACAGAGACCTGCGAGGTATCCAGAGCGTCCTCATCGAACACAATCTCGGCTGTCCAATCCCCGAACGTGCCGGGCACGGCTGAACCAAACACCTGCGCTTCAAAGCTCAGAGTGCTGTTGCCTTTGTCTATGGTCCAGGATGCCGCTTGCGCAGGAAGAATGCTCAGTAGCGTTGCGGTTGCCATCACGCCAAATGTCTTGAGCATCGATACGGGGGTCATGAACTCGTCCTTTTTTCGTTTTCCAGTCGTTCCTGAAACGCAGCTTCCGACACGGGAAGCATTTTGAGTAGGACGCTGTCACGCAACTTTATGTGATGATAGAAGGCCGCCCCCACATGGGCGATGAACAAGGCCAGCAATCCATTGGCTGCCAGTTCGTGCGCATCTCCAAACCAGCCCTCCAGAGCCTGCTTGTTAGTGGAGCTGGCGATGGCCTCGATGTGGGGCAGGGTGAAAACACCAAATATGACTGTGGGAATATTGAGGCTTGAAGCAGAAACCATGGCCCAGCCAGCCAAAGGTGCTGCAAGCAGCAGAGTATAAAAGCCCCAATGTGTGCCCTTTGCTGCCAGCCTCTGCCAGGCAGGCATGCCCGGCGGCAAGCCAGGTTGCGGGTTCGCGATCCGCCAGACCAGCCGAACCACTGTCAACAGCAGTACCGTGATGCCAAAGGACTTGTGGAGCTGATACAGCTCAAATTGCTGGAGGGAAGGTTTCATGTCCTCCATGATGGACCCAATGACATAGAGGCCAATGACCGCCAGCGCGATAAGCCAGTGCAGGGTGATAGCCACAATTCCATAGCGTGTGCTGTCGTTGGTCAAAGAGCGAGCCATGGGAATCCTCTTAATCAGACGATGATTGGGTGGTTTCAGTCCAGAAAACGGGCGTCCAGTTTCGAGCCGCCTGAACACCCTTGAGGTATTCTGTACGCGGAATACTTTTACGGATCGTTTGCATGTCGGTTGTTTCCAGCGCGTTTTCAGTGCCGATGGCCAGGCGCAATGGATTGGTTTGATACAGATAGAGCCATTTTGCGGCGATATGATGAGGGTGATAGTCGGTGCCGCCGGACAGGTAGCCCCGCAAATGCGATGCCTGCGCATCCGCCAATCCGGCCTGCGCGGCCCGTTCTATCCAGTTTCTTCCTTCGGTTTCCTGGCCTAACTGGATCTTGCACAGGCCCAGGGCATGCTGCGCGTTTTCATATCCGCGGCCTCGATTGGCCAGAAGCTGAAGATCTTCCACAGCTTCGTTACACCGGCCAGCGCTGGCAAGCTCAAAGGGGGTCCAGTACTCGCCGGTAAGTGTCTGGCCTTCTTTTTCGGCCTGTTCCGCCTGACGCCGGCGCACTACTTCAGCGCCCGTCTCCCGTGGGTCCGGGGATGTCTGGGCGCGGGCAGATATCGACAGGGTTTCACCATGTCCCGTGGCATGGGCAGCCGCCCATATGGCGCCAATAGCCACCCAGCAGACAGTCAGGATACGGGCCATGCTGGAGGTCATGCAGATGGTCCTACCAATGACCAACATTTTCCATGGATGCCCATGGCTCAGCGGGTTCCTTGGAGGCGCCTTTCTGCAGCAGCTCGACAGATACATTATCCGGTGATCGGACAAAGGCCATGCGCCCATCGCGTGGCGGGCGGTTGATTGTTACGCCTGACGCCTGAAGTTTTTCACAGATCGCGTAGATGTCATCGACTTCATAAGCCAGATGGCCAAAGTTACGTCCTTCGCCAAGCTCTTCGTCATCCCAGTTGTGGGTCAGTTCGACCTGGGCTGACTCGTCGCCGGGCGCGGAGAGAAACACGAGCGAGAAACGCCCATCCTCGATGTCAAAGCGGCCGCGCTGCTCCAGCCCAAGATGATCGCAGTAGAAGGCCAGGGAAGCATCCAGGTCACGGACACGAACCATTGTGTGCAGGTATTTCATTTCGTCTCTCTTCGCGGCAGATTAAAAAGCGCTCGCGCCCGAGATGCCGGGCAGCATTTGACCGTGATGATTGCCCAAGGCTGGGCTAGGGTCAAAGCACATATTTACGCAAGATATCACGCAGTTGGATTAAAGAATGGCAACGACACTCAAGGACTATGTGGATCAGGCAAAGCGCGTTGTCGTCTTTACCGGCGCTGGTATTTCAACTGAATCCGGCATCCCTGACTTCCGCAGTCCGGGTGGGCTGTGGACACAGAATAAGCCGATCTACTTTCAGGATTTCATGGCTTCTGAAGCCATGCGTATTGAAGCCTGGCAGCGGAAATTCAACATGGATGACACCTTCACCAATGCTGAACCCAATGCCGGTCACATGGCGATTGCTCGGCTGGTGCAAAGCGGCAAGGTCACGTCGGTCATTACCCAGAACATCGACAATCTGCATCAGGATTCAGGCATTCCCGATGACCGTATCGTCGAACTGCACGGCAATACGACTTATGCAAAGTGCCTGGATTGTGGCGGGCGTCATGAAATCGAGTTCGTGCGTGCAGGCTTTGAAGAAGACGGGCTCCCGCCACCCTGCAGCAAGTGCAATGGCATTCTGAAGACGGCAACCATCTCGTTTGGTCAAAGCATGCCGGAGGAAGAAATGCTGCGAGCAGAAGCAGCCACCCTGGAGTGCGATCTGTTTATCGCCATTGGCTCATCGCTTGTTGTGTATCCCGCTGCAGGGTTTCCGATCATTGCCAAGCAAAACGGCGCCCGGCTGGTCATCCTCAACCGCGAAGAAACCGAACTGGATGAGATTGCAGATCTTGTCCTGAATACGGAAGCCGGGCCAACGCTGTCGGCGCTGCTTCCCCACAACTAATCCTGTCGCGCTCAGCTTGGTGTCATGGCGACCAATGGCTCAGCCATCGCCTCGGCATCACGAGGCGTGGTCAGCTCGCAATCTACGGGCAGCAATGTGCGCGGGTCGTAGACGGTTCGGCGTTGCAGTTCCCCAACCAGAATATCTTTACGTGGTTCGGTAAGGGGCATCTCCGGCATCGGTGTGTCGTTCATCAAGAGCAGGTAGCGATCATGAACACCGTCCTCGTTCCCCACCGGCATCATGAACTGTTCAATGAGAACCGCAGTGCCGTCGCGTCGGTGATAGGCGCGCAGTGACTGGGTAAGGTTGTGATGCTTAAAGATGTGCTCGTAGAACCGCTCCAGCAAGTCATGTTGCGTACTAGGATATGCATTTTTGACTTCGCGCCCGGTCGCGTCTGCACCGAACGACTCCACCAGAGCCGTGCCTACCAGCGTTATCCGATAGGTAAGGTCGGGCATACGGCGGATCATGACAATGTTAGGGAGAAACGGGCGCATCTGAAACGGCCCGAACTGCGAGGTCGTGGGAAACAATGCGTCGCCGCGAGCTTTGAGCCACGCCTGCAGTGCCTGTTTTGAATCGTCCGAGTGCAGCATCACTTGCGCTTGTTACATTTGGTGTTGCAACGCAGAGTAGAACTGGCTGGTGAATAACTCGTTATGATCATATGTCGGGTCGGTCACCCCTTAAACGCTGTGAGCTTTTCCCGCATCTGCGCGGCGTCTCTTGGCGTAGTTGCAAAGCATGCAACGGGCAGCAGCGTTTCGGGGTGGTACACGGTGCGCTCTTCGAGGCTGCCCAGAGCAATGGTCCGATTGGGATCGCTGCGCGGTCGCTGGGGCAGGGGAACGTTGTAGGCCAGCAGCACGTATCTATCGTGCGCACCATTTTCATCGCTCAGTGGCACCATGAGTTGCTCGATTGTAACGAGGGCGCCTGTTCCCTTGCGTTCATAAACCCGAACTGAGTGGCTGATGTACTGATTGTTGAAAAGCAACTCATAGAAGGCGCTAAGTTCGGCATACACATCATCGGGATAAACCTCGTCCAGAAACCTACCCGTAGCATCAAACCCGAATGCCTCAACCAGACCGGTTCCCTGCAGGGTCACCTTGTAACGACCCTCCGGTGCCTTCCGATACATTGCAATGTTGGGCAGAAAGGGGCGCATCTGGAACGGCCCAAGCTGGGACGCTTTCGGCATCAACTGATCACCACGCGCATCGAGCCATTTGCTCGCGAGTTGCTGTATGTGATCAGCACGGAGCATCTAGGCCCACCCGCCGGACGCGGCAATCACCTGACCGGTAAAGAACCCGCCATCCTCGCTGGCCAGCTGAGCAACCATCGCGGCCACCTCCTCGGGTTTGCCGAGGCGGCCAAGAGGAATGTTCCTGAGAATCTTGGGTGCCTTGTCCGGGTCCGCCATCAGGTCAGGCGGGAAATAGTCCGGGTTCGCTACAAAGTTAGGCGCAATGGCATTGACCTGCACATTGGATGGACCCAGCTCCTTGGCCAGTGCCTTTACTGCCGCATTCATGGCACCGCGCGCGGCGCAATACATGGCGTAGTTGGGCAGACCGTTCAGCGGGGCAGCCGAAGTGAGGAAAACAATCTTGCCTTCCTTGCGTGCCTTCATGTGGCTTGCAACGTGGGACGCAAAGTCAAAAGGCTTCACGACCAATGCTTCCAGGGTGTCGCGCAGAACATCGGAGGCAATGTCCTGAAGTGGCGCGCGGATGGCGGGGTAAGCATCATTGCTGGCCAGAAGGTCAATCTGACCTTCCTTGCCCATCACATGTTCTACGACGTCCGCAGCACTGTGTTGGGTGAGGGCGCTTATGTTTCCCGCCAAAGATTCAAAGGCAGATCGCTTGTCTGCGTCTGAAAACACGGGATCGACGGCAAAGACCCTATAGCCGTCATTGGATAATCGTTTTGCGATGGCATCGCCTACAAAGTGAGTGGCGTCGGTCAGGATGGCGATACGTTTGTCGGTCACGAAAAAGGCCTTGCATTGGGAAATGACTGAGGCAGGTTAACGCGACTTCAATTCTACGCAAACGAGTGATTTGCGTGTACGCGATGGGGAAGAACGAACATGAGCGAGTGGTGGCAAGGTGCCGTCGTCTACCAGATCTATCCGCGCAGCTATATGGACACGGATGGGGACGGCGTTGGTGATCTTGAAGGCATTCGGCGCAAGCTCGACTATGTTGCCTCTCTTGGCGTGGACGCAATCTGGCTATCACCGATCTACCCGTCACCAAACAATGACTTTGGGTATGACGTTGCCGACTATGTGAATGTTGATGCGGCCATGGGGGGTATGGCTGCATTCGATGCGCTGCTTGAAGAAGCCCATGCGCGCGGTTTGAAAGTCATTCTGGATCAGGTCCTGAGCCACACGTCCGACCAGCATGCCTGGTTTCAGGAGAGCCTGACGTCAAAGGACAACCCCAAGTCCGACTGGTATGTGTGGACCGAAGCACGCGAAGACGGTACACCGCCCAACAACTGGCTGGCAGCCTTTGGCGGGGCTTCATGGTCATGGCACCCCCTGCGCCGGCAATACTACTTCCATCAGTTCCTGCGGACGCAGCCCAAGCTGAATTTCCACAATCCCGATGTGGTTGAGGCGGTGCTGAACGTATTGCGTTTCTGGCTCGACAAGGGCGTGGACGGGTTCCGGCTTGATGTTGCCAATTCCTATGTGCACGACGCCTCCCTTGGGGACAACACACCCGTTCCCAAGGAGAAGCGCTCAGCCCTCTCCTGGAGCCACCCAGCCCGCCTGCAGTTTCATGACCATGATTGGAACCAGCCGGAAAACGTCGCCATCATGACCCGCATCCGCGACGTGGTGGACAGCTATGAAGATCGACTGGTGTTTGGCGAGTTTGCCGCAGGTGAGAAGATCCTCGGCCAATATGCGGGCGGCGACGACCGGCTACACACCGCATACACATTCACGCTGTTGGATGCTGCCAACCTCGAGCGCTCGGTCTTTGATCATTACTACAGCCGCATCGCCGGACCGGTGGAAGACCTGTTCCCGTGTGTGACCTTTTCCAACCACGATGTGGCCCGGCCCGTCACACGCTGGTCCAAGGGCCGTGACAAGGCGCAGGTCGCCAAGCTCGGCATGGCGCTCCTCATGTGCCTGCGCGGCACGGCCTTGATGTATCAGGGCGAAGAGCTGGGTCTCGACGACATTGATGTCACCCGCGAGCAGATACAGGACCCGTTCGGCACGTTGTATTTCCCACACTTCAAGGGCAGGGACGGGTGCCGCTCTCCCATGCCGTGGGCGCCGGACGTCCGCTATGCGGGGTTCTCGACTGTTGAGCCGTGGCTGCCCGTTGGGCCGGAGCATCCCGCCCTGTCAGTCAGCACTCAGGAAGCAGACACTGGCTCGACACTGGCGTTTTCCAAGCAAGCGATTGCTCTGCGCAAGGCGCACCCGGTTTTGCAGACCGGTGACATCACACTGCTTGAAACGTCAAACGACGTGCTGGCCTTCACCCGAAGTGACGGAGCTCAGACCATGACGTGCGTGTTCAATTTTGGCGATGAAGACGCAACCATCGACACCAATGCTGTCCTCTCCCCAGAGCTGACCTTAGGCAAGGCTGGCCACGATGCGGGTCAGGTGACAGTTGGCCCGCTGGGGGTCTTTGTCGGGATGAATGCTGAGTAGCAGGCTTACCGGATTCGCGGTGTCGCGGGTCAGACGTAGCTGACCAGCAACATCACTACCAGAAGAATGGCAACCCACAGGACGCTCAGTCCGGTGCCCCATGTGGCGGCTACATTGGTCTGTGGTCCTGCGGCCGTGAACATGGCGCGGAAGGTCCCTACCAGGCGAGCACTCACAAAGTTCTGCCACGCCGAATAGGCCGCAGACGTAACCGACATGACGGTAGCCACAATTGCCGGTCCAAGACGGCGATAGAGCCAGTCCACGTCGATGAGGGCGGATGCCTCGTCGCGTGGCAGAAGTCCCCAGGCCCGAGCAGCGGCGAAAACCAGCAGCGAGAAAGCCAGTCCCTGCATGTGCAGAACAAGACCTGCCGCATCAAAGGCCACATTGTCCCAATAGGGCATGGAGCCGATGCCAACGCAGCCCAGCACACCAATCATCATGGCCAGACGCATGTGCAGAGGCGCGTCCGAAACAGTGTGCTCTTCCTGACGCTCACCGAAGAAGGCCGCAGCGGGTACCCGGAGGCCCGCATGGGCCCAAACACCGGCCACGCCGAACAGGGCCAGCGCCGCCACATAGGGACCTGAATTGGTCCAGATGGATGTCAGGAGCGCGGGAATGGCGGTGCCACCCGCGAGGATCGGAAGACCCGCGACCGACAGGCCACCAATCACCGCGAAACCTGCCGTCCACGGCATTTGGGCAGCAAGGCCGCCAAGGCTGGCAGCAGAAGCGGTGCCGGTGCGGAACAGAACCGCGCCAATGGCCATAAACATCAAGAGGAAGCCAAAGATGTTGGCAACAGCGAGTGTCGTGGCGGCCGCAAGGGCTTCGGGTGTGCCGATGCCAACTGCGGTGACGGCAAGGCCCACCTGACTGATCAGGCCGTAGCACAGCGCCCGGCGCAGATCGTTGGCGAGGAGCGCAAGAAAGACCGGAAAGGCAATCATCACAGGACCGATGAAGGTCAGCAGCTGCTCACCTGGCAGGAAGCGCATCAATGCGTATACGGATGTTGTCACAGCGAAGACGCTGAGCAGAACGGTGCCGCCCGGCGTGGACTCCGGATAGGCATCTGTCAGCCATGCGTGCAGCACTGGAAAAGCCGAGCGAATGCCAAGCGCGAGAATGAGATAAACGCCGGCGGTCGTGCTCAGGTCACCCACAAAGAAGGAAATGCTGCCGGTCACCTTGTAGGTCAGCAGGAACGCTTCCAGCAGCAAGACACCGGCCAGAATATTGGCAACGGCAAAGCGCATGCCTGCGCCCAGTGAGCGGCTGGTGCCGCCGGACCAGATCAGGAAGGCGGCCGCGATGGAGGAGATTTCAAAGAAGATGAAGAAGCTGGGCAGGTCGCCTGCCAGCACCGCGCCTGTTGCACAGCCTGTGTAAATCAGCCCGGCAGCCACGGGCAGGCCTGCGCGCTCATGCCAGTTGAAGATGCCGGCGATGGTCGCCGCTGCCAGAAAGCTGACCGCGATGGCAAAGCCCGGCTGAGTGATATCAAACGTCGCGATGGAAATGCCGAGCATCTCGACCATCCCACCGGGTCCGGCAGGCAGGGCCAGCAGATGCACAAGGCCGAGGAGCGGCGCTGCGACAGAGACAAATGGACGTGTCGCGCGTGGCAGCAGCGTTGCCAGAAGACCGGCAAGGATCAGCAGGAAGCCAGGCGACAGTCCATCAAGCGCTCCACCAAAAATATCGGGACCCATGCTCATTGGGTGTCATCCTTCCCGCTGTAATAGCCAATCCGGCGGCGCAGCAAAAAGCGCAGCGGCCAGGTAGCGACAACAGCGACCAGCGCTGCGGCGAACGAAGCCACGGCAGCGCCAAACGGAATGTCGGAAATGAACGGAAGACCGTTGGATGGAAACACAAGTCCTGCCGCGGCCAACAGCACGCAGAGGATCACAATGAAGACCAGCATGTTGCGGTCCGCCTGTTTGGTCAGCGCCCAGCCCCAGAAGCCATTTGGTTTGTCAGACATCAATCAGCCTCCCTAGTGGCCGCCAATGATGGGCGCAATCAGCTCTTTGAGCGGCCCAACGAGGAACAGGGTGAGGAAACACAAGGCGGCGGTAATCACAGGCGCAATGACGGTGAGCCGTGGTGCACGAATGCGCTCTTCCACGGGCACGGCTTCATTGAACTGGGATGCTGGCTCTGCCCGGTCACCAAGATTGCCAAAGAAGCCACGGGCAACGACCGGCAACAGATAGCCAATGGACAGAAGCGAGGCGAGGATCAGAGGATAGATGATGTATTTTTCGCCCGAATCCGTCGCGGCCATCACCAGGTAAAGCTTCACCCAGTCACCTCCCAGAGGCGGTATGCCGATGATCGCGAGGGCACCTACGGTAAAGGCGCCATACACCCAGGGCATTTTGCGCCCCAGACCATCCATCTGGCTCAGCTCGGTCTTTTGCGTGGCGACGTAAATGGCACCGGCACACATGAAGAGGGTGATCTTGGCCGTCGCGTGCATCATGATCTGCAGGGCACCGGCCGTGACGCCATAGCCTGACGCGAGCATGGCCCCAAGCGTCACATAAGACAGCTGACTGACGGTCGAGTAGGCCAACCGCGCTTTCAGATTGTCCTTCGTCATCGCAATGATGCCGGCAAACACAATCGAGAACGCAGCCACCCACATCAGCCAGACGCTGGCGTCCGTAGACGACAGAAAGTCCGTGCCGAAGACATAGACGGTCACCTTAAGAACCGTGAACACACCGGCTTTCACAACGGCCACGGCATGCAGCAATGCGGATACTGGTGTCGGTGCCACCATGGCATGGGGCAACCACGGGTGAATGGGGACGAGCGCCGCCTTGCCAATGCCGAACATGTAAAGGCCCAGCAGGATCGGCAGCAGTGCTTCGTCGATCTTGCCTTCAAGGATGCCGCCGACCTGGAAGTCACCGGTGCCAGCAACCGCATAGGTCCAGATGATGGCGGGGAGCAGGAGGCCGATGGATGTGGCCAACAGGATGCCCAGATAGATGCGTGCACCACGTCGTGCTGCCGGTGTCTCCTTGTGGGCCACCAGCGGATAGGTTGAGAGCGTGAGCACTTCGTAGAAGATGAAAAGCGTCAGCAGGTTATCTGCCAGCGCAATGCCCATGGCTGCGCCCAGCGCAATGGCAAAGCAGGCATAGAAGCGTGTCTGGTTTTCTTCCTTGTTGCCGCGCATATAGCCGATGGCATAGAGCGACGTCACAATCCAAAGCCCACTGGCGACCAGCGAGAAGATGACGCCCAGCGGTTCCAGTTTGAAGGCAATGGGCACGCCGGGCACCACATCAAACAGCACAAGACGTGGCGCTTCACCTGCCAGATATCCGCCCAGCAGATGCAGAACAGTGATGAAGAGCGCAACAGCGGTTGTCAGCGTGACGGCTTCACGCAAATTGGGCCAACGACCGGCTAGCACCAAAAGCACCGCACCGGCCATGGGGAGCAGAACGGCAATCAGCATCGCCGTGCCAAAATCGATGCCTAAGGGAGTGAGCAAGGTCATGGCGCCACTCCTTCGACCACACCATCAAGAGGAATGATGCTGGTCGCAGCATCAACGCTACCATTGAGAAGTGTTTCAGCCACGGTCTGGCCGATACTGGCCGTCAGCTCCGCATTGATGCCGAAATAGACGCACACAAGCGCAAGGGTCCACATGGGAAGCAGCATGGACAATGGAGCTTCGCGCACGGGTTTTGATCCCTCAGGAGCAGGTGTGAGATAGGCCATCTCAACCATCCGCCATACATAGATGACAGCGATGAGTGAACTCGCCACGATCATGAAAGCGATGATCCAGTCGCCGGTCTCAAGGGCACCGAGGATGAGGTACCACTTGGAAATGAAGCCGACCGTCAGGGGCACGCCGATCAGCGACAAACCGCCCACGACCATCGCCGCCATGGTCCACGGCATCTGTCGGCCAAGGCCTGCAAAGCTGGTGACGGCTGTTGAGCCCACACGATAGACTACGGCACCTGCGACCATGAACATGACGCCTTTCATGGCGGCGTGGTTGAACAGGTGCACCATGGTTGCCGTCAGGCCGGTGACGCTCGCCATGGAGAAGCCCAGCACCATGTAGCCGATCTGGGCCACAGACGAGTAGGCGAGCAAACGTTTGAAGTCAGTCTGGAATACCGCAACCGCGGAAGCCACGAACATAGCGACCAGCGCCAAGGGCAGGAACACGGTTGAGAGCGATAGCTCAACGACCGGGAAGTCATACCCAAACACTGTGAACATGAAGCGCAGCAGCACATACACAGCCACCTTGGTGGACGTCGCCGCCAGAAAGATGCTCACCACGGATGGCGCATAGGTGTAGGCGTTGGGCAGCCAGGCGTGGATCGGGAACATGGCCAGCTTCAGTGCCAGACCAACCATGATGAAGGCGAAGCCCGCCCGAACGCTGGTGAGTTCACCCAGTGGCTGCAACCGCACAGCCAGGTCTTCCATGTTGAGGGTGCCGGTTGCCTGATAGAGCAGCCCCAGTCCGATCACATAGAAGGTGGCGCCGATGGTGCCCATCACGAGATAGGTGTAGCCCGCGGTCAGGGCGCGGCGGTCCCGTCGTGCGCCCATGGCAACAAGGACATATGTCGAGAGCGATGAAATCTCGAGAAACACGAAGACGTTGAAGGCATCGCCCGCAATCGTGACACCCAGAAGGCCCGTCAGGCACAGCGTAAAGACCGTGTAGAAAAGCGCCTGTTTGGAGGGTTCAATTTCTGCGCGTATGGAGCGACGCGCAAATGGCAGAACCAGCGCGCTGGTCGCCGCAACGATCACCAGCACAAAGGCATTCATCGCATCCACACGATACTCAATGCCAAAGGGTGGTGCCCAGCCGCCCAACTGATAGGAGATTGGTCCGCTGACGATGACCTGCTGCAACAGCAACAGTGACATGATGAAGCAAAGAATGCCTGTCACGAGCGCCACGAGACCAGCAAGGTTGCCGCGCATCATCAGCAGGCAGATAGGTGCCGCCAGCATCGGCACGACCACCTGCAGCGCAGGCAGGTGATACATGATGAAGTCCATCATCAAGCAGCGCCTCCGCTTGCGGATGTTCCGCTCTCGCCACCGGCACGGGGTGAGACATCACGTCCAGCATCCGCGGCCTGAATGTCATCTTCTTCAATGGTGCCATAGGCGCGCTGAATACGGATAACGAGGCTCAATCCAACGGCCAGCGTCGCGACACCCACCACAATGGCGGTGAGGATCAAAACGTGGGGCAGGGGATTGGAATACAACGCATTGGGATCATCGACATAGATCGGGGCCGTGCCGCCCGTGACCTTGCCAACGGAGATGTAGAACAGAAACACGGACACCTGAAACAGGTTCAGGCCGACGAGCTTCTTGACGAGGTTGCCACGGGCCACAACGACATACAGACCCACCATCATCAACACGATGACGAGCCAGTAGTTGTAACGGCCAAGTACGAATTCGAGGATGGGGCTATCTTCCATGGCCTACCAGTCCTTGTCGTCGATTGGACCTGCCGCGTCTGCAAATCCGTAAAACACAAGCACCATGACAGCGGCCACGGTCAGACCTACGCCTGCTTCAATCAGCAGGATGCCCAGATGTTGCCCGGCAACCGCATAGCCGATGGGGTCAGCTGCCACATAGTCATAGTCGAGGAAGTTGCCGCCGCGCAGCATGGTGTAGACGCCGACGCCCGCATAAATCAGCACGCCAAAGCAGGCCGCTGTTCGCACCACCCACAGCGGCATGACCTGCTGTGTTGTGCGCAGACCAAAGATCAGCGCGTAGAGAATAAATCCAACAGCAACAATCACGCCGGCCTGAAAGCCACCCCCGGCGCCAAAGTCGCCATGGAATTGAACGTACAGGCCAAACAGAATGATTGGCGCAATCAGGATCTTCGTGATGACGCGAAGGACGATGTGATGGTTCATTCATCTTCCTCCCGACGATTTGCCGCCTGCGCCCGCGCAGCGACGGCGCGTCTCACCGGCTTGTGGCCCAGCAGAGCCAGCACACCTACACCGGCCATGAACACAACGACGACTTCGCCCAGAGTATCGAAGCCGCGATAGCTCGCGAGGACGGCGGTGACAATATTGGGCACGTCGATCTCTTCAGGTGTCTTGGTGATGTAGTAGGGCCCGACATGGGTCTGTGAGGGTGCCTGCGGATCACCGAATACCGGCATGTCGAAGGTTGAATAGATCAGCGCCATGCCGGTGGCGACGACCACCAGCAGGGGCACAATCTGAGTTCGCTTGGAAGGTTTTTGAATCTGCGATGTGAGCGCAAGTGTTCCCAGCATCAAGACTGTTGAGATGCCGGCACCCACGGCGGCTTCCGTAAAGGCCACATCCGGTGCATCAAGCGTGATGAAGAGGCTGGCTGTCAGTAGGCTGAAGACGCCCGACAGCATGGTCACGACAAACAGATGATCCAGCCGGACAATCTGGATGGCCACGGCCACCAGCAGCGTAAAGAGCACAAGGTCGATGATGAGCGCACTCATGTGGCACCCCCATCCTTGCCGCCGGCGTCGCCTTCTTTCAGGTCCTTGCCCAGCAGCGGCCGCAGTCCTGCCGTCCAGGCCGCATTGGCCACAGCATGGGTGGATGTCGGGCTGGTGAAGAACATGAAAAAGCCGATGGCGACTATTTTCACTGTGATGAGGCTGAAACCGGTCTGCAGCATCATCCCCAGCAAAATGAGTTCCGCGCCAAGTGTGTCGGTTATCCCGGCGGCATGCATGCGCGAATAAAAGTCGGGCAGGCGCAGGACGCCGATTGACCCGACGAGCAGGAAGAAGCTTCCACCCGCGAGCAAAACACCTGTCGCGATATCGAGGGCCATTTCAATCATTGAGAGGCCTCCGGCTTTGAAGAACCGTCCGGCTCGGCGGGCACATCCTGATCAATGTCGCCCAGCGCCCGGTAGCGGAAGAACTTCAGAACGGCGATCGTGCCAACGAAGTTGATCAGTGCATAGAGGAGCGCAATGTCCATGAAGTCCGGCCGGTCGGTCACAAATCCAACCAGACCGATCAGCAGCACTGTCTTCGTGCCGAAGGCGTTAAGGGCCAGCACACGGTCATAAAGACTTGGACCTGCAAACAAGCGCACAAGCATCAGCAGCATGGCAGCGAGGAGGGCGAGGCTAGCGGCAAAGAACATCTGTCAGCCCCTATCGATTTTCGATCGCGGTGACGCGGCGATCCATATCAGCCAGCGCTTCCACGTCAGCAAAAGAATCATCAATGGCGTGCACAATGAAGTCCTTGCCATCCGCATCAATGGTCACCGTGCCCGGCGTCAGAGTGATAGAGTTGGCAAAGGTGACCCGACCGATATCGCTTACTTGGGTGGGCGTGACCCGGACAATGGCGGGAGAAATTTTCAGCCGCGGCGCCAGAAGAATCTTCGTGACCGCGATGTTGGCTTTGACGATCTCCGCCTGCAACCAGCCCCAATACCGCATGGTGCCAAACCGCATCTGATTGGGCACACCTTCCGAATCAAGAACATCCATTCGGGCAATCAGGAAGGTGACAGCAATGGCAGATCCGGCTCCAAGGCCGATCCACAATGGCTTGTAGACGCCTGACAGCAGCAGCCACAGACCAAACAACCCAAGCGCCAAGATAAGACCGCGCAACATTGTGTTTTCAGATCGCTCCCCAAAGCAGGCTCAAAGGGCCCGTTGTCATCTTTGATAATGCGCGCAGGTGCAGTTGACCAGCAGAACCGGACGAAAAAGCGAAAGAAACCGCCCGAACCGAGCACCAAATGCTCGGAAAATTTCGCAGACACTTCTCCCCACTTTTCGAGTGTGTTATCTTGACGCACATAAGTAACGAGGTGACCCGACAAAGGGCGCCCGAAAACAAAAGCGGCATGTACAAAAGACCGTAAGAATAGGCCGTAATAGAAGCGCGAAAACGCCGGGGGTCAGGGTGGCGGAAACGCAGATGCAGGTTCAGGGAGAGGCCGCAAGCGACGCAGAGCTCGCGTTCAGAGTGACGGGCGTCGTCAAGTGGTTCGACACAACCAAAGGCTATGGCTTCATTGTCCCCGAAGACGGTTCGGCGGACGTGTTGTTGCATATGTCCTGTCTCAAGCAGGCGGGACTTGATGCAGCACGGGAAGGGGCCACGGTCGAATGCGAGGCCGTCAAGCGGCCCAAGGGCACACAGGCCCTTCGCGTTCTTGAAGTAGATGACAGCACAGCTGTTGCTGCTCCGGTTCAAACAGACACACCAAAAAGTAATGGCGAGTCGCGGGCACCGCGTGTTGTTGCCGTTGGGGATCAGGAGACAGCCACGGTCAAGTGGTTCAACCGGGCCAAGGGCTATGGTTTTGTCACCCGCGGAGACGGCACGCCGGACATCTTTGTGCACATGGAAACACTGCGCGAAGCAGGCATTCGTGAATTGCGCCAGGGGCAGCAAGTTCAGGTGCGGTTTGGCGAAGGCGACAAAGGCCTTATGGTCGCCACCATCGAGTTGCTTGATTAGCACTCACCGCTGTCTCAACTGATTTTGCAGGTCCTTTGTATGCGTAACCTTGCAGCTATGCTGCTTGCGGCAACACTTGCTGTCACAGGCCTTGCAGCATGCGCAGAACCAGATCCTTCACATGAAACCGCCGCCGAGAGTCTCACCATCGAGACCTCAACGGGTGTTCATGGCTTCAAGGTAGAGCTTGCCGATACTGAAGAGCGCCGTCGTACGGGACTGATGTTTCGTGAAGACCTGGCTTTGGACGCCGGCATGCTCTTTGATTTTGAGACCCCGCGCGTCATCACCATGTGGATGCGCAACACACCACTGCCTCTTGATATGATTTTCATCGATCCAAACGGACGCATCGTCAGCGTGGCTGAGAATACGGTACCTTA
Source organism: Pyruvatibacter sp. HU-CL02332 (assembly GCF_040362765.1). NCBI lineage: Bacteria > Pseudomonadati > Pseudomonadota > Alphaproteobacteria > Hyphomicrobiales > Parvibaculaceae > Pyruvatibacter > Pyruvatibacter sp. HU-CL02332. The sequence goes on from NZ_BAABWK010000002.1 coordinate 213,993, forward strand.
TTCAGAGGCGATTGTTTCGTCGCGTTACCCTGCGTCGGCTGTCTTTGAGGTCAATGCGGGCACAGCGAAACGGATCAGCATCAAGGTCGGCGACAGGGTATCGCACCCCCTTTTCGAGAGCCCGGCCACACCAGGTGACGGGTGACACCCGGCATCAGCTGCGATATTCCCGCGTGATGACATCACCAACCAAAGCTGATCTGGCTGACCAGACCGCTCCCAATCCGCCGCAAGGCTTTGAGGAGAGCACCAATCGCGGGCCGTTTACGACCCACAACGGACCGTTCTTTCATCGCATTGATGATGATGGCAGCTTCCTGCATGGCTTCCGCGCCGCAGAGCAGCACTGCAACGGCATGGGAATCGTCCATGGCGGCCTGGTGACTGCCTTTGCGGATGGTCTGATGGGCACTGCGGTCTGGCGGCACACGCAGATTGTCGGCCTTACCATTCGTCTGAATGCTGACTTCCTGTCTATCGCCAAGGTCGGCGACTGGGTGGAAGGAACGGCCACGGTGACCCGGGCGACACGATCCGTTGCCTTTGTGGAGGCTCATGTCTCGGTCGGTTCGCGGCCCATTCTGCACGCCACGGGGGTCTTCAAATTGATGCCCCGACACAAGAAAAAGTAAGGAAAATGAGATTTGGGCTTTAATGGGCTTGCAGGAGCGGGCCTGTTGAGCCAATGTCCCGCCTCGCTGACGCAAATGGCGGTATTTCGCTGATTGTTTTAGCTCGGTCGGGGCATGGCGCAGCCCGGTAGCGCACCTGTTTTGGGAACAGGGGGTCAGAGGTTCGAATCCTCTTGCCCCGACCATTTTTCACATAATTGAAGCTATCTGACGGGCAGCCTGGCCCTATATCGTTGCGCCTTTCTCATCGCCACATGACCAAAATCTGACCAAAAATTGTGGGTTTGGGCTCAGATGACCGCTACAGGCTTGATATTCCACATTGTTTTTGTAAAACCGGGCTCTCTTAGGCCGATATGTCACTATCGCAGAGCTTGGTGTCTGCGGGCGCGGGTCATATCTTAAGGCTTAGGGTTTACTGGGAATCGGGTTTCCCAGACGGCCAGACTTGGTGAAAGGCGATAATTGTGACCCCTCCGGCAACAGCCGCAGAAAAGGTGACGTCCTCCACAGCAACAGCTGCGGGACGGTCTGGCACGCCAAAAGCACGGGCACCTGAAGCCAAACAGGCGCGGGCAGAGGCCTTGTTGCAGGCGGCAGAAGCAGCCCTGGTGGATGCCTCCTATCACGACATCACCATGCTGCAGATTGCCAAGCGCGCCGGCCTCGCCAAGGGCACTGTCTATCTCTACTACCCAAGCAAGGAAGCGCTTTTTCTCGCGGTGCTGATGCACAAGCTGGACGCCTGTTACGACACCATTGAAGAAGGTCTGCAGGGAGACCGTCAGTCTGCGGATCATATTGCGAAAGTGCTGAGCGGAGCGTTGCTTGGTCAGCACGCTTTGCTGTCTCTGCTGAGCCTGCTGTTTACACAGCTTGAACCGGGCGCAGGCATTGAGGCGCTGGTGGACTTCAAACGCCAGTTGATGTCGCGCATGGTTGAAGTCGGCGCCACGATCGAGCGCGCTGGTGGGCTGGAAGAGGGCGTGGGCACGACGCTGATCACCCGGGCGTCTGCGCTGGCCATCGGTCTGCAGCAGTTCGCCTCTCCGCCACCCGACGTTATCGCGGAACTCGCGATCCGGGCGCCGGAACTGAAAAAACAACCGCTGAATGTCGAGGCCGAGTTGACCAGCACATTGTCCGATATCATCAAGGCCAGAATGTCAGCCTGACAGCCAATGCTGTCGGAGTGAAATGGGCAATTGCCCAATCAAATGGCTTGATCTGGCGGGTTTGTTTCCGCCATACAGGCTCACAGGTAAAACGAACTTCTACAGGGTACCAAAGCATCATGGTGGCGCGCATTTACAAGCCGGCCAAAACGGCCATGCAGTCTGGCACCGCAAAGACCAATCTGTGGTTTTTGGACTATGAGCCGGAAAGCGCTCGCGAGATTGATCCGCTCATGGGCTGGACCAGTTCAGGCGACATGAACGGCCAGCTTCAGCTGAAGTTCTCCAGCAAGGAAGAAGCGGTCGCTTATGCCGAGCGGCACAAGATTGCCTATCAGGTGTTTGAGCCGCAGCCACGGGCTGCCCGCCCAAAGGCCTACTCCGACAATTTCAGATCAGATCGCGTGGACGGTAACTGGACGCATTAGCGATCAGTCTGACTGTCCTGCTTCGCGTTTTGCGCCCGTAGCTCAACTGGATAGAGCAACGGCCTTCTAAGCCGTAGGTTGCAGGTTCAAGTCCTGCCGGGCGCGCCAGCACTAAAAACTTCACCACAACTAGCAATTTGCATGCAGGTGATCGAGGAACGCCCTTACCTTGGGCGTTATACCTCTCCGACTTGGGACAACTGTAAAGAAGTCCACCTGGCCGCCAGTCCAATCACTAAGAACGCGTTTTAGCTCTCCGCGGCGAACAAAACCCTCTGCCAGGTAATCCGGAAGCAGAGCAACGCCCGCGCCGTCCAAAGCGAGTTGGCGTAAAACATTGAAGTCATCGCACGCGATTTGTGGCTTGAACGCAAATTCGATGTCTCCCGATGGCGATTGAAGGCTCCATCTTGCGCGCTTATCGACGGCATTCATGTGCAGACAGGAGTGCCCCTCAAGATCGTCCGGCTTCGTCAACGGATGGGCGGTCTTGAGATAGTCAGATGACGCATAAAGCCCCATCTGCTTGGTGCAAAGCCGAGCGGCAATCAGATTTGAATCCGCCATTTCGCCAACCCGGATGACGACGTCGAAACCCTCTTCAAGAAGATCAACCCGCCGGTTGGTCAATTGGAGGTCGATCTTCACGTCAGGATATGTTTTCGCAAACGTCCCGAGGTGAGGGGAGAGCAGATTTTGGCCCACGGTCACAGACGTGCAAACCCGAAGCCGGCCTCTTGGGGATATCGTGAACTGCTCAATTGACGCATTTGCTGCCTCAAGCTCATCTTTCACACGCACAGCATGAGCATAGTATGCCCGGCCGATCTCGGTCGGCTGGAGGCTGCGTGTCGTTCGTTCAATCAGGCGTACACCCAGAGCCTTTTCCAGCCTGGAGATGCTCCGGCTGACATTCGACTTCGGCATTCCAAGAACGTGTGCAGCCGCCGTAAAGCTTCCGCTGTCCAGCACTTCGGCAAAAGTCAGTATGTCTTCCAGATTCATTTTATTGTTATCAATAATGGATCAAAACATCTCTATCTCGTCCCTTTATCTCACAATGACACATCGATAGATACCTCACTACCGACCGTAGTTTTAGGTGATCGATATGGAAATTCTGAAGTTTGAAGACCTGCCACAAGGTGGCTTTGCGGGGCTTCGCGAACGTCGATTTGTAATGGATCAGCGGGTGTTTGGCGCGCGCAAAGGAGCCGGGACGGCAGATGGCATTGGAAATTTTGTCTATTTGGCAGACGCCAACTTCATGCCGAAAGGCGAAACGGGACTCCACCCACACCATGAGATCGATGTGATCTCTGTGATGGTCGACGGGCGAATTTCACACGCTGGGTCGATGGAACACGGTCAGGCATTGGAGGCTGGCATGGTTCAGGTGCAGCGAGCGGGCGCTGAAGGTTTTTCGCACAACGAGATTAATCCCGACGATACACAAAACCACATGATCCAAATCTGGGTAGCACCTGACGAACCAGGTGAACCGGCAGGCTACAAATCCTACACACCAAAGATGGGCGACCACGCACATGTCTATGGTGGCCCGAACGACCAAAACGATCGCTTTTACAGCAAAACGCAGATCAAAATCGTGAACGCAACGGCGGGTCAGACTTTCTCACATCATGGCGAGGTCATGGCCTACCTCAGCAAGGGTAGCGGTACCGCAAACGGGCAGGCGGTAAATGCCCGAACTCTTATGCGCACCGACGGCATCGAGTTTCAGGCTGGCGAATTGGCTCAGCTCATCCTCATTCATACCAACAACTAACTGACCTCAGAAGGGTGCCGATATGGCTAAATCCAACTACTCAGAGTTTCTCACACCGCACAATGCGGTCCTTACAATGATCGACCATCAAACAGGCCTAATGGTTGGACTTGGCGATGAACACCCAACCGTCCTGAAGAATAACATTCTTGCTCTTTCGAACATTGCAAAAACGATCGGGCTGCCATCAGTTGTCACGGCAAGCCTGCCGGAGGGCCCCAACGGGCCAGTGATGCCGGAAATCGTCGAAATTCTGGAGGCCAAGGTCATTGAGCGTGAAGGTCAAATCAATGCTTGGGACAGTAAGGCCTATCGCGAAGCAATCGAGAAGACTGGCCGACAGAAAATCATCATGGCTGGTATTGTCACTGACGTTTGCCTTCTGTTTCCAGCGTTATCCGCAATTGCTGAAGGCTATGACGTATACGCAGTAATTGATGCCTCAGGTACCTGGAACAAAACGGTTCAAGAGGTGACCATCCACCGGCTGGCGCAGGCTGGTGTGAAGGTCACTACCTGGGCGTCGGTGTTGGCCGAAATCATGAACGATTGGCGCAGCGAACACGGTGAAGCCTTGGGTGGTGTCCTTGCTGCGTACACGACGAAGTACGGCTACGTCATGAACAGCCATTTTGCGCGCCAATCGGATGAGTAGTCATAGTGATGATGGGCAACCAAGCCCGCACTTGGTGGCCTTTCTAACATTTATCGGATTGCTCCCATTGGTCTACTTCATTCCGCCATGGATCATGGACAATGTTACAAATGATAGCCTGATTGTAACGTTGCTCTCAGTCGGGTTGATCGTGCCGGTGATATCTTACGTCTTGCTCCCCATGAGTTTGAGGATGATTGCTGCAGGCATAAAGTACTTTCGACAAAGTGCTCGTTAGGCATGCGCGGGAGAAGACCTCCCAACAAGCGACATATCGAAATAATCTGGCCAATATGGTGAATGCTCGTTCAGAAGGGCATCACACACAACTGTGAGCCACCTGACGGAAGTGTAACTTGCGTCATCACAGGTGGCTCAGCCACGTTTTCACCCTAGATATTGAATATACAACAATACGGGTATCAAATTACCCGATAGCGGCGCTGTTCCCCGGCGTCTGTTTGGGAGAAGACAGAATGACGAAACGCTCTGCGGACACAAAAGCCGCATCAATGGAAAACGGGCCATCTCTTCAGATTCTGGCTGTCGCCGGTGTGTTGGCACTGGGCGCGCTGATCTGGGTCGGTATGGCAGACGCCAAGGCTCCAGCGCTTGATGCGGCGGCCGGTGAGGCGGAGGCACTTGAGGCAACAGCTGCAACCGAAAAAGCAGATGCGCCGCGTCCACTCGCTGTGGGTGATGAGGATGCCATTGCCCGCGTCGTTCGAGAAGCCGAGCGGACCGAAGACGGTGGTCTTGGACTCTATAAGCGCGGGCTTTACCCCGAAGCGCTTGTGGTCTGGGAAGAAGCAGCTGAAGCCGGCGATGCGGGCGCTGCTTACCGGATCGGCGCTGCCTACATGGATGGGCAATCAGTGTCCCACAGCTTTGATGAAGGCTTGAAGTGGCTGCGTCGCGCAGCTGATATGGGCGACGGACGCGCCATGGGTGACCTTGGCAGTGCCTATGACTGGGGCTTTGGGGTTGAGCAGGACCGTGTGGAAGCTGCCAAATGGTTCGAGCAGGGCGCCCTGCGCGGCCACGCGGCCAGCCAGTACAATGTCGGCGTTCTGTATGAAGAAGGCGAGGGCGTCGAAAAGGACGTCATCAAGGCCTACATGTACTACATCCTCTCCAACGACAACGGCTTCCCCAAATACCCGGCGGAGGCGATTGAAGCCCTTACACCCAAGCTGACAAATGATCAGATCAAGAAGGGTGTGGATGCTGCCAGGGCATTTGAACCGATTTAAAGAGAGATGCTGGGCAACACCATGGTTTACGTGGGGGGTTATTCAGTTTTTGCGTAGTCACCTTTCGCGTAATTCATCTTCATTTGTTGGCGTTCCGTGCTATGTCACTCTTTGAAATTGAAGGACGCTGGATTTCTGCAGCATCCGGATTGATCTTGTTCAGATAGTTTCTGTTCAGGTCGGTGATGGCTTTACTACCCGCAGAATGTGGGGTGTCCGCCAAACGCGGACAGGCCAATTTGGGGGCCCACAAGGAGGACCAACAATGAGTTCAGTTTTTAACACCAGCACTGGTGCGATTGCCGCGCTGCTGACAGCGTCGGCATTTGCCGTCCCTGCAGTTGCAGGCGTGAGCCAGGCTGAAGCCGACAAGCTCGGCACAACCCTGACGCCAATCGGCGCCGAAAAGGCAGGCAATGCCGACGGCACAATCCCAGCTTGGGAGCCGCTAGCAAATGCGCCGGCTCACACGGCAGGCGATTTTTACGCTGATCCGTATGCCGATGATGCGCCGCTGTTCACGATTACATCTGAGAACAAGGCTGAGTATGCCGACAAGCTGACCGGCACCCATGCCGCTTTGCTTGACGACATCGCCGGCTACAAGATGATCGTGTACCCATCACGCCGCAATTGCTCCTATCCGGACTTTGTGAATGCCGCCATCAAGCAGAACGCTCTCAACAGTGAGCTGGTTGCCGATGGTAACGGTGTGGCAAACGCCACAATCGGTGCACCATTCCCAATTCCAACAGAAGCTGTTCAGCTCGCCTGGAACCACAATCTGCGGTATCGCGGTTACAAGCTGAACCGTCAGTTCGCGTCCATCGCTCCGGACGGCAATGCCAACTTCACACCGATTACGGTGTATGACGAAGTGGTGTTCACCTATTCAAACCCGGACATCCCCAACTTCGATAGCCTGAACAACATTTCACTCAAGTACCTGCAGACGGTGATTGCACCGTCTCGTCGTGCCGGTGAATTGCTGCTCGTGCACGAAACCATCAACCAGGTGAAGGGTGCGCGTAACGCGTGGCAGTACAACCCGGGCACCAAGCGTGTGCGTCGTGCACCAACAGTGGCTTATGACAACCCGCAGTCATACGCTGATGGTCGACAGACAACGGACCAGTTTGACCTCTTCAACGGGTCACCTGACCGTTACACCTGGACCATGCAGGGCAAGTCCGAGAAGTACATTGCGTACAACTCTTACAAGTGGGCAAACCCAGCCAACACCTATGACCAGATGCTGCAGCCAGCGTCCCTCAATCAGGATCTTCTTCGCTACGAACTGCACCGCGTGTGGACCGTTGAAGCCAAGATCCGTGAAGGTCAGCGTCACATCTACACACGTCGTGTGAAGTCATTTGACGAAGACACCTACAACATGGTCACCGGCGAAATGTTTGACAGCCGTGGTCAGCTGTGGCGCGTCCAGGAAGGTCACATCCTGAACTACTACGATGTGCCAACTTGCTGGAACAACTCAGACGTCACCTATGACATTCAGGCGGACTACTACAACGTCCAGGGCCTGAAGAACCAGGAACGTGAAATCAACTACACATATGATGAGTTGAGCGAAGACAACCTCGACCCGGCAGCCCTGCGCCGCCGTGGCGTTCGGTAAACCACCGAACATCGAGAGCCTAAAGAAAGCCCCTCGGACGCAGTGTCCGGGGGGCTTTTTCTTTGGCCAAATCACCCGCCAGTCGATTGCATCCTGAGCGAATGTCGAACATGCTTTGCACGAACGTGATCAAACAAAGAGGCGCAGTGCGGGCCCGATGAGTATCCAGCAAAAGAATGCCGTGTGGACCAACTGGTCAGGGGCGCTGACATGCGCACCCTCCAACCTCGTGACTGCCAATAGCGAAGCCGAGATTTCTGCAGCGATTGTGGAGGCAGCGGGTCAGGGCAGGGGTCCTGTTCGTGCGCCGGGTACCGGACACTCATTTACGCCCATCGTCATTACAGACGGCACGATGATCGATATCGATGGCCATGAAGGGCTGGTGTCTGCAGATACATCAACCGGCAGGGCACGGGTCAAAGCCGGCACAAAGATTCACAATCTCGGCGCGCCGCTTCTTGACGCGGGACTGGCGCTCGCCAATCAGGGTGACATCAACCGCCAGTCAATTGCTGGCGCCATCTCTACAGGCACCCATGGCACAGGCCTGGCCCTTGGCTCAGTGTCATCTCAAGTGGCTGGTGTGCGTGTTGCGACAGCGGATGGCAGCATCGTGTCGTGCTCTGCCGATGAAAACACTGATGTCTTCAATGCGGCCCGCGTCTCGCTGGGCACGCTGGGCATTCTGACCGAGTTCGATCTGCAGTGCCTTCCGGCTTACTCCCTGCGGGAGACCGGGGGCCGGATGGCTGTGACAGAGGTCATGGCGCAGATGGACAGCCTGGTGAATGACAACCGGCACTTTGAGTTCTTCTGGTTCCCGTTTGCCGACGATGTTCTGGTCAAATTCCTGAACACCACTGACGAACCTGCACGTCCGCCGCGTGATGGTGGGGGCGGCATGGAACAGTTCGCCATGGTGGCCGCGTGCGAGATCAGCCGCTTTGCGCCCTTCATGCGCGGACCGTTGCAGCGGTTCCTGACCAACAATGCCGGTGCCCGATACATGGGCGCGGATGAGTTTTCACAAAAGGCGAAAGTCCGCCATGCCTATCAGGCATTCCCCAGTGATAGGGATGTTCGCTTCAATGAAATGGAATTCTCCGTCCCGCTGGCCAGCGGGACGGACTGCGTTCAGGAACTCGCCGAGCATATGCGCAAGCGCGGCGGCAACTTCATCTTCCCGATTGAGTATCGCACCATTCAGGGCGACGACATCTGGCTGAGTCCGTTCCAGGGGCGTGACAGCGTATCGATCTCAATCCACCAATATGCGAAGCAGGATTACCGGCGTCTGTTTGATGGCGCCGAAGCCATCTTCCGCAACTATGGCGGCCGCCCGCACTGGGGCAAGTTGCACACGCTTACGGCGCGTGAGCTGGCTCCGCTTTATCCACACTGGGATGATTTCCAGGAAGTGCGCAGGCGGCTTGACCCGAATGGTCTATTTCTCACGCCATATCTCGCGCGCCTGTTCGGAGAAGACGCAGCCTAGTAGTCGATCACGTCGCCTTCATCTATGTCGTCGTGCGGCACGGGCGGCGGTGGAAGGATCGTTTCCAGATACGCAATCAGATTATCAATCTGGGTGGCATCCAGCTGGAACTGCGGCATGCCCACATGGGCGTCCGTTCCAACGACAATGCCTTCGGCAAATCCTTCCGCCAGATGGTCCGCTGGATAGGCAAGCACGAGTTCATGGAAGTTTGGTGCCGCATCATTGGGCGACAGGCCATCGGCCTCCAACGCATGACAGGACGAACAAAGGTTCTGTGCCAGCTTTTCACCTGCTTCTGCTTCGGCTGAAAAGTCTGCGTGTGCGGTGGCCGGCGCCAGCATGATCGCCAGTATCAAAGATGGAATGGCAGTGAGTGCCCGTATACGCATGTTGATGCCCCTCTTGAGAATTGGCCTAGACGTCCATCCGCGCAACAACCTGGCCTTCTTCGACCAGTTCTTCTTCTTCGACCAGAATTTCAGTGACCTTGCCGTCCTTCGGCGCGGCAACGGGAATTTCCATCTTCATGGATTCCAGAATGATGATCGCATCTTCTTCTTCCACGGACGTGCCCGGGGTGGCTTCAATCTTCCAGACCTTGCCTGAAATCTCCGACTTGATATCCATAAATTCAACTTCCCTTTATCGCTGCCGGGCGGAGCGGCGCACGAGATATTCAGATGCAACCAGCGCTGCAACAGCAACAGTTACCGATAGGATGAGAACGCGCAATGCGGCCTGTTCGCCACCCGGCATTTGCAAAAAAGTATAAAGGGCAAGGGGCAGTGTCCGCGTCTCGCCCGGAATGGATGCCGCAAAGGTGATGGTGGCCCCAAACTCTCCAAGCGCGCGGGCAAAGGCCAGTACGCCACCGGCCACTATTCCGGGAACCATCAACGGCAGCGCAATGGTCGCGAAGGCGCCAAAGGGCGACTGGCCAAGCGTGCGGGCCGCCTGCAACAACCGCTCCTCAACATTCTCAGCCGAAATGCGAATGGCACGAACGGCCAGAGGAAAACCGCTGACGGCTGCCACAATCACAGCCCCGGACCATGAGAACGCAAGATTGATCCCGAACCATGACTGGAGCGGTTCACCGATCGGCCCACGTGGCCCCAGTGCCAGAAGCAGGAGATAGCCAAGGGCCACCGGCGGCATGACGAGCGGCAGATGCACAATAATGTCGAGGGCCGTCTTGCCCCAGAACTGCCAGCGGGCCAGCGCCCAGCCGGTGAGCAGAGCGAACGGCATTGACACCAGCAGGCCAATGCCTGCGACCGTCAAAGAGACCGTGAGCGCCTGAAGCTCTGCGTCGGTTATGCCCCACATGTGTTGACTACCCGCATTCTGCTTCTGGATGGGAGCCATCTGACGGATTGGCATCAGGGGGTGTCGCAAACCCATGGGACATCAGGATTGTGCTGCCTTCCGGGCTGCTAAGAAAGGCCAGGAAATCATACGCCTTGGATGTCGCGCTGGTGACCGCGAGCGCCTCATAGACAATCGGTCCGTGCAGTGTGTCAGGTATCGTGGCCAACACATCAACGTCGTCCACGATTGCAGCGTCTGTGGCGTAGACAATGCCAACGGGCGCTGTGCCGGTCCTCACCCAGTTCAGCACCGTGCGAACAGTATCGCCCTGCACAAGCCGGTCCTGCACAAGTTGCCATGCCTTAACTGCCATGAGAGCCTCGCGGGCATAGACCCCTGCGGGCACACCGATAGGGTCCGCGATGGCTATGCGCCCGCGGCTCAGCCCGGAATGGTCCGGGCCGAACGGTGCCTTACCTGATGCAATGGTACTGTCTTCGTCGGGACGTGAACCAATCAGGACCAATTCATTGCCTGCAATGGCGCGGCGCGATGCCTTGTCGCCAATGCCGCAGGCAACCAGCCATTCCGCCCACTGGGAATTTGCGGAAATGAAAACATGTGCAGGCGCCCCTTGCTGTATCTGTCGGGCCGCCCGCGATGTTGAATCAAACACCGTAATGGTCGGGCCATATCCGGCAGCTTCAAAGGCGTCGGCCATCTCCTGCACCGCGTTGGTCATGCTTGCGGCCGCAAAAATCAAAAGCGGCGTATCTGCTTTTGAGGGCAGGGACGAACCGATAGCAATCAGCAGAGCAAGGACGGTAGCGCGGATCATCCGGCAGCCCTGAGGCGTGCAAACCCCTTGTCCAGATCAGTTTTCAGATCATCCATATCTTCAAGGCCGGCATGGAAACGCAGCAGGCGACCAGGGGTGTCCCATTGGGTCGCCGTGCGATATCGGCCCGGATTAGAGGGGACAACAAGACTTTCAAAGCCGCCCCATGAGTAGCCCATGCCGAACAACTCAAGACCATCCAGCATTGCTGCCAGCGCGGGTTCCTCAACCGGATTCAGCACAACCGAGAAGAGGCCACTGGCGCCCAGAAAATCCCGCGCCCAGATGTCATGCTGTGGATGTGAGGGAAGGGCTGGATGAAGCACATGGGAAACCTCGTCGCGCTCACCCAGCCAGGTGGCCAGCTCAATGCCCTGCTTCATGTGCTGCTTTAACCGAACATCCAATGTGCGCAGGCCACGCAACGCCAGATAGATGTCGTCCGGCCCGGCGCACAAGCCAAGTTCGCCCCGAGCGGCATGAAGCAGGGGCCAGCATTCTTCATTCGCGGTGATCGTTCCCAACATCGTGTCGGCATGGCCAACCACATATTTTGTGGCCGCTTGGATGGAGACATCTACCCCATGCTCATAGGGCTTGAAGAACAAGGGCGATGCCCAGGTGTTATCGAGAATGACCTTTGCGCCGTTTGCATGCGCCACTTCTGCAATCGCCGGAATGTCCTGCACTTCAAAGGTCAAGGAGCCGGGGCTCTCCACAAAAACCACCGTGGTTCGGTCGGTCATGAGGGATGCGATATCAGCGCCGATCGTCGGGTCGTAGTAAGTCGTCTCGACGCCCATGCGTTTCAGGAACGTATTGCAGAAATTGCGTGTCGGTCCGTAGGCGCTGTCCGTCATCAACAGATGGTCGCCGGAGCTCAGGAAGGCGAGCAGGGCGGTGGTGCATGCATTCAGGCCTGAGGGCACGATTGCGCACCCAGCACCTCCCTCAAGCGCCATGATGGCGTCTTCCAGCGCAAAGACGGTGGGCGTCCCGCGACGACCATATTGCACGCGCGTCTTGGGGTGCTTCAGATCCTCATAGGTCGGATAGAGGATGGTGGAGGCATGATAGACAGGCGGATTGACGGCACCGTGATTTGATTTCGGGTCCCGTCCGGCGTGAACTATTTTGGTCTTTTCTTTCATCGCACCCACTTTGGTTCCAACGGCCAAATACGGCTTTTCCAGCCATGACACAGATGTTGCGCCAAGCCTCTAGCCGAGGCCTTGAGGAATGCTACACTGGCACAAATGCTGGCAAAAATCGCCGCGTGCGGTACATCCAGTACCCAGAATTCGACTGTGAGGATAGATTCGTATGATTCCCACCACCATTCGTGCCCTTGGGCGTCCTGCTCTGGCCGGTCTTGCCGGTCTGGCGTTTGGATTAATGTCTGTTCACGGTGCTGCCGCACAGCCCGCCGATGCGGGAGCCACGCTGGCTGCCGTAAAGGCAAAAGGCCATTTGCAGTGTGGGGTGAGCCAGGGGCTTCCCGGCTTCTCCAATCCGGATGCCACCGGCGAGTGGACAGGCCTTGATGTGGATTTCTGCCGTGCTGTTGCTGCTGCCATCTTCGGGGATGCCAGCGCTGTTCGGTTTACGCCGCTCTCCGCCAAGGAGCGATTTACGGCACTTCAGTCTCGTGAGATTGATGTTCTGTCGCGCAACACAACCTGGACCCTCGATCGCGACACGTCGCTTGGGGTCAACTTTGCCGGTGTGAACTACTATGACGGTCAGGGCCTGATGGTCCGTAAATCTGTCGGCGTGACAGACGCGCTTGAACTAGATGGCGTGACTTTGTGCACAAACACCGGCACGACAACCGAGCTGAATGTTGCTGACTTCTTCCGGTCCAACAATCTTGAGTACAAGATCCTCGCCTTTGAAAAGGCTGATGAGGTTGTGGCCGCGTACAACGCCAACCGCTGCGACGTGTACACAACAGATGTCTCCGGCCTTGCTGCCCAGCGCCTCAAGCTCACCGAGCCGGATGCCCATGTCATCCTCGACACCATCATCTCTAAGGAGCCGCTTGGGCCAGCCGTTCGTCAGGGCGACGATCAATGGCTCGACATTGTCCGCTGGACGCTCAATGCACTTGTTGCTGCTGAAGAGCTTGGCGTGACGTCCGCCAATCTTGATGAAATGAAGTCCAGCGAAAATCCGCAGATCAAGCGGCTGCTGGGAACCGAAGGCGCCTTTGGTGACGCTCTGGGTCTGTCCAATGACTGGGCCTACAACGCAATCAAGGCCGCGGGCAACTACGGCGAGAGCTTTGAGCGCAACCTTGGCGTCAACACGCCACTTGGCCTTGCCCGAGGGCAAAACGCGTTGTGGACGGACGGCGGCCTTCAATACGCCATCCCAGTTCGCTAGACGCTGATACCAAACAAGACATGGCGCGCCGATATCCAATGAGAGATCGGCGCGCCGTTTTTATGTATGCTTGCAACTGAATGACAGATCCCACCATAGCTACTTCCTCCAAACAACAAGGTCGACCCCAGGCCCGACCTCAGGCCAAGGCATCATTGGTGAACGACCCGCGCGTGCGTGGCATCGTCTATCAATTGCTGACGCTGCTTGTGGTCGTTTGGATCGGCGTTGAGTTCTGGACCAATGCGGTCAGTAATCTTGAGCGCGCAAACATCGCGTCGGGCTTTGGGTTCCTGGATACGACAGCCGGCTTTGGCATCGTCCAGACGCTGATCGAATACACTGAGGAATCCAGTTACGGGCGGGCATTTTTTGTTGGTCTGTTCAACACCCTGATTGTCGCGTTCTTCGGCATCATCCTCGCGACTGTCATTGGCTTCCTGGTTGGCATCGGATCCCTGTCACGCAACTGGCTCATCCGTCAGATATGCGTCGCCTATGTGGAAGTGATGCGCAACATCCCGCTGCTGCTGCATCTGTTCTTCTGGTATTTCGGCGTCCTGCGTGCGGTCCCGGGTCCACGCGAGAGCCTGAATTTTCTCGACAGCGTGTTCGTTAACAACCGGGGTATTTATTTCCCAAGACCGGAAGGTGGGGACGGGTTTGGCCTTGTCCTTATTCTTGTGGCTATCGGCATTGCTGCCTCGTTCTTCATTGCGCGGTGGGCGCGCAAGCGGCGTGAACAGACCGGGCAACCTTTCCCCGTGCTCTACTGGTCACTGGGCCTGATTGTCGGCCTCCCACTGGCAGTGTTTCTCTTGCTCGGCATGCCGCTGACATTCGACTATCCCGCTTTGAAAGGCTTCAACTTCCGCGGCGGCATTGTAATGATCCCTGAGTTCATCTCTCTGGTTCTTGCCCTGTCGATCTACACCGCTGGCTTCATTGCTGAGAATGTGCGTTCCGGCATCCAGTCCGTGAACAAAGGCCAGACAGAAGCCGCCTATGCGCTTGGCATTCAACCTGGCCCGACCATGCGTCTGGTGATCATCCCCCAGGCCATGCGGGTGATCATTCCGCCGCTCACCAGCCAGTATTTGAATTTGACCAAGAATTCGTCTCTTGCCGTCGCCATTGCCTATCCCGACCTCGTGTCGGTCTTTGCAGGCACGGTGCTGAACCAGACGGGGCAGGCGGTTGAAATCCTGTTCCTCACCATGTCGGTCTATCTGACGCTCTCAATCATCACCAGCATACTGATGAACTGGTACAATTCGCGCATTGCGCTGGTGGAGCGCTAGGCCATGTCAGACGCACATCACATGCAAGCCTTTGTCCGCACCGAGACCAAACCCGCGCTGCCGCCTCCCGGACGCACGAAGGGTGTCATCGCGTGGATGCAGGCGAACCTGTTCTCGTCAGTCAGCAATACGCTCCTGACGCTTCTTGGCGCTTACCTGCTTTATCTGATTGTCCCCTCGGTCCTCGACTGGGCGCTGTTCAGTGCGACGTTTACCGGAGACGGACGCGAGGCCTGCCTGCGCGACGGGGCTGGTGCCTGCTGGCCATTCATTGATGCCAAGATGGATCAGTTCATCTATGGCCGCTATCCACTGGAAGAGCGCTGGCGCGTTGACTGGACCTTCTTCCTGGGCGTTGCGGGCCTTATTCCGATGCTTATTCCATCGGTGCCATACAAGCTGTGGAATGCGATTTATCTGCTGGTGCCCTATCCGGTGATTGCGTTCCTGCTGCTCACCGGCGGCACGTTTGGCCTTGTAGAAGTCGAGACATCCTTCTGGGGTGGCATGCTCGTAACCTTGGTGGTTGCCATCACCGGCATTGTTGCATCGCTGCCGCTTGGCATTCTGCTGGCTCTGGGCCGTCGATCAGAGATGCCGATCATTCGCATGCTTTGCATCGGCTTTATCGAGATATGGCGCGGCGTGCCGCTTATCACGGTGCTGTTCATGGCCAGTGTCATGCTGCCGCTGTTCCTGCCCGAGGGCGTGACCTTCGACAAACTCCTGCGCTGCCTTGTGGCCGTTGCCCTGTTCTCATCGGCCTACATGGCTGAAGTGGTGCGTGGCGGATTGCAGGCCGTGCCGCGCGGCCAATATGAGGGGGCTCAGGCGCTGGGTCTCAACTACTGGAAGATGATGGTCTTCGTCATCCTGCCTCAGGCCCTCAAGACCGTGATCCCCGGCATCGTCAATTCTTTCATTGCCCTCTTCAAGGATACGACGCTGGTGCTCATTATCGGCCTGTTCGATTTTTTGGGCATCATCCAGCTCAACTTCACCGATCCAGAGTGGTCAACGCCGCAGACAGCCATCACGGGCTATGTGTTCGCGGCCATGATCTACTTCGTCATATGCTCCGGCATGTCGCAATATTCGCGCTACATGGAGCGCCGCCTAGATACGGGACACCGTAATGACTGACAGCCCAAAAACGGACGCACCAGTCCTGCCTGAAAAAGGTGCCGCAGATTCCTCTCGCATGTCGGTCTCGTCCGACAAGGCGATTGAGATCAACGGCATGAACAAGTGGTACGGCGATTTCCACGTCCTGCGCGACATTGACCTCACGGTTCATCGTGGCGAGCGCATCGTCATCTGCGGGCCGTCGGGCTCGGGCAAATCCACCCTGATCCGCTGCATCAATCGTCTGGAGCAGCACCAGAAGGGCAGCATTGTTGTTGATGGCATCGAGCTGACGGACGACCTCAAGCGAGTGGATGAAATCCGCCGCGAAGTCGGCATGGTGTTTCAGCACTTCAATCTCTTTCCGCACATGACGGTGCTGGACAATTGCACACTTGCTCCCATCTGGGTCCGCCGCATGCCGCGCAAGAAGGCGGAAGAGTTGGCGATGGAATATCTGGAGCGCGTGCAGATTCCAGAGCAGGCACTCAAATATCCCGGGCAGTTGTCAGGTGGTCAGCAGCAGCGTGTGGCCATCGCCCGCTCGCTGTGCATGAACCCGCGCATCATGCTGTTTGATGAGCCGACGTCTGCCCTTGATCCTGAGATGATCAAAGAAGTGCTCGACGTGATGGTGTCGCTCGCCGAAGACGGCATGACCATGCTTGTGGTGACCCACGAAATGGGCTTTGCCCGCACCGTCGCCAACCGCATCATCTTCATGGATGAAGGTCAGATCGTTGAGATGAACGAACCTGAGCAGTTCTTCTCAAACCCTCAAAGCGACCGGACCAAGCTATTCCTTAGCCAGATCCTGCACTAGCGTCGCAGCTGGTCGGGACCGGGTAACGAGCAACAGCCGGTAAAAATGCGTTGTTCGTCCTGCCCAATATCAACAGAGATATCTGCCGAGTAGGGATACAGCGCGTCCGACATCCCGTCGGAACAGGCGCTTCGGCGGATCAGCGCATTGCCGCGGTCCTCGACGCTTTGTCTGAGTTTGATCCACGTCACATGGAAGCGTGCTGCGGCTGACTGGACGGTTCCAATTGCGAACTTGGCCGGCTCATCAAGAATGATGTCATCAAGAACTGCCGTCCCATCTGCTTCAAAGCTGAGGCTCCAGAACGGTTCGGTTCCAAAGCAGGTCAATCCGACCGGCAGGGACGTTTCCCCCAACACAGGCACGTCGACCTCTTTGAGAAACCTGAGGCTCACCCAGCCATTGCGTTCCTGACTGACAATCTGCCCCCAGCCATCCTTGGTAGAGAGCACTTCAATGGGTCCTGCGCCCGGCGCGAGTTCACCAATGGTGTCTGATCGCGCTGTGGCTTCAGCACGGACATTCAGCGTGTCCCCGTCTTCAACGCCGGAAACCTGATAATACTTCGATCCGAAATCGAACGGGTTCTCATGGGCCAACGCTGCAAAGGGTAGGCATGCTATGCCTGCAAGGAGTGTCAGCATGTGTGTCAGCCGCATGTGATGTCCTTATCGAGTTTCAGTCGAGTTCTTCGACTTCGGCCTCAGTCTGAGCGTAAGGCATAAAGCCCATACGCTGATACAGGCCGAGGGCGCGCGGGTGGTCCAATGTGCAGGTCTGCACCTTCAGTTTGGTAATGGAATGCTGCCAGGCAATCTCAATCGCCTGCGCCAGCAGATATTCGCCAAGGCCGCCCCCGACGAATTCCGGCATAAGGCCCATATAGGCTAGCTCACATACACCGCGCTCACGAAAGTTCAGTTCCGCAAATCCGGCTGGTGAGCCCTCGACGTAAAGAACATAAATTTCGACCAGATCATCGTGGATGATGCTCAGGAGGTCCGCATCGCTCTTGCGCTTGCGGTCCACCCAGATGTGGTCACGCCCTACTGCATCATAGAGATAGCGATAGTAATGCACCGGTGGCTCAACACTACGCATCAAGGCCAGACGTCGTGCCGGTATGGGAACCCGGTTGTCCGGGTCCTCATCCATGCTGAGAAAGGTAACGGTGGTCTTGTGTTTGGTGCCCATGCCCGCCTAAGCCTGCATCCTGCGATGCGTATGAATACGTCCTAGCTGGTCTCGATCGGGCAACCGTCGGTGCTGCCCCATTCCGTCCAGGATCCATCATAAAGCGAAGTGTCTTCCACGCCTATGCGTGCGAGTGCCAAAGTGAGGATGGCTGCCGTCACGCCAGAGCCACACGTGGTGATGATGTTCATCTCTTCACCAACGCCCAATCCGGCGAACAGGTTCTCAAGGTCGGACGGGGCATTCAGGAAGCCCTCCGACGTAACGACGCTGGAAAACGGAAGGCTTGTTGCGTTTGGCATGTGACCCGAGGGCAGCCCCGGCCGCGGCTCCGGCTGCGAGCCATCAAAGCGTCCGGCCGGGCGCGCATCCAGAATGACATGGCTGGCGCCCTCACTCGCTGCCTGCATCGCAGAAAGTGGCGTTACGGCGCGGGGGCTGAACTGGGCCTCATAGGTGGAACGCTCAAATTGTTCTTTGGCATCTGTTGTCGCGCCACCTGAGGCCAACCACGCGGGAAGCCCGCCATCCATCACGGCGACTTTGTCATGCCCCATGGCCCGAAACATCCACCACGCTCTGGCGGCACTGAAGATGCCGACGGTGTCATAGATGACAATCTGGTCGGCATTCGAAATGCCAAGACCACCCACTGACGCGGCAAAGGCATCAGGCGTAGGAAGCATATGGGGCAGGGGTGACGAAGTATCGCTGATGGCATCGATATCGAAGAACCGCGCGCCTGCAATATGGTCGCGCCCGTATTCGGCACGCGGGTCACGCTCAGCCGCTGGCATGTGCCAGGAAGCATCCAGCAGCACCAGATGGGGATCAGAGATATGGTCGCGCACCCATTGGACTGACACCAGCGTCCGGGGATCATCCGTATGCGGTGCGGCAGTCACTTACTTGTCCAGCCAGCCAGGAACGGGAAGTCCCTTTTCCTTCAGGAAAGCCGGGTTGAACATCTTGGACTGGTAGCGGGTGCCGAAGTCACACAGGATCGTCACGATCGTATGGCCGGGGCCCATCTTCTTGGCTAGGCGCATGGCACCGGCCACGTTCACGCCGCTTGATGACCCCATACACAGGCCTTCATGTTCCAGGAGGTCAAAGGCGACGGGCAGGGCTTCTTCGTCCGGGATCTGGAATGCTTCATCTACCTTGAGGCCTTCAAGGTTGGCTGTGATGCGACCCTGACCGATGCCCTCTGTAATGGACGTGCCCTCGGCTTTGAGTTCACCGTTGGCGTAGTAGTTGTAGAGCGCGGCCCCCATGGGATCGGCGATGCCGATGGTGATGTCTTTCTTCTTTTCGCGCAGGCCCATGGCCACGCCTGCCAGTGTGCCGCCAGTGCCGACAGCACAGATGAACCCGTCCACCTTGCCGTCCGTCTGTTCCCAGATTTCAGGCGCCGTTGTTTCGATATGGCCCTGACGGTTGGCAACATTGTCGAACTGGTTGGCCCAGATCGCGCCTTTGGGTTCCTTGGCGGCCAGCTCTTCTGCCAGACGACCGGAGTATTTCACGTAGTTGTTGGGGTCCTTGTACGGCAGCGCTGGCACTTCAATCAGTTCCGCGCCGGCCAGACGCAACATGTCTTTCTTTTCCTGGGTCTGAGTTTCCGGGATAACAATCACGGTCTTGAACCCAAGCGCATTGCCGACCAGCGCAAGGCCGATTCCAGTATTACCGGCCGTGCCTTCAACGATGGTGCCGCCGGGCTGGAGGCGACCGGACTTAATGGCGTCCTGAATGATGAAGAGTGCGGCCCGGTCCTTGACGGACTGGCCGGGGTTCATGAATTCCGCTTTACCCAGAATTTCGCAGCCGGTTTCCTCGGAGGCCTTTTTCAGGCGAATGAGAGGAGTGTTGCCGATGGCATCGACAATGCCGTTCCTGATCCCGGGTGTTGCAGATGTCATGAACGTTATTCCTCACTGGAAACTGTAGATTTATGCGATCCACATATTTTTCATGTGGTTGGAAGCATGGGGAAACTGGAAAATAGGGAGCAGCCTGCCTGGACGCAATGCATCATTTACCACATTGAGTGATCCAAATCGCTTATGTGTCCGTATCTACAGGGAAATTCAGAGACTGCGACCCAGTTCCGCCAAATTTGGCGGAATTCAGCCAATTCCGCGCCTGTACTTGCGTGGAAAAACCAAGGACGACCAAGAGACCTCGAATGCAGAATTCGCCAAGAACAAACCGTCCTGCACCAACCATTGACTGGCTTATTTCTCAGTACGCGTTGGGTCAGCTGCCAAGAGCCGCAGCCCTGCTTGCGCAGAGCTATCTGGAGATGAATCCGCACCAGCGCCACACAGCTGATCGGATCGAACAGGTGGGCGGCTGGTCTCTCGAAAAGGCTGAACCTGTTGCCATGCGTGCAGCAACCTCTGACGCCCTTTTGGCGCAGTTCGAGGGCACTGCTGTCATGAGCGCGCCGCGGCGGAAATCAACGTCTGAAGCCCATGAAAGTGCGTTGCCGTCTTCATTACTGGACGCCATTGGGCAGCCGCTCTCGGAGGTTCCCTGGAAGTGGCGCGGCATCGGCGCATATGAACATCGCCTCAGCGCCCTTGAGGACGATGGCATTGTTGCCCGTCTGTTGCGTATCGAGCCGGGAAAGGCCGTGCCACAACACACCCACGAAGGCATGGAAGCAACACTGGTGGTATCAGGCGCGTATTCCGATGATGCAGGACGTTTTGGCCCCGGTGATATCGAACTTGCTGATGATGCGGTGGACCACAAACCCATCGCCGAGCGCGGAGAGACATGCATCTGCTTTGCTGTGACCGAAGCGCCCATGCAGCTTACCGGGCGCATTGGTCGGATATTCCAATCATTGCTTTAGGGCCTTCGTGTCACCAGATCCAAGGTGTCGTGACAGACATGATTTTCGCCGACATATGTGAGGATCCATGGCCGACCCTGTAACTAAAGAAGACGGCGTAGCCTGGGTGACCGGTGCGAGTTCAGGCATCGGCCGCGATGTCGCCCTCAGGCTGGCCGCAGATGGCTGGCAGGTTGTTGCAACCGCCCGACGGGTAGGCGAGTTGGCTGAATTGGCTGAACTCAGCAAAGATCTTGCCGGTGAGATCCGTCCATTCGCTGGCGATGTATCAGACAAGGCTGCGATGCAGAGCATCGTGGAGCGCGTTGAACACCAGTTTGGAAAAGTGGCGCTTTGCATCCTGAATGCTGGCGTGTTCAAACCGATTGATGCACGCAATTTCACCGCTGATGCCTTTCAGTCCACGTTCGACATAAACCTTGTGGGTGTCGCCAATTGCCTGGAACCGGCGATTGCGTCCATGAAGGCCCGTGGCAAAGGTCAGATTGCCCTGGTCGCATCAGTGACAGGGTATGGCGGACTGCCGACGAGTTCCGCCTATGGTGCCAGCAAGGCAGCTCTGATCAACCTGGCCGAGACGTTGCGCATCGAACTTGATCCGATCGGCCTGCTGATTCAGGTGGTCAATCCTGGGTTCATTGATACGCCTGCCACGAAGAACAATCCGTTCCCCATGCCTGCATTGATGGCGTCACCGGATGCGGCGGACCGCATCGTGGATGGGCTCAAGTCAACGCGGTTTGAACTGACGTTCCCGCGTCGCTTTACCTATGTCCTCAAAGCACTGGATTTTCTGCCGACCACGTGGCGGCTGGCCCTTGTCAGGAAGCTGACAGGCTGGGATGACCCTCACACCACACCGGATGTTCCCACAGGCGACGCGTAGCAGTTAGCTACCTTACGAGGTGCTTAACTGCCTCTTGATGTGCGTCGTGAAATCGTTTGGCGCACAGTGCCGAAGGGCAGACCAAACTTCTTCACACTTGCCGTATTGACCAGCGCATCGGGCTCGCACAGCTTAAACTCGTCATCGAAGTTGAGCCGCCAGGCGCGACCCCCAATGGGAAAATCAATCGGATAGGACCAGCGCAGGCGCGGGCCTTCTACCTTGCCTTCTGCAATACCAACAACGTCTGTTGCTTCACCTGTGTAGCGGCCATCACCATGGGCACGAATAACCCACTCGCGTTCATCTATCTGGCCATCGTGGTAGTGAAACTTTTCGTGGATACGGATGGTGTTGCCATCGCGTTTGCCGGTGACACGAGCGTGGAAGGTCCGACGGACGCGGCCGAAGGGGTCGCGGAACTCGCCCTCTGCGTCCAACGATCCATCAAAAAACTCTTCGAGACGCAACTCGAGGCCTGATGCAGCTTCTGCGTCTTCGTAATGTCTGTTCTCACTCATGAGGCAGCTCGCACTCGTCCACTGACGGGGCCGGGGCCCGCAATTGGATCAGGAGGAGGAAGCAGCCGCCGAAATCCGCGTCTGCAGGTCTTCCTGAGCTTCCCGGCTCAATGGAAAATTCCACATAAGTACGAGCGCTGGCAGCTTTAGGATCACCGGCAAACCGGCATAAAGCATTGAAACAGCAAATAAACTTCCATTTGTGTTCGTGCTGTCGAGCCCTGGAAGGGTATCTGCCTGAAAGCCCACAAAAGCAAGAAGGGGAAAGGCCACACCGGCTGCGAGCGCCAGTGAGAGTTTTGTGGCAAGGCTCCAGAGCGCGAAGTAGAGACCCGTGCGCTGTTCGCCAGTGTCTGCTGTGTCTACATCCACCACGTCGGCCTGAATGGCCGCGGGCAGCACAAGGTCAGCTCCAACCGCAAAACCGGACAGCACGCAGATCACGGCAAACCACAGGACGTCGCCCGCGCCCAGGAACGGAACCCAGAGGAAGGTGACGCAGGCAAGCGTCATCGAGCCGACCCAGACACGGTGTTTGCTCCACCGGCGCGACAGCCAGACCCATCCAGGAATGGCCAGCACACCTGACAGGAAGTAGAGGAACAAAAGCGGGCCTACCATCTCAGGCGCCACAAGCACGTGCGTGACGAAGAGCACAAAGAGCGTCGCGGGCAGGCCGTTGGCCCACCCGTTGATGAGGTAGGCGGAGACAAGCCGGACGAAAGACTTGTTTGACCCGATCGCCCGCAGACCGGCGCCCAGCGCCACACGCTGACGGCTTTTGTCAGGGGGTGATGGAACGCGCCACAGGCACAGGGCAACTGTCAGCGGTAGCAGCACAACCAAACCCAGTGCGAGTATCTCAAGGGCGGCCGACGTTCCGATTACACCCAGCGCCGCCAGCACGGCGGGCGTTGCCGTGGCCAGCAACGTGCCCGCCACCACCATGCCTTCGCGTCGCGCGGTAACCGCTGTGCGACCGTCATAGTCATCAGCAAGTTCAGCGCCCCACGCGTTGTAGGGCAGGATCATCAGGGTCCAGCCTACCGATAGCACGGCACTCCAGACAAAAAGGTAAGTCGCTGACGGCGTCTGCGAGGGGACGAACACCATCCAGACCGCAAGCATGGTGGGTATGAGGCCAATGATCATCCACGGCTTTCGGCGGCCGCCGGGAAGGCGAAGTCTGTCACTCAAGAAGCCAATGGCGGGATCAGAAATGGCGTCCAGCAGGCGGACGCCGAGCAACACAGTTCCGATCAAGGCCAGAGATACGCCAAGCTCTGCATAGAAGGCCGGCACGAACACATATACCGGCAACGTAAGTGCTGCGAGCGGAAGGCCCGGCAGTGCGTACCACCAGAACGTCGATGTACGGGAGGACATCAAATGAGATCAGGCGCGCGCAAGTGTGACCTGGGTCACGTCGGTGTTGGCTGAACTGAAGCCAGCCTCGCAATAGGCCAGATAGAAGTGCCAGAGCCGCTTGAACCGCTCGTCAAATCCAAGTGGTTCGATCTTTGGCCATGCTTCAGCGAAACTCTCCTGCCACATGCGCAGGGTGCGGGCGTAGTCGCGTCCAAATTCCCGGTTGCCGGTCAGAACCAGTCCCGCCTTGCTGATCTGATCACGCAGGGCTGTAGGCGAGGGAAGCATGCCACCGGGAAATATGTAGCGCTGAATGAAGTCCGCAGTGTTGCGGTAGTCTTCATAGGCATCATCCGCAATGGTGATGATCTGCAAGCCGGCCTTGCCGCCGGGTTTGAGTACATTGCGGACCTGCTGGAAGTAGGTTGGCCAATAGTCCTCACCAACCGCTTCAAACATCTCGATCGAGGCAACCCGGTCAAACGTCTCGTTGACGTCGCGGTAGTCCTGATAGCGGATTTCAACCTTGTCGCTCAGTCCAGCGCGCTGCACACGCTCGCGGGCAAACTCCAGTTGTTCCTTGGAGATTGTGATGCCGGTGACCCGGCAGCCAATTTCGCTGGCTGCAAACTCCGCAAAGCCACCCCAGCCGCAGCCGATTTCCAGCACGTGGTGCGAGGCGTCGAGCTGCATGCTTTCGGCCAGCGCACGATATTTTTCACGTTGGGCTGACGCCAGATCGTTCATGCCGGGCTTAAAGATCGCGGACGAATATGTCATCGTTGGATCAAGCCACAGGCCGTAGAACTCATTGCCCAGATCGTAGTGCGCATGGATGTTGCGCTCAGAGCCCTTGCGCGTGTTCTTGTGCAGCTTGTGATAGAGCTTGTTTACCCAGTCAAAAAGGCCCATGCGCAGCGCTTGCAACATCATGGTGCGGTTGCGGGCAAACACTTCCAGGAACTTCGCCATATCCGGCGAGTCCACGTCGCCGGCGATATAGGCCTCTCCAAAACCGATGCCGCCACCGGCCAGCAGCCGGCGCACCGTACGATAGTGCTTCAATTCAACTTCGCCGTGGTCGCCGGGTTCCTTGCCTACAAACCGCAAGGGTGCTTGATCCGGCAAACAGACCGTCAGGCTGCCGCTTTGGATATTGAGGAGCATGCGCAGTGAAAAACGCACGAGACGCGGCACACCAGACAGACCGTCCAGAATTTCCGGGGTTGCCACAACAGGCGCAGGGCGTCCCTGCGCGGCAACGTCTGACATATCAGTGGTCGTCATGTCGCTCAGGCTGCCTTTGTTTTTGCGGGATCAGTATAGCGTTTTTCCGGCGCCTTTGCAGGGTCGATTGCATTTCCTCGTGCACCTTGCGAAGGACCATCCAAACTGGAACGCGCGGGCGCCTGCAGTGGACTGGTAAAAAACGGCACGCCTTTGAGCCACAACCGCAGTGCCTCAAAATGAATGGCCCCGACAATCTTGAGTGTCATGAGGGGGTATTTGACAAACGCCTGGGCCAGCGTCGCTGTTGAAAAGGGGCGAGCCTTGCCATCAAACGTGGCCAGCAAAAACGGCCCGTCTTCATCTGTTTCACGAATGCGGATGCCAATCGTTTCAGCAGGGTCATCAAGAGCAAAATGGTAGGACGCGGCCATGCCAACGAAAGGCGAGACGTGCAGGTTCTTGTCCCGGGACTGATGAACCACACGACCTTTTTGCTCAGCGTCTGACACAGGCGCGATGTAGCTGTGCACATCGCCGAATGTGTTGTGGACTTGGTAGACCAGCACGGACAATTGTCCCGCCGCGTCGTAGCAGTAATAGACCGACAACGGATTGAACACATATCCAAGAATACGCGGATAGCAGAGCAGCTTGATCTTGGCAGGCGCAGGCAGGTCAGCGTCACTCAGCAGCGTGTCGATGTGGGTGCGCAATGAACTGCCGTCTTTGGGACCGTGATCCCGGCG
Organism: Pyruvatibacter sp. HU-CL02332; assembly: GCF_040362765.1. Classification (NCBI taxonomy): domain Bacteria; kingdom Pseudomonadati; phylum Pseudomonadota; class Alphaproteobacteria; order Hyphomicrobiales; family Parvibaculaceae; genus Pyruvatibacter; species Pyruvatibacter sp. HU-CL02332. Next base: position 239,656 of record NZ_BAABWK010000002.1, read on the forward strand.
ATGAAAACTGAACAGATTGAACCGATCGAGAGAGAACAGCCGGCTGGTCTTCGCAGCATCCTCAAGCCGATCGATGTTGATCAGCATTGAAAAGACCTTGTACGCAAAGCGGTGCTTGCGCGGGCGCGAGCGCGCGTGGATGACCCGCCCGAAATACAGCCGGGCGGCTGGGTCATTGATTGCAGGAGTGGGTAGGGTGCCCGTCACTCGGCGGCCTCAACAAACGGTTCAATGCTTGCGGGCGCAGCGGTGTCACCTGCATTTGCGTCGAGCACCATCTGAGCGACATCCAGCCCAGAGGACAGTCCATCTTCATGGAAACCATACCCAAGCCACGCGCCACAGAACCAGGTATTGCTCTGGCCCTGCAGAGACGAGATTTCCTTTTGGGCATCCAGCGCCTGCGCATCAAACATCGGGTGATCGTAGTTCAATTCCGCAAAAGTCAGGTTCGCCTTGGGCGGGGCCACCGGATTGAGCGTCACGAACAGAGGATATTTTTCATCAATCCCCTGAAGCTGGTTCATCCAGTAGGTCACTGACAAGTGGCTGCCCTTGTCGATACGGCCCGGTGACAGATAGTTCCATGCGGACCATGCACGACGACGACGTGGCATCAGCGCAGGGTCACGGTGCAGATAGACCTTGTTGGGTCCGTAGCGCACAGCGCCAAGGAGCCGGTTTTCTGCTTCAGATGCATCCGACAACATGGCCAGCGCTTCATCCGAATGCGCACCAATGACGATGTGATCAAATTCTTCGGTATTGCCGTTGGTATCCGTCACCTGCACCCGACCGTCGTTACGGGTCACCTTGGCAATGCCGACACCGAGCCGGATACGGTCTGCAAACGGCGCTGTCAGCTTTTTGACGTAGGAGCGAGAGCCGCCCGTGACGGTGCGCCACTGGGGGCGATCCTCATCAATGAGACGGTGGTTGCGGAAGAAATCCAGAAAGCTGCGTGCCGGAAAGCGCAACATCTCACTGGCAGGTGTGGACCAGATAGCAGCGCCCATGGGCAGCAGATAGTCGCGCTTGAAGCGCGCGGAAAATTTGTGGCTGGTCAGATAGTCGCCCAGAGACACGCTTTCCTTGAGGCCCGTCTCCAGATCCTCACGCGCGAGGCGATTGAACCGGAAAATCTCTCGCAGCATGAACAAGAAGCCGGGGCTGAAAAGATTGCGCCGTTGGGCAAACACGCTGCGCACTGTGCGTCCTGACCACTCGAATGCGCCCCCCATGGTGGAGACAGCAAAGCTCATATCACTGTCCTGCGTCTCCACGCCAAGCTCGGCAAACAGCTTCGTCATACGTGGATAATTGTGTTCGTTGTACACAATGAACCCGGTATCGACGGGAATGCTGACACCGTCATAGTCCACATCCACCGTGTTTGAATGACCACCAATACGGTCCTGCTTTTCGTAAATCGTCACCTCGTGATGGCGCGACAGCACATGGGCTGCAGCGTTGGAGGAGATACCAGTTCCGGCAATTGCAATTTTCATGGTCGGTCAGTGTCTTTCTACGCAAGGCGCGCGGCATCAAAGTGACGCCAATATGTGGCAAGCACTCAGCTGGCCTTCTTGATTTCGCTATATCCACACAAGGCCCGCTCGCGCGCGTCTGAGTGATCTACGATGGGTCGTGGGTAGTCCGTTCCCAGAACAACGCCTGCCTGATCAAGCACGCCTTCGGGAGCGGTCCAGGGAGAGAACAGATACTTGTTGGGTAGTTTTGCAAGTTCCGGCACATATTTGCGAACATAATCGCCATCCGGATCAAATTTGTTTCCCTGGGTCATCGGGTTGAAAATCCTGAAATAGGGTGCCGCATCTGCCCCGGAGCCGGCCACCCACTGCCAGCTGGCGGCATTGGCGGCCAGATCAGCATCCACCAGAGTGTCCCAGAACCAACTCTCGCCTTCGCGCCAGTGCACCATCAAATGCTTGGCAAGGAAGGATGCGACGATCATCCGTACACGGTTATGCATCCAGCCGGTCTGCCATAGCTGACGCATGCCGGCGTCCACCATGGGGTATCCCGTCATGCCCTTTTGCCAGGCAGCAAGACCTTCTGCGTCGTCGCGCCAGGGGAAGCCGTCAAACTTGTCCTGATAGTTGTCGGTTGGAATGTTCGGGAAGTGATAGAGCAGATGATAGGCAAACTCACGCCAGCCCAATTCTGCAATGAATTTGTCAACGCTCGTGGTCTGAGCCGGATGCTTGTCCGCATGAGACTTGGCCGCCCAAAAAGCGTGACGCGGGCTGATTTCGCCAAAGTGCAAATGAGGAGACAGGCCTGACGTTCCATCGACGCCAGGCATGTCGCGTGCCTCTTTGTAGCCTCCGGCCGCCTCGTCAAGGAAACGACCCAACCTTGCGCTAGCCCCCTTTGAGCCAGGTGACCATTGGTCTGCCAGACCACCAGCCCAGTCCGGGCGTGTTGGCAACAGATGCCAGCTATCCAGAGTATCAGAGGCCGGGCCATCCTTCGGGGATGTCAGTTTGCGGGGCGCTTCTTTGGGGTGTTCCGGCGCATCAAGTTCGCGCATGCAATTGCGCCAGAAGGGCGTAAATACACGGTAGGGTCCACCGGTCTTGGTTTTTGCTGACCATGGCTCAAACAGAAGGCTCGCATTGTAGCTGCTGACGTCAATGTCCATGGCCTGAAGGTCAGCCTTCAGCGCCTTGTCGCGAGCAATCGCATAGGGCTCATACAACCGGTTCCAGTGAACCGCAGTGGCCTTGGTCTGGGAGACCATGTCCTTGAGAACGTGTGCCGCGTGGCCCTTGCGCAGGATCAGTTCGGTACCAAGCCCATCCAGGTCAGCTTTAAGCGACGCCAGAGAATGGTGAAGCCACCAGCGGCTTGCTCCGCCAATACGCCACTCACCGGGAGTCTCATCATCCAGTATGTACAGGGCAACGACCGGCTGGCCGGATGCCGAAGCCGCCAACAGCGCCGCGTTGTCCGCAATACGCAGATCCTGCCTGAACCAAACAATGACGGGGGCGTTGTTCAAAAGAAAAACCTAATGCAGAACCCCGAAATTGGGGCAAGTGGCGCGTCCGTTGACGCAAATTCAGTATGGTTTTTCTACGGCCCCGGACCGCTTTTGGATCATTTTCGGGCTGATTACGGGGCTGTTTGCGTGGCGGCCTCAATAAAGCGGGCCACATGGCTGGTTGCAGGTGCCGACCTGATGGCGGCCGGGGTGCCAATCTGGGCAACGCGCCCGTTTTCAAGAACAGCCATACGGTCCGCCAAACGGGCAGCTTCTGAAAAGTCGTGGGTGACGAACACAATGGTGCGGGCCAATTCAGCCTGGAGCTCAAGCAGAAGGTCCTGCAGATCAACACGCGTGATGGGGTCCAAAGCCGAAAACGGCTCATCGAGCAGCATGATAGGCGACTCGACACATAAAGCGCGGGCCAGACCTACCCTTTGGCGCATTCCCCCGGACAGCTGGTGCGGGTACGACGTGCCATGAGCCCCCAGGCCGACGCGCCCCAGCAATTTGCTAGCCCGCGCCTCTCGATCAGCCTTATTCATCCCGGCGACCTTAAGACCGAAAGCCGCGTTCTCCCCAACCGTGCGGTGAGGGAACAGCGCGAAGCTCTGGAAGACCATGGCGATGCGCTCGCGCCGGAACGCAATCAGGTCGGGTTTGGAGAGCCCACTCACGGTAACACCATCCACAGTCACGGATCCCGCATGTGGCGACAACAAGCCGTTGATCAGGCGGACCAATGTGGATTTTCCTGAGCCCGACAGGCCCATGACCACGAACAACTCACCGTCCTGGATGTCCAGTGACACATCATCGAGCGCCAGGGTCACACCAAGTTGATCCCGTATCCGGTCGCGGCCAGCGCTTTGTTGGGCGGCAACGATTCCCTGACGCACCGCACGTGGATTGCCGCCAAACAGAAGTGATGCCTGATCGATGGAGATCATTTCGTATCGTCCCCGCGCGAGGTCAGGCGACGGGTGCCGAAAGCCTGCGTGATGCGATCAAGCACAATGGCAAGCAACACAATGGACAGACCACCGATCAATCCCTTGCCAACGTCGGCGCGCTGCAACCCTTCCAGAACCGTCTGACCAAGGCCGGGCGCGCCCACCATGGACGCGATGACGACCATCGCCAGTGCCATCATGGTTGTCTGGTTGATGCCTTGCAGAATATTGGGGGCGGCAAGGGGCAGTTCAACGGATACAAGGCGCTGCATCGCGGTCGCGCCAAAGGCGTCTGCCGCCTCAAGCAACTCCTGTTCAATCAGGCGCAGACCCAGATCCGTCAAACGAATAAGCGGGGGCAGGGCATAGACCACCGTTGCAAGGATCGCCGGGACCTTGCCCAGGCCCAGCAACATGGCAACGGGAATGAGATAGACGAAGCTGGGGATGGTCTGCATCAGGTCCAGCACCGGCGAGAGCAGTCGGCGGACCATCGCGCTTTTGGCCATGGCTATGCCAAGCGGCACACCAAAGATGGCGCACACACCAACCGATACCAGCACAATGGCAAGGCTCTGCATGGCCTCGTCCCAGACCCCAAGCGCGCCAAGCAGCCACATGCCGCCGGTGCACACAAGCATCAGCAGGATTTTGCGGGATGCCGCAAAGGCCAGGACTGCGACCACCAGCAACACAGCCCAAGGAGGCATGGCGCGCAGCGGCAATTCCACAAACAGGAAAGCTCCCAGCAAGGCATCAGACACGGCGTCAAAGCTGTTGCCATGGGTGATGATCAGCCAATCAATTGCCGCGTTGGCCGCGTCTCGCAGAGGGGTGCCGAAATCGGGAAACAAGATGTGGCCTTACTGTCCGGCCAGAGCTGCAAGAATGCGCACTCGTGCATCTTCCGAAACCCAGTCGGCCCAATGATCTGGGTGGGTCGACAGGAACCAATCGGCGGCTTCCTCATCCGACAGGTCGTTCTCCCGCATTTGCGCCAGGACATTGGAGACCATTTGTGAGGTGGTGTTGTAGGCCTTCAGCATGGCAATGATTTCCGGCGCGGCTGCTTCAAATTCGGTGTTCACACCAATGGCAACCGCCGCAACGGGGTATTCCACACCCGTCAGCAAGGGCAGGTCCGGGTCCCTCAGGGCGCTGAAGGCGTCCTGATCGTAGGCAGGTTCTTCCAGCTTTACGAGATCATGAAGCCCGGCCAGCCATGTCGGTTCCCAGTAATAAAACAGGATCGGACGCTTGCGTCTTACTGCCCCGGCAACAGCAGCTGACAGTGCCTCGCTCGTGCCGGGTCGAAAGTTTGTGTACAGATCATCAAGACCGTAAGCCTTGAGCTTGCGTGTGTTGACGATCTCGCAGGACCACCCGGTGATGCAATTGTAGAACCGGCCTTTGCCGGGTTCTTCGCGATCCTTGAACAGGTCCGTGTAGTTGGGCAGGTCGCTGACATGCTTGAGATCCGGGGCAGGGGCGTCAGGTCCGTCCACCACATATCGCGGCACGTACCAGCCTTGCACAGCGTCGGGAAAGTTGGCGCCGATATCCACGACCTGACCACGGTCCACCGCCTTGACCCAGGCGGCCGCCAGATTGTTGCGCCAGACTTCCATCATCACATCAATGTCGCCTCGGGCGAGACCGTTGGTGAGGGGAATGGTGGACCCGGGAATGTTGGCTGTTTCACACCCGTAGCCCGCCGACAAAAGCCGCGCGGCAACGGCGTTGTGAAAGCGCGCGGAATCCCAATCGAGGCCGGCAAGGACCACGGGGCGATCGATGGGGCATGTCTGGGCTGTGGCCGTTGTCGGCAGCCCCAGGGCCGCCATCAAGATCAGGGGAGCAAGAAGTTTGAGAATAAGGGTCATGAGTCACAGTTTAGGTGACCTCACACCGGATTCACACCCGCGGTTTCAGGCGGGCAGATTTACGCGACCGGTGCGCTGATCTGATCCAACAGTGCAGAGCGCCGCGATCGGGCGGCTTGACGGGCCGCAGGCTTTTTCTTTCGGAATGACGAGGGCGCACGTCCATAGAGCTTGTTAAACGCAGCATTGAACCGTCGGGTGCTGCCAAATCCAGCTTCAACGGCGATGTCCGCCATGGACAGGTCTGTTTGATCCAGCAGGCGTTTGGCCTTGTGGATACGCAACGTCTGCGCAATCTGCTTGGGTGAAGCGCCAATGTGTTCCTGCAGGAGGCGGCTTAGATGCCTAGCGCCGATTCCCAGACGGTCGGCGAGCTCCTCAACCGACCCGCTGTTGAGTGCACCTTGCGCAATGAGGCGCATGGCGCGGTCCGCGGTGGTGCGCGTGCCATTCCACGCGGGGCTGAACGGCGCTGTTTCCGGGCGACATCTCAGACAAGGGCGAAACCCTGCCTGCTCGGCAGCCGCAGCACTTGGATGGAACGTCACGTTCTTTTCCATGGGTGTTTTCACCCGACAGACCGGACGACAGTAAATGCCGGTCGTCCGCACACCGATAAAAAACACCCCATCAAATGCGGCATCGCGCTGGCGCATCGCTTTCAGGCATGTGGGAAAATCAAGCATGGGCGAACATTATCACAGGAGACGCGGGCTGCAGTCGGCTGGCTCATGATGGCGTCTGAAAACGTCCAATGGCGCAGGTGACGCTGATTGCAGTGGTCTGGAGCACCTTTTTGCCATCTCGACAGCCCGCTAAGATGATTTCACCTAGGGGGAATCAAAATGAACTCGATATGGCTTTTCGCAGCATCCGGTGCAGCGCTGGTGCTTTTTCTCGTCCATGTGATTGCGGGCGGGCGCGCCTATGTGCGCCCCTTAATGGCCCAACCTGATCTGCCGGACATGATCCGCTGGATGAGCTACATGGCCTGGCACTCCGCCAGCGTCGGCATGGCCGCTTTGTGTTTGACCTATGGCTATCTGGCTATCTATGGCGGCCCGATCGAACTGGCGGTTGCGGCAACGCTCTACAGCGTAGGCAGCGCTCTGGTGCCGCTGTACATAGCCATATTTGGCCATGGCATGTTTTTCAGGCTGCCGGCAATCTATGGATTTGGGACGATTGCAGCCTTCGGTGCCCTGGGCATCGCCCTTTAGACAAATCGAGCGATAAGGCTGGCCCGACGGGTCTGGGCCGATTGTTTTTCAGCAATGAAGAAGGGGTGTTGGTGGCCCCTGAAAGAAAATGGCTCCCCGGGCCGGACTCGAACCAGCGACAAAGCGGTTAACAGCCGCTTGCTCTACCAACTGAGCTACCGGGGAACACTCACAAAGCAGCCATTGGTCAGCCGCTCCGTGCGAGATGCAGGGCTATAGCAAAGCCCTTAACGCCTTGCAAAGCCCCATTTCGCCAGAATGCAACAAATCTCGTCTTGTTCGGGTTAACACCAGCCACATTCCCGCCTACGTGTGGGGTTATCCGCACTGCATTGTCAGGACTTGGGCCGTTTGAAACTCAAAATCCGGCGCAAACTGCAATTTGACTGCACAGAGGCCCATGGCACGAATCAAACTTGGCAAACGATCCTATGCTGTTCCGGGTTCAAAACCGGTCCGCATCGCCCTGGGTGTCGTTTTGGTGTTCCTGGGCATGCTCGGCTTCCTGCCAATAATCGGCTTCTGGATGATCCCGCTGGGCCTGCTCGTTCTGTCCGTGGACTCGTGGCGCGTGCGCCGGATGCGGCGGCGGCTGGAAGTCTGGTATGGACGCCGCAAGGAAGCCAAGGCGGCGCAGAAAGCCAAAGCCGCGTCTGAAACGGAAACAGCCTGAGCCGCCCGTGCCTTAGGCCGGCATCGGGTTCGACGTTGCATCTGATTTGGGAAAGTTGGAGGCCACGCCCGGAATCGAACCGGGGTAAACGGATTTGCAGTCCGGCACGTAACCACTCCGCCACGTGGCCTCAACCTGAATAGGGTGTCCAAAAGGACAGGATCCATCCAAGGCAGGGGGCTATAGCAGATGGTGCGCCGCCAAACAATCGCGGAAAACACGGTATGTTCCTTCTGAGCACACTGGGACGCATTGTCAGCCACCAAGCCGCTGACTATAAGGCCCGATAACGCTATTATTGGTGCAACCGTCAGCATTTTGCCGATTGTTGCCTCTTTCAGGTCAGGCCGAACCCATGCTCGATTTTGCTTCAGCTCGCTACAACATGATCGAAAGCCAGATCCGTCCCAATGACGTGACGGACAAGTCTGTGCTTCAGGCCATGTCAGATACGCCGCGTGAACTGTTCGTGCCTGCTGCCAAACGGTCTGTGGCCTATCAGGACGAAGACTTTGTCATTCACACTTCAGAAGAAGGCGTTCAGCGCTTCATCATGGAGCCGCGTGTCTTCGCCCGTCTTCTACAGTTTGCAGACATCAAGCCGGGTGCCCTGGTCCTCTATGTTGGCGCGGGCCTTGGGTATGGCCCGGCGGTCGTTTCAAAACTGGCTGAAACAGTCGTGGCTCTGGAGAGCGACGCCACTCTGGCCAGCCATGCGGGTCAGAACCTGACAGAGGCGGGCGCTGACAATGTGGCGATCATTGAAGGTGCTCTGCAGGACGGATGTCCGGATCAGGCTCCTTTTGACGCCATCATCGTTGATGGAGCCCTGCCAGAAGCCCCTGCAGCTCTGTGCAGCCAGCTAAAAGACGGCGGAAAGCTTGTGTGTGTGATCGGGCAGGGCCTTGCGGGCAAGGCTCACGTGTTTGAGGCCACCGGCGGTGAAGCAAGTGCCCGTGCGGAATTCAGCGCTGCGGTTGCGCCAGCACCCGGTTTTGAAAAACCTCAGGCTTTTGTCTTTTAGGCAACAATTCGCCCACAACCGGCCTAAACCACACAACCAGTTGGGCTTTTTACGCGTAAAACCTGTGTTTAGGGGCCACCAATGGCCGATTCACGGCTGATATGCAGACGATTTGTCCACTTTTTAGCGCGACTGTGTTGAACCGGCTTCTACCGGCACCCTATATAGGACTGACATAAGCAGCTGAGGTGCACATCGCACCGACAGGGCACAAGCGGGGCATGTTTTGAGCAATTATTCAGCGGACTTTCTGGCCAAGAAGCTGCGCAGCGGCGCATCTTTTGCGGCTCTTTCGCTTTCTCTCGTATTTGCGGGCGGCATGACAGCAGCGTCGGCGGAAACTCTGCAGGACGCTTTGGTGGCCACATATGGCTCCAATCCGACGCTTCAGGCGGCCCGTGCCGAGCTTCGCGCGACTGACGAAAACGTCAATCAGGCCCTGGCCAACTGGCGCCCGTCGATTTCCGCGACCGGAACCAGCCAGTTCACCCAGTCCGACAGCGATCTGCGATCAGGCGCGGGCCTTACCTCGCTTACCGCCAAGGATGACCGCACCACAAACACCGGCACGGTCACCGTTCAGCAGAACATCTTCCGCGGCGGACGGACCGTCTCCCAGACCCGTCAGGCCAAGGCACAGGTTGCCGCGGGCCGCGCTCAACTGACCAGCACAGAACAGGATGTGCTGCTGAGCGCCGTGACGGCCTATATGGACGTGCTGCGCGATACCGCCACCGTCGAGCTCAATCAGAACAACGTAAGCGTGCTGCAGCGCCAGCTTGAAGCCTCGCAGGATCGCTTCGATGTGGGCGAGATCACGCGGACGGATGTGGCCCAGTCGGAAGCCCGCCTCAGCCGCTCGGAATCCTCGCTCATTCAGGCGCAGGCCAATCTCATCAACTCACGCGCCACCTATGAACGGGTGGTTGGATCTGCGCCGGGCACCCTTCAGGCAGCACCCGTTCTGCCGCCACTGCCTGAGAGTGAAGATGCTGCGCTCGCCACAGCAACGGTCAACAACCCGACATTGGTTGCAGCCCGTTTTGCGGAAGAAGCCTCACGCCATGCCATTCGGACGGCACAGGGTGGTTTGCTGCCGACACTCACCGTGCAGGGCGACTACAGTCAGTCAGACAATCCAAGCTCGACAGTGAAGAGTTCTGAAACCGCATCCGTAACTGGCCGGCTGACGATCCCGCTTTATCAGTCAGGTGCCGAATACAGCCAGATCCGCCAGGCCAAGCAGCTGAACAGCCAGTCTCGCCTGCAGATCCGCGAAGCGACTCGCTCGGTTGAAGAAGGCGTTGCAAGTGCCTGGGAAAACTACCGTGCCGCCAATGCCCGTATTGTGTCAGACCGCGAGCAGGTGCGTGCCAACGAGATCGCTCTTGACGGTGTTCAGCAGGAAGCACAGGTCGGCTCACGCACAACGCTTGACGTTCTCGATGCCGAGCAGGAGCTGTTGGACTCACGCGTTGCCCTGGTGACGTCAGAGCGTAATGCCTATGTCGCTGCCTATCAGGTGCTGTCGGCAATCGGCCGCCTGAATGCCGGTTACCTGGCCCTGCCAGTCGACCAGTATGATCCGGGTCAGAACTACGATGACGTCAGCGGTCAATGGATCGGCTGGGGCATTGATGATGAGCCGGACGATGTGGCTCCCGAATCAGGCACCGATGCTGCGTCACAGCTCTAGGTACACTGCAGATGTATGCGACAGCCGGGTCTTCCCGGTGGGAAGTGCTGTTTTCTTCGCCACAATAGGCTGGAGTTAACTGTTTCTGGCCGAAACTGCTTGGATAACTATCTCCCTTTAGGGTTTGCCTGCCTTTAATTGGCCTTGCGGCTAGGCTAGGCTCAACTCAATTGGATACAGAGGTTTTTCCTCGAGTCGGCTCCTTGTCAGGAGCAGGCCAAAACAGATTTAGCGCGCAGAACCGGTTTAGTGCGCAGCATGCGGTGAGTGATACGATGAGCGAACAAGGCACCCAGGCCGAACCTTCCATGGAAGAAATTCTCGCCTCGATCCGTCGGATTATCTCCGAGGATGGTGAGGAAGAAGGTGCGGAAGGCGCAGCTGCTCCTGAAGCTGAAGCTGCAGAGGCTGTGGAAGCTGCGGCCGAACCAGATGCGGCTGAAGAAGAAGCAACCCCCATCGAAGACCTCATGGTCGCCGAAGATGATGCTGACGACGAAGACGATGTCCTGGAACTGACGGATATTGCCGAAGTTGAGCCAGAACCGGAGCCTGAGCCCGAACCAGAGCCAGAGCCGGAAATGGCTGCAGAGCCCGAACCGGAACCAGAACCGGTCGCAGAGCCTGAACCCGTTGCCACCGAGCCTGTTGCGGATGATCCATTCGACACAGGCGAAGACAGCGATCTTATGGCCATTGATCGGACGCCTGAGCCTGAACCGGCTCCAGAGCCTGCACCCGTGGCGGCACCAGTGCCCGTTGCAAACACGGCACCAACACCGGAGCCGACTTCTTTGATGTCTGCTGAAGCGTCAGCCGCAGCAACGGCCGCGTTTGATCGTCTTACGGACGATATGCGGATTTCAGGTGATGGCGAGTCAGGCACCCTGGAAGGCCTCGTTCAAGACCTTCTGCGGCCCATGATGAAGGCCTGGCTGGATGAAAATCTGCCAACCATCGTTGAAGCAGCCGTAGCTGAAGAAGTAGAGCGTGTGGGCCGCCGTCGCCGGCGGTAATCACGTAGTTTTCGAGCCCCTTGTTGTCATTGAGGCTCTTTGCGTTAAAACCAGCCGGTTCCCTTGTGATGCCAAATCAGGCATTCGCAGCGGAACCGGCTTTTTTGTTTATTCGCCCCCCTGATTGCAGGCTTCCTGCGGCAGGCATGGGCAAGGTCCAGACACACAATGCTTGAGAAGTCCTTCCAGCCTCAGACGGCTGAGCCACGTATCTACGCCGAGTGGGAAGAAACCGGTGCCTTCAAGGGCGGTGATCCTGAGCGCGTTGCAGCGGGTGCTACCCCGTACTCAATCGTCATTCCGCCACCCAATGTGACCGGCTCCCTGCATATGGGTCATGCCCTCAACAATACGTTGCAGGACATTCTGATCCGGTTTGAGCGCATGCGTGGCAAGGACGTGTTATGGCAGCCGGGCACGGACCATGCGGGCATTGCCACCCAGGCAGTCGTTGAACGTCAGCTTGCGGAGCAAGGCAACAATTCGTCGCGTCGTGAAATGGGCCGGGATGCCTTTATTGAACGCGTCTGGGAATGGAAGGCTGAAAGCGGCAGCACGATCACCAATCAGCTGCGCCGCCTTGGTGCCTCCTGCGACTGGTCGCGCGAGCGCTTCACCATGGATGACGGCATGTCCAAGGCCGTCCTCAAGGTGTTTGTTCAGCTCTACAAGGAAGGGCTGATCTACAAGGACAAGCGCCTTGTGAACTGGGACCCGACGCTTGAGACCGCGATCTCGGACCTCGAAGTGGTGCCCACGGACGTCAACGGGCATCTGTGGCATTTCCGCTATCCGCTTGCCGATGGAAAAACCTATGAGTTTCCAACGGAGCATGACGACGACGGCAATCCGACCGCCTATGAAACGCGCGACTACATTGTTGTTGCAACAACGCGTCCGGAAACCATGCTGGGTGACACCGGCGTCGCCGTGAATGCAGAAGATGAGCGCTATAAGCATCTCATTGGCTCACATGTCGTGTTGCCGATCACCGGACGCCGCATCCCTATTGTTGCAGACGAGCACGCCGACCCGACACAGGGCTCAGGTGCCGTGAAAATTACGCCTGCGCATGACTTCAATGACTTTGAAGTTGGCCGCCGCAACGACCTGCGCATGATCAACATCCTTGATACCCGCGGGAAGCTCTTGCTCGACAGCAATGAAGCCTTCCTCGAGGGCGCGCCGCAGGCCCATCAAGCTGTCACCGCCTATCACGGCAAGGACCGCTTTGATGTCCGCAAGGAGATTGTCTCAGCGCTTGATGAGCTGGGAATGCTCGACAAGATCGACGATCATCGCCACGCCATTCCCTATGGCGATCGGTCGAACGACGTCATCGAGCCGTTTCTGACGGACCAGTGGTATGTGGATGCGGCGACGCTCGCCAAGCCCGCCATTGAAGCGGTGGAGAAGGGCGAAACGACTTTCGTTCCAAAGAACTGGGAAAAGACCTATTTCGAATGGATGCGGAACATCCAGCCATGGTGCATTTCACGGCAACTCTGGTGGGGGCATCGGATTCCGGCATGGTATGGCCCGGACAAGGAAGTGTTTGTCGCTCAGACCGAAGAAGAGGCCTACGAGCAGGCCGAAGTGCACTACGGAAAGCGCATGGATCTGGAGCGCGACGAAGACGTTCTGGACACCTGGTTCAGCTCCGGCCTCTGGCCGTTCTCAACCCAGGGCTGGCCCGAAGAAACCCCTGAGCTTGGCCGCTACTACGGCACCGACGTTCTGGTGACAGCTTTTGACATCATCTTCTTCTGGGTTGCCCGGATGATGATGTTCGGTCTGCATTTCATGAAGGAAGTGCCGTTCAAGGACGTTTACATCCACGCGCTTGTCCGCGACGACAAGGGCGCCAAGATGTCCAAGTCCAAGGGCAATGTGATTGACCCTCTTGAGCTGATCGACACTTACGGTGCCGATGCCCTGCGCTTCACCCTGACGGCCATGGCGGCTCAGGGGCGTGACATTAAACTCTCAACATCGCGCGTTGAGGGCTACCGGAACTTTGGCACCAAGCTGTGGAACGCCGCACGCTTCTGCCAGATGAACGAATGCTCACGGGTTGAGGGCTTTGACGTCTCCACCGTGACCAGCACACCCAATAAATGGATTGCCGGTGAAACACGCCGGACCGCAGCCAAGGTCACCGAGGCGCTGGAAGGCTACCGATTCAATGAAGCGGCAGGCGCGCTTTATCACTTTGTCTGGGATGTCTATTGCGACTGGTACGTGGAACTTATCAAGCCAGTCCTTTACGGCACGGATGAAGCCACCAAGGCTGAAACCCGCGCCACTGCGGCCTGGGCGCTGGATCAGATCCTGCTGATGCTTCACCCCATGATGCCGTTCCTGACAGAGGAACTGTGGAAGGACGGCGTCGAAGGCCCCGCACGGACCAGCATGTTGGTATCAGCTGAATGGCCAACCTACAGCGCTGAACTGGGCGACGGTGCAGCAGATGCCGAGATTGACTGGATCATCCGGCTTGTTTCTGAAGTGCGGTCTGTCCGTGCACAGATGAATGTTCCGGCGGGCGCGAAAATCCCGCTTGTTCTGCGTGACGCCTCTGCTGAGACTGTTGAGCGCATCGCGCGCAACAAGGACATGATCGAGCGCCTTGCGCGGCTGGAAAGCATCAAGGCCAGCGACGAAACACCCGCTGGCGCTATCCAGTCCGTGGTGGATGAAGCAACGCTCTTCCTGCCCCTTGCTGACGTCATTGATATCGATGCGGAGCGGGCACGTCTGGCCAAGGAGATTGGCAAGATTGATGGCGAGATCAAGAAGATCGACGGCAAACTTGGCAATGAGAAATTCCTGTCCAAGGCGCCGGAAGCTGTCATTGAAGAACAGCGCGAACGGCGCACTGACGCTGAACAAACCCGTGCCAAACTGGCAGATGCTCTTGGTCGCCTGGAAGGGGCTGCGTAAAGATGATTACCCGACTTAGTGCCGTTGCACTGGCGTTCCTCGTTTTCATTCTGCCGGCCCACGCCGCTGAAGAAGAAGTTCTCGAGACCATATTTGTGCGTGACACCATTGAGCGCACACTGTTTTCGCCTGAGCTGCTGAACCGCGCCAATGTGGAAGAGGTGGTAGCCATCGTCCGCGGTCTCAAAGGTACGCTGGGCGGGTTCCGGGGTGTTCAGAAAGACGGCCAGAACACCTACACGGTGTTCTTGGAGCGCGGCCGCGTGCCGGCTGAAATTCAGCTTGATGAACAGGGGCTCGTAACATTCCTTTTCTTCCGGCAACCAACCGCGTCTGGCCTTACACCACAGGAAGCATTGGGTGGATTTGTCCGGCTTGAGCGATCGGGCGGGGGGCAGATTTCATTGCTGGTCACCCGCGATGGTGTGGATCAGGTGGCACTGGCACCGGACACGGCTCTGGATGCCGGGTCGACTTTCAAGATGGCCGTCCTTAAATCTCTGACGGAAGCTGTTGAGAGCGGCAAGCTGACCATGGCTGACGTGGTAACCGTTGATCCCGCCTGGCGGTCGCTTCCCAGCGGCATCCTTCAGGACTGGCCCGAAGGCACACCGGTCACGCTGGCTACGCTGGCCACCTTGATGATTTCCATCTCGGATAACACAGCCACGGATGCGTTGATTTCAATCCTGGGGCGCGATGCGGTCGAAGCACATCTTCCACAAAAGCCGCTGATCACCACAGCTGAGTTCTTCAAACTCAAGGCAGATGTGAACAACACCCGGGCACGCTTCCGGGCCGCAGAGAATGAAAGCCGTGCCGATGTTCTGGCTGATTTGGCCGATGCGCCGCTGCCGGAGGTGACCGAGCTCGACGACAGCCCGTCACCTGAAATCGGTTGGCCGATTTCATCTCGCCAGCTTTGCAGTCTTATTGAGGACGTCGCCGACCAGCCTGCCATGCAGGTCAATCCCGGCGTTGCAAACCCGGAAATGTGGGAAAAAGTGGCTTACAAGGGCGGCTCAAATTTCGGCGCCTTCAATATGACCACACGCCTTGTGGATGAGACTGGCACCAGCTGGTGCATCACGGCAACCTGGAACACGGAGCACAGCGCGTTGGATCAGGCGGCCTTCACAACGGCGTATCTCGCCATGATCGGAAGCCTCACCCAGGCAGAGACCCCCTGATGCTTGGGTTAACCACTGCAAGGCTGATCCCCAGTCTTACGGTGGAACCGCCTAGACCGAACGCCTAAACTCTCGCCAATATTGCGACACCCCCAACGGAGATCCGGCCCCATGAGTGCCAACAAGTTTGATAAATCGAAGCTGCCCAGCCGCCACGTTACGGTTGGCCCGCAGCGCGCACCGCATCGCTCCTACTATTATGCGATGGGCCTCACGCAGGAAGAGATTGATCAGCCATTTGTGGGTGTGGCCACCTGCTGGAACGAGGCTGCACCATGCAACATTGCGCTGCAGCGTCAGGCTCAGTCTGTGAAGAAGGGCGTGGCAGAAGCTGCGGGCACCCCACGCGAGTTCTGCACGATCACCGTGACGGACGGCATTGCGATGGGTCATCAGGGCATGAAGTCGTCCCTGGTCAGCCGTGACGTTATTGCGGACTCCGTTGAACTCACCATGCGCGGTCATTGCTATGACGCGCTCGTGGGCCTTGCGGGCTGCGACAAGAGCCTTCCGGGCATGATGATGTCCATGCTGCGGCTTAATGTGCCGAGCGTCTTCATGTATGGCGGCTCCATCCTGCCGGGCAACTTCAAGGGCAAGGACGTAACTGTTCTTGATGTCTTTGAAGGTGTTGGCCAGCACTCAGCCGGCAACATGTCAGACGAAGACCTGCACGAGCTTGAGTGCATTGCCTGCCCAAGTGCCGGTGCCTGTGGCGGTCAGTTCACGGCCAATACAATGGCATGCGTATCCGAAGCCATCGGACTTGCACTTCCAAATTCTGCCGGTGCACCGGCACCCTATGAAAGCCGCGACGCCTATGCCGAAGCCTCGGGCCGAGCCGTCATGGACCTGATCAAAACCGGTTTGCGTCCGCGCGATATCTGCACGCGCAAGGCGTTTGAAAACGCAGCCACGGTTGTTGCGGCGTCTGGCGGGTCAACCAATGCCGGTCTGCATCTTCCTGCCATGGCTGCGGAAGCAGGCATTGATTTTGATCTGATGGAAGTTGCCGAGATCTTCAAGAAAACGCCTTACGTGGCTGACCTCAAGCCGGGCGGCAATTATGTCGCCAAGGACATGTATGAAGCCGGCGGTGTGCCGATGCTCCTCAAGACGCTCCATGAAGGCGGTTTCCTGCACGGCGATTGCGTGACCGTGACTGGCAAAACGCTGGAAGAGAACCTCTCCGAGATTGAGTGGAACCCGGACCAGAAAGTTATCTATCCGGTCTCCAATCCAATCACGAAGACCGGCGGCGTTGTCGGTCTCCAGGGATCACTGGCACCGGAAGGGGCCATCGTAAAGGTGGCCGGTCTTGAGAAGCAGCAGTTCTCAGGTCCAGCCCGCTGCTTTGATTGTGAAGAGGATGCCTTCGAGGCGGTTGAAAACCGTCAGTACAAGGAAGGCGAAGTTCTGATCATTCGCTATGAAGGTCCCAAAGGCGGCCCAGGCATGCGCGAAATGCTGTCGACCACGTCTGCGCTTTATGGTCAGGGCATGGGCGACAAGGTTGCGCTCATCACAGATGGTCGGTTCTCAGGCGCGACGCGCGGGTTCTGCATCGGCCATGTGGGTCCTGAAGCTGCCGAAGGTGGCCCCATCGGCCTCATCGAGGACGGCGACATCATCACTATTGATGCGGAAGCCGGGACCCTTGATCTCGATGTTGCCGCAGATGTGATGGCGGAACGGAAGAAAAACTGGAAGCCGCGCAAGACCGACTACAATTCCGGCACATTGTGGAAATATGTTCAGCTTGTCGGCCCGGCCCGGGGCGGCGCATTGACCCATCCGGGCGCAAAGGAAGAAACGCATGTTTATGCGGATATCTAAAACTGCACTCGTTCTGCTGGCAGCTGTCGGTTGGGGTATTGCCCCGGCAGCAGCTGACCTGCAGACCGGCATTGAAGCCTATTCAGCTGGCGATGTGACCGCTGCCACTGAGGCATGGGCCGAGGGCGGTGACGCTGGAGATGCCACGTCCGCCTTTCTGGCGGCCAAAATGTATGAGGGCAACAATGGCGCCCCGGCCAACCCCTACAAGGCCGTCAAATACATGACACTTGCCGCTGAAGGGAACCATGTGCAGGCGCAAGTGGAACTTGGTGACTACTACCGCTCAGGCAAGCCTGAGGCGGACGTCAAAGCCAGTGTGGATGAGGCGCTGCGCTGGTACGAGAAAGCAGCTCTTAGTCAGCACGCTGAAGCCCAGATGAAAATCGGCGAGATGCACTACAATGGCGAAGGCGCTGAGCGGAACCGCTTTGAAGGCATTCGCTGGTACGAACTGGCTGCAGAAAAGTACTACACGCCCGCTCTCATTTTTCTGTCAGGCATCTACTGGGAAGGTGACCCGCTTCCCCAGGACAAGGCCAAGGCCTATAGCTTCCTGCTTCTCGCGCGTCAGGGCGCAACTGATGACACCCGTGCCGGTGTTGATGCCCTCATGAGCCAGCGTGAAAAACAGATGTCGCGCGCCCAGATGGACGCGGGCATCCGGCTGGCAGAAGCGTTCCGCCTCGAACACATTAAGAAGTAAGTCTTCCGGTAAAGCCATTCGTTTTGTCTGCGCTTTTGGTCATGCATCATGGTAAGGAATCTTTTCCCGAGATGATGTGTAGCGCCGAATGCCTCCTGCAAAACCGACCGGTCCCGAGAAGAAATCTGCGTTGAAGCAGCCCCGGCCTGTAATCGGCTGGCGCGAATGGGTTGGACTGACTGATCTTGGCATAGATCAGGTAAAGGCCAAGATCGACACCGGGGCGCGCACGTCGGCCATCCACGCGTTCAAGGTTCGTCCGTTCACCGATCGCGGCGCGCCACATGTATCGTTCGTGGTGCATCCCACACAACGCAGACGCATCCCTGAAGTGGAGTGTACGGCGCCGGTGCACGACCAGCGCAAAATCCGCAGCTCAAACGGGCAGCAGGAAGAACGCTACGTTATCAAAACCACCATTCAGATTGGCACACATGTGTGGCCGATTGAGCTTACTCTGGCTGACCGTGACCAACTTGGATTCCGCATGTTGTTGGGCCGCGAAGCCATGCGAAAACACTTTGTTATTGATCCCGGTCGCTCCTTTGTCGCAGGCCGCAGTGCCGCCCGGATGTCACCGGTGCACCCCCTACAGGAAGCATCCTCATGAAAATCGCCCTGTTATGCCGCAATGCCACGCTGTACTCGCATAAGCGGCTGGTTGAAGCTGCTGAAGCACGTGGCCATCAGATTGATGTTATCGATCACCTGCGGTGTTACATCGACATCGCGTCGAGTGACCCGGAAGTCCATTACAATGGCGAGTCCCTCAAAGGATATGATGCGGTCATTCCGCGTATTGGCGCATCGGTGACCTTCTTTGGTAGCGCCGTTTTACGGCAGTTCGAGATGATGGGCGTTTATCCGCTCAATGAGTCTGTTGCCATCTCCCGGTCCCGCGACAAGCTGCGCAGCCTGCAGCTTTTGTCCCGGGACGGTGTCGGCCTGCCTACCACTGTGTTTGCCCACCGGACATCTGACGCCAACGAGCTTCTTAAGCTGGCAGGTGGGGCTCCGGTCATCATCAAACTGCTCGAAGGCACACAGGGCATCGGTGTGGTGCTCGGCGAAACGCCGCGGGCCGCTGAAAGCATCATTCAGGCATTTGGTGGCGTGCAGACCAATATTCTGGTGCAGCAGTTTGTCAAAGAGGCCAATGGCGAGGACATTCGCTGCCTTGTCATTGGTGACAAGGTGATTGCTGCGATGATGCGCAAGGGCAAGGACGGTGATTTCCGCTCAAACCTTCATCGCGGCGGCAGCGCGAGCCTTATCAAGATCACGCCGAAGGAACGCGCGACTGCGGTTAAGGCCGCCAAGGCGATGGGCCTCAATGTCTGCGGCGTGGACATGCTGCGCTCGAATGACGGCCCGGTGGTCATGGAGGTCAACTCGTCACCAGGACTTGAGGGTCTTGAAAACGCGACGAATGTTGATGTCGCCTCGCAGATCATTGAGTTCCTGGAGAAGAATGCAAAACCCGGCAAGACTCATACCCGAACCAGCAAGAAGCGGGGCCCGCGCAAAAGTGCCTGACACATCCCCCAAGCGTAGCCCGTTCGAAATTGGCGGCATCTCGATCCAGCCCGGCAGCCGCGAGATCGTCGACATTCCTTTGAGCATGATGTCGGATCACACGCCGGCAACCCTGTCTGTCCAGGCCATCCATGGTCGCAAGCCAGGCCCAACGGTGTTTGTGAGTGCCGCCATTCACGGGGACGAAATCCTCGGGGTCGAGATCGTGCGGCGTCTGATCCGCACCCCTGCGTTGCGGCGCATCGCAGGCACGTTGTTGCTGGTGCCGATCGTGAACACTTTTGGGTTCATAAACCAAAGTCGCTATCTGCCGGACAGGCGTGACCTCAACAGGTCCTTTCCCGGGAGCCCCAGCGGCTCTCTGGCGTCGCGGCTGGCCAACGTATTCATGGAAGAAGTCGTTGCACGCAGTGATTACGGCATTGATCTTCATACTGCCGCCGTCAATCGCGTGAACCTGCCGCAAATCCGCATCGACACGACAGACAAGGCTGCCCACAAGCTGGCGGACGCCTTTGCACCGCCGGTTGTGGTCAACTCAGCGCTCCGTGATGGGTCGCTGCGCCACGCCGCGCGCGAGCAGGGCGTTCCGGTCATGGTGTTTGAAGCCGGTGAAGGATTGCGCTTTGACGAGACTGCCATTCGCGTGGGCGTCAAAGGTGTGTTGAACGTCCTGCGCTTCCTGGGCATGACCGGCAAGGCGCCCACGGGCCATATGGCCAAGACGCGTCCGGCGTGTGCGCCCCTTGCCACAAAGAGCGCCTGGGTCCGCGCCACGGAAGGCGGCATTGCTCGCATCCACTGCAAGGTCGGTCAGTTCGTCAAACGCGGTGACCTGCTCGGCGTTGTGTCCGACCCCTTCGGCGAGCGTGACACCGAACTGTTTGCCCTGCGAGATGGGCTCATCATCGGACGCTCCAACCTGCCGGTGGTCAATCAGGGAGATGCCCTGATCCATATTGCCGACATCCCGAAGGCCGAAGCAGCGCATGCCGACCTGGACGTGATCGAAGAAGCTTTTGATGGTGACCCTTTGTTCGACGAGGATGAGATTCTCTAACCGACGACGGACCGTTCCCGCACAAATGTGAGGGAGGAGTGCTTGAGGTCGATGAATTTTCTTTCATCTGCCAGCAATTCCGCGCCTGCTTTCAAGGCAGCTTCGTCAGACATGGCGAAGTTGAGATCGTCTTCGCTCTCCCAGCACAGTTCCGCAAACCCGTCATATTTTGGTTCTGCCTCGCGGGAGGCCTGCATGGCGTCGCCGAGCGGTGTTTCCATCCCGTGGGATTGCACATAACGAGCGATTTTAAGCGCCGGGGCCCGCTCTTTCACGAGGGGCGCGTGTTTTGTCCACCAGTACTCCCGAAACTCTTCCGGTGAGAGACCGGGAAGCCGGTGGAGGCAGAATATCAATTTGATCATGGTGTTAGCTTCCTTTGTCGGTCGACCCCGGTGGACTTCACACGCGCCCAAAACCCCTGGTCACATTTTCTGCGTTTTTTTGATGTCTTTGATTGTAGCCATGGGCTGCCAGCGAGTCCTAAGCTAGTTGGCGTGTGGCCGTATGTCAGGCATGTGCGGGTCTCCACACAGACACAGAAGAGGCGTCCGTCATGCGTGTCGCAGTGGGTGGTTTTCAGCACGAGACCAACACATTTGCCCCTCAAAAGGCGGATCTGGATGCATTCCTGCAGCCTGACGCTTGGCCGGCCCTTCAAGGCGGACCTGGTCTCCTGACCACCTTTGCGCCGGGTGCCGATGGCGGCAGCGACATGAACATCCCGATTGCCGGATTTCTTGCCGAAGCACCTGCACAGGCCCTGACCCCAGTTCCCATGGTCTGGGCCGCAGCCACGCCGTCTGCTCATGTCACGTCAGACGCCTTTGCCCATATTGCCGGCATGATGGTGGAAGAACTCGAGCGTGCCCTGCGTGATGGGCCGCTGGATGCAATCTATCTTGATCTGCATGGCGCCATGGTCACCGAAGAAATGGAAGACGGTGAGGGCGATCTGCTGGAGTGGATCCGCGACATAACCAACGGCCAGATCCCGATCGTCGCGTCACTTGATCTCCACGCCAACGTGACTGCCAAGATGATGCGCAACTCGGATGCACTGGTGGCGTACAGGACCTATCCCCATGTGGATATGGCAGAGACCGGCGCCCGTGCGGCGAAGCTGGTTGCCAATCTTGCCCGCCGGGCCGGACGCCCCGCAAAGGCGTTCCGCAAACTCAACTATCTCATCCCGCTCACGGCGCAATCGACCATGAGTGATCCGGCAGCGTTGATCTACGCAGACGTGACCGCGCTGGAACGCCTCAAGCTTGATAGCGGTGGCAGTGATGAATCTGAAATTCTGACGGCATCTGCAACCATGGGATTTCCACCCGCCGACATTGCGGAATGCGGTCCTGCGGTCATGGCCTACGCGGACACTCAGGAAGCAGCCGACGAAGCCGTGGACCGGTTGGCTGAAACCTTCATGGAGTTCGAGCGCGGCTTTCGCCAGAAAATTTGGACGGCAGAAGAAGCGGTTGCCTATGGCGAAGCGGCCAGCGACCTTGACCGCCGCGACGGGCCTTTGATCCTTGCAGATACGCAGGACAATCCCGGTGCCGGTGGCAATGGCGATACGGTGGGCATTCTGCGCTCGCTCATTTCGGGCGCTGAGACGGCGCTATGCGGTGTGCTGTTCGATCCGGCTGCCGCGAACACGGCATGGGCTGCGGGTGAAGGCGCTGACGTTCAGCTGTCGCTGGGTGCCTGGACAGGTGGCGCCCGAGAAAAACCCATTGAGGGCAAATTCAAAGTCCTCAAGCTGCATGATGGTGAAATAGACGCACACGGACCATTTTATCGCGGCGCGCATCTGTCTCTTGGAAAATCAGCATTGCTGATGATCGAGGATGTGCGCGTGGTGGTGGCCAGCCACAAGGTTCAAACTGCTGACCGCGCCATGTTTACCGCTTTCGGTGTGGAGCCTGCGGCGGAAAACATTGTCGCCGTCAAAAGCTCGGTTCACTTCAGGGCCGACTTCCAGAAGATTGCCCGTGACATTGTGGTGGTTGGAAGTCCCGGCCCCAATCCGGCAGATCATGTGGACCTGCCATATCGGCGGCTGCGCAGCGGTGTGAGGCTCATGCCCATGGGGCCCGCGTTTCAGCGATCACGCAAACCGTTGAAGTAGGCTTCCACGTCTTTTTCCGGCAGCGTCTCATCGAACCCACGCATGAAGCGGGGGCTATCCTTCTTGAAAATTTGAAACCTGGGTGCCGCGGCACTCGGGTCGTCGAGGGACCCACCAGCAATATCAATCTCGTCTTTGTTGTCATTGACGCGGTAGGTCAGTGTGGACCCACATGCGCTGCAAAAACCCCGGCTGGCCCAACTGGAAGAGGCGAACTCTGTTGGCGCTCCCTGGGTGAGCCTGAAGGCTTTGGGGTCAATACCAAGCCAGACAACGAACGGCGCACCGGAGTGGCGCTGGCAATCCGCGCAGTGGCAAATTCCGGCGTTGATCTCAGGCGCAGAGATTTCATAACGGACCGCGCCGCAGGAGCAGCCGCCGGTCAGGGGTCGTTGAGCCTGACTAGCCAAAGTCCAACTCCGCCCAGACAGGCACATGGTCTGACGGCTTTTCCCAGTCGCGCACATATTTGTCGATGTCACAGGACACCAGACGGTCAGCGGCGTGGGCGCTCAGCATCAAATGGTCGATGCGGATGCCGTTGTCCTTCTGCCAGGCCCCGGCCTGATAGTCCCAGAAGGAATATCGATGCGGCGTTGTGTGACACGCCCTGAACGCGTCCGTCAGACCGAGGTTGGCGATAGAGCGAAAGGCCTTGAGCGTGTCCGGCCGGAACAGGGCGTCGTCGGCCCAGGCGGCTGCATCGTGCACATCGTCGGGTGTTGGAATGACGTTGTAGTCACCTGTCAGAGCCAAGGGCTCCTCATAGGCCAGCAGTGTTTCCGCGTGGGCACGCAGCTTGTCCATCCAGTCCAGCTTGTATTCATATTTGGGGCCCGGTGCCGGGTTGCCATTGGGCAGATAGATCGAGGCGATGCGCAGCATCTGATCACCTGCGGGAACGAGACCTTCCAGATACCGCGCCTGTTCGTCGCCTTCCATGCCGGGCAGGCCACGGGTCACGTCTTCAAGCGGCGACTTCGAGAGAATGGCGACGCCGTTATACGTCTTCTGCCCATGGGTCTCGACGTTGTAGCCGGCGTCCTCGACCTGCGAGCGGGGGAAAGCGTCATCCACGCATTTGAGTTCCTGCAGGCACACGACATCAGGGTCCGCGTCCTTCAGCCAGGCGAGCAGGTTGGGCAGGCGTACTTTGATGGAATTGACGTTCCAGGTCGCGATCTTCATGAGGCACTCCGCAAATCAAGGTTGCGGAGGTTAGGCGAGGGCACGTCCGAAGACCAGAAGATTGACCGGAACAGGGGCCAGAAGGCTAGACCGAGAATGATGTCCCGCAGCCACAGGATGCGGTCGCATTGGGATTTTTGACCTGAAAGGACTGTCCAATGAGGTCATCCACATAGTCCAGCTCAGACCCGCCGACATACATCAGCGAGACCGAATCCACGAGGACTGTCGCACCGTCGCGCTCGATCACCAGATCGTCGTCGGTTTTGGTGTCATCGAGGGTAAAATTGTACTGGAAGCCCGAGCAGCCGCCGCCTTCCACGCTGACGCGCAGCATGGTGCCATCCGCCTCGCCAGAGAGGATTTTGCCAATCTGCTTGGCCGCGCTGGCTGAAACGGTGAAATCACCGCCAGTGGCCGGAATAGCGTCTGCAGAGTTGCTCTCGACTTGAACGTCGCTCATGGGTACACCCTCGATACACAAATTCGCACAGGTGGCATTGCACCGGTTTTTCAACCTTGCGATGCGACTTGTTATTATTAGGTAATCGCACATAAGCGATTGTCAATCTAGGTGCCCAAACGAGCCCCAAGAAACGAGCCAAATATGAGCAAAACCTGGCAGGTCTATCTTTCCGGCGAAATCCACACTGACTGGCGCGACCAGATCGAAGCAGGCACCAAGGCGGCCGGACTTCCCGTCGTGTTCTCAGCCCCTGTGACCGACCATGGCTCATCAGACGCCTGCGGTGCGGATATCCTCGGCGCGGAAGACAACGAGTTTTGGTACGACAACAAGGGCGCGAAGGTGAACGCCATTCGCACCTCCACGCTCATCAAGGGTGCGGACATTGTGGTGGTGCGGTTTGGCGATAAGTACAAGCAGTGGAACGCGGCTTTTGACGCAGGCTACGCGGCAGCGCTCAACAAGCCGATCATCACCCTGCATGATCCTGACCTGCGGCACCCGCTGAAGGAAGTGGATGGTGCCGCCCTGGCCTGGGCGCAGGAACCCGCGCAGGTGGTTCGGATTTTGAAATACGTCATCGACGGGACGCTCTAGCCTGTGGCACCAGCCCTCACCAAGCCGATCACCGGCGACCTTGCACCCTATGCAACTGACCCGTCTGCCACGCGCGGCCGGCGGCATGACGAAATGGAAAGCCGCACGCGGTCTCCCTATCAGCGGGACCGTGACCGGATCATCCATTCAGGGGCATTCCGCCGGCTGAAACACAAGACGCAGGTCTTTGTGTATCACGAGGGCGATTATTACCGGACGCGGCTGACGCACTCCCTTGAGGTGGCGCAGATCGCCCGGTCGCTCAGTCGCTTTCTCGGCCTTGATGAGGACCTCGCCGAAGCGCTCGCGCTTGCCCATGATTTGGGGCACACGCCCTTCGGCCATGCAGGCGAGGACGCCTTGGCAGAATGCATGGAAGGCTATGGCGGCTTTGATCACAACGCCCAGACCCTGCGCATCGTCACGCGGCTGGAGCAGCGCTACGCTGACTTCGACGGGCTGAACCTCACATGGGAAACCCTTGAAGGTGTCGTGAAGCACAATGGCCCTGTGATTGCGCAAGGCGAGGGGACAGATCAGCTGCCACGCGCCTTCCGCGAGTATGAAGGTCTCGCGTCGCTGGACCTGCATACCTACGCCAGCCTTGAAGCGCAGGTGGCGGCGCTGTCAGACGACATTGCCTACAACAATCATGACATTGACGACGGCCTGCGCGCCGGGCTGTTCACAGCGGATGACCTGATGTCACTGCCGCTGGTCGGCGACATGTTCCGCGAAGTGCATGACGCCTATCCCGGACTGGCTCCACGACGCCTGCGTCACGAAGCCATCCGTAGACTGATTTCTCATATGGTTGAAGACGTCATTGGCGAGACGACACGGCGGTTGGAAAAAATCCAGCCCGGCAATAGCGACGATATCCGAAATGCAGGGATGCAAATTGCTTCGTTCTCCGAAGAGATGCAGGCCCACGACCGGGCGCTCAAGTCTTTTCTGCTGGAACGGATGTATCGCCACTTCCAGGTCAACCGGATGATGAGCAAGGCCAAGCGCGTGATGACCGAAGTGTTTGAGCTGCTGGTCAATGAGCCAACGCTGCTTCCCAATGAGTGGCAGGACATGACGGACGGCCCACGCACGGTCAAAACCGCTGAAACAGTCTGTGACTACGTAGCAGGCATGACTGATCGATTTGCCATTGAGGAACACCGACGATTGTTCCAGCCGGACCCGATCTTCCGATAGGCGTACTCACAGGCCTGCATGACAAACAGCGCTCAAAGGTGTATCGAGCGCTTCCTCCTCATTTCTATTTTGACGTCCACACACATGAACCTATTCAGCGATATCCGCACCGTCCTTTTGCAGACGCTTGAGACCCTGTCGTCCGGCGGCACACTTCCGGGCGACCTGGACCTTGGCAATGTGACGGTTGAGCCGCCGCGCGATCCGTCACATGGGGACATCGCCACCAATGCTGCCATGGTTCTGGCCAAGCAGGCCAAGATGAAGCCGCGCGACATTGCAGACGCGATCGCCGCTGAAATCACCTCTCATCCTTCCATTGCATCTGCGGAAGTTGCTGGCCCCGGCTTCATCAATTTGCGCCTGGCTGAAGACCTCATGCGCGCGCAGGTAACAGGCGTGCTCGAGGCGGGAGAAAAATTCGGCGATGCAGATGTTGGCGGCGGGCGGAAGGTGAATGTGGAATACGTCTCCGCCAATCCAACAGGCCCGATGCATGTGGGCCACTGCCGTGGCGCCATATTTGGCGACGCGCTGGCGAACCTTCTCAACAAGGCCGGATACGATGTGGCGCGCGAGTACTACATCAATGATGCTGGCGGTCAGATTGAAGTCCTGGCGCGCTCGGCCTTCCTGCGATATCGCGAAGCACTTGGCGAGACCATTGGCGACATCCCGGAAGGTCTTTATCCGGGCGACTATCTGGTGCCGGTGGGACAAGCCCTTGCGGCAGAACACGGCAAGAGCCTGAGTGACATGGATGAGGCTGAATGGCTTCCCATCGTCAAAGACGCTTCCATTGATGCCATGATGGCGATGATCCGCGATGACCTTGCCGCCTTGGACATTCACCACAAGGTGTTTTTCTCCGAGCGCGATCTTGGCCGGTCGGACGAGCAGGGCTCGAAGCTGGCGGAAGCGATTGACCTGCTGGACGGCAAGGGCCTGCTCTATACGGGCGTTCTTGAACCACCCAAAGGCAAGAAGCCGGATGACTGGGAAGCGCGGCCGCAGCTTCTCTTCAAGGCCACTGAGTTTGGTGATGACGTCGATCGCGCACTCAAGAAATCTGACGGCACGCACACCTATTTTGCCGCCGACATTGCCTATCACCTGGACAAGTACCGGCGCGGCTTCAATGAGATGATTGATGTGTGGGGCGCCGACCACGGCGGCTACATCAAGCGCATGCAGGCAGCCGTCAAAGCCCTGTCCGATGGCGAAGGATCACTGGACGTCAAGATTTGCCAGATGGTGAAGCTCTTCCGCGCTGGCGAGCCGGTGAAGATGTCAAAGCGCTCCGGTGAATTCGTTACCCTGCGGGATGTGGTGGATGAAGTGGGCCGCGACGTGGTGCGGTTCATGATGCTCACCCGCAAGAACGACGCACCGTTGGACTTCGACTTTGCAGCGGTGATGGAACAGTCCAAGGACAATCCGGTCTTTTACGTTCAGTACGCCCATGCGCGGATCTGTTCGGTGCTGCGGCTGGCGGCTGATGATTTCCCGGATGCTGATCTGTCTGACGCGGCCCTGGCAACAACAGACCTGTCTCCCCTGGATGACGAAGCCGAGCTGGCGCTTATCAAGCTCATGGCCGGTTTCCCGAGGCTGGTGGAGCAGGCGGCCCTGTCCCATGAACCTCATCGTGTCGCATTCTATCTGCAAGATCTGGCTGCCGGGTTCCATGCATTGTGGAATAAAGGCAAGGATGACGCCCGGTTGCGGTTTATCCACACAGATCAACCGGGTGTTACCATGGCCCGTCTGGCTTTGATTCGCGCAGTAGCGCTTACGCTGGCCGCGGGGCTTGGAATACTTGGCGTCACCCCGGTTAAGGAAATGCGCTAGACCGCCAGAAAGCGGTGCATGTGCGCAGATAACAGGATCAGGAGGGGCAAGGGCCCATGTCCAATATGGATCAAGATGATGACCGGTATGCGCGCAGCGCGTTTGACCCGGTGATGGTCGATGAAATGGACACCTACGACGCCACCGACGAAGACGATGAGCCTGCGGGCCGCGGCTGGCTGATGTTGATCGTGGTGCTGGCTGTTTTGGCGGCCCTCGCGGGGGTTGTCTATTTCGCCTATCAGCAGGGCCGTGAAGAAGGCATTCGCACAGCACCACCAATCGTGCGCGCCGATGGCGGACCTGAGAAAGTGGCTCCTCAGGAGCCTGGCGGAATGGAAATTCCCCATCAGGACAAAGAGATTTTCGAGCGGATCAATGGGGACAGCACAGCTGGTGACGTGGAAGCGGGCGTAGAACGCCTTCTGCCGCCGCCAGAAGAGCCGGGCACCATTCCAACCGCACCTGCAGCGCCGACACCGGCACCCGCAGCTGAAGCCACGCCTCCGGCGGCTGAACCAGTTGCACCTGTTGCTGTGGCACCGACACCCGCGCCAACTCCGGCACCAACACCTGCGCCAGTTGCTCAGCCAACGGCTCCTGCAGCGTCCACCGGGGGATGGGTCATACAGATTGGTTCTTTCCGGGATCAGGCGCGTGCCCAGACCGAATGGGCAGGCCTTCAGCGCAAACATGCCGGTATCCTTGCGGCTGCAACGGCTGACATTCAGCGGGCAGACCTGGGCGATCGGGGCATCTGGTATCGTCTGCGTGCTGCGACCTATGCCACCAAGGGTGCTGCAGAGACTGCCTGTGGCAGTCTCAAAGCCGCAGGAACTGACTGTCTGGTGCGTAAGCGCTAATGGCGGAAAGTGGCGCGCAGGCGCTTCAGGTGCAGGCTGCCATTTACGGCTGTGAAGGCCTGACGCTGTCAGAAGCGGAAATTCGGTTTTTCCAGGATGCAAACCCGTGGGGTTTCATCCTGTTTGCCCGCAATGTGGATACACCGGCGCAGGTCGCAGCCCTGTGTGACTCCCTGAGAGACACAGTGGGCCGGGACGCACCGATCCTGATTGATCAGGAAGGCGGACGCGTCGCGCGTCTCAAGCCGCCGCATTGGCGCAAATACCCGCCGGTGCGGACCTATGGCGACCTCTTTCAGCAGGACAAGGCTGCAGGGCTTGAAGCCTGCGAGCTGGGCGCGTTCCTGATTGGTCAGGAGCTGCGTTCCCTTGGCATTGATGTGGATTGCGTGCCGCTCGCGGACGTTCCACAGCCCGGTGCGCATGACATCATCGGGGATCGGGCCTATGGCGAAACGCCCGAGCAGGTCATCGCGCTTGCCCGCGCGGCAGCAACCGGGCTTGAACAGGCGGGTGTGCTGCCGGTGCTCAAGCATATTCCCGGTCATGGCCGGGCAGGGGTGGATAGCCACGAAGACCTGCCGGTGGTCGATGCCTCTGCCGACAGCCTGCGCGAGATAGACTTTCGGCCGTTCGTGTCGCTGGCGGACCTGCCCCTGGGCATGACGGCGCACGTGGTGTTTACGGCCCTTGATCCCAAAAATCCGGCAACAACCAGTGGCGATGTCATTCGTCTGATCCGCGAGGAGATCGGATTTGACGGGCTTCTCATGGGGGATGATCTCTCCATGAAGGCCCTTGGTGGATCAATGGAAAGCCGTGTCACCGAATCGATTGGTGCAGGGTGTGACCTGGTCCTGCACTGCAATGGGCACATGGATGAGATGGAAGCGGTGGCAAGCGCGACATCCAGCCTCTCTCCACCGGCCTTACTGCGCTCAGAAATGGCGCTTTCCCGCCGAAAACCCTTCAGTGGCGAATCGGTTACAGCCGCAGTTCAGAGATGGGATGAACTTCTCAGTGCAAGTGCTTGACGGTGCCCTGTCACTAGGCAGACGGTGAGGTTTCATACCCACTTCATAGTCACACCGGACATGGAATTGATCAGTTGAGCCCCGGCGAAGTCTACGATTTTGAAAGCGGCGCACCGCGAGAGACGGACGCATCCAACGCGGATGTTGATCCACGCTCGCTGGTCATTGATGTCGATGGCTTTGAAGGTCCGCTGGACCTGTTGCTGACACTTGCGCGGTCCCAGAAGGTCGATCTCGCCAAGATCTCCATTCTCGAGCTGGCCGAGCAGTATCTGGCCTTTGTTGAAGAAGCCAAGAAACTGGAGCTGGAACTCGCCGCTGACTATCTGGTCATGGCGTCGTGGCTGGCTTTCCTCAAAAGCCGCCTGCTGCTGCCGCCTCCGGAAGAGGACGAAGAGCCCAGCGCCGAAGAGATGGCCGCCCGGCTTGCCTTCCGTTTGCAGCGCCTCGAAGCCATGCGCGAGAGCGCGGCCAAGCTCATGGCGCGCGACCGGTTGGGTCGGGACATATTTGCCCGCGGCATGCCTGAAGGCGTCCGGGTCATCAAGAAGAGCCAGTACTCGGCTGAAATCTATGACCTGCTGAAAGCCTATTCGACACAACGTGCCGTCCAGAAGATTGATCGCCTTAAAATGGCCCGCCAGCCGGTGTTGACTATTGAAGAGGCGCGAACGCGACTTGAGAGCATGCTGGGGACACTGATTGACTGGGGCCTTATCGACAGTCTGGTTCCCCCGGAGTTTTCCGAAGGCAAGGATCGCCGGTCAGGTATTGCCAGCACGTTCTCAGCCAGCCTTGAGTTCGCAAAACACGGCAAGATTGAACTCCGGCAGGCCAGCCCTTTCGCGCCGCTCTACGCACGGCGCATCGGAGATGGGTCACCAAACGGGCCGCGACTACACACAGAAGAGCCGGTTGATGCAGCAAACGGAAACGCCTCATGACGAACGCACCGCGCAGGGCTGAAACACACGACATGCACGAAGATGACGATATCGAGGAGGAGGCCGTCGGTTCTGAGACCGAAGCGGCTGACGCTGCGTCTTCAGAAGCAGAGGCCTCAAGTGAGGACGCTGCAGAAACGTCAAATGTCGCCAGCATCTCTGATGAAAACCGGGCCAAGACACTTCGGATGGTCGAAGCGCTGCTTTTTGCTGCTTCAGAGCCACTCGATGTGAAGAGCCTGGCTCAGCGCCTTCCCGAAGGTACGGATGTGCCGGGGCTGCTGACTGAACTGCAGGCGTTCTACGCGCCGCGCGGCGTCAATCTTGTGCCCGTGGGCGGCAAGTGGCTCATGCGGACGGCAGAAGACCTTTCGTTCCTACTGCAGCGTGAAGCTGTGCAGATGAAGAAGCTGTCACGGCCCGCCATGGAAACACTGGCGATCATTGCCTACCACCAGCCCGTGACCCGCGCCGAAATCGAAGAAATCCGCGGTGTATCGGTGTCCACTGGGACGCTGGATGTACTGCTGGAAACAGGCTGGATGCGCCTGCGCGGTCGCCGCAAGACCCCAGGTCGCCCACTGACCTACGGCACCTCTGAAGACTTTCTCGTTCACTTTGGGCTGGAAAGCGTACGGGACCTTCCCGGCGTTGATGATCTCAAGGCGGCCGGTTTGCTGGACGCCCGTCTTCCACCGGACTTCTCAGTGCCTCAGCCAGGTGATGATCAACTGGCCGATGACGAAGAGGAACTGGCCGAAGATGACAGCGGCGAAGAGCTCTTGATCGGCGAAGCCTCTGATGAAGTCATCCCGGAGCCTGTTGCTTCAACTGAGGATGAAACCACCTCGGAGGCAGCCGAGCCGGCAGGCGACAATGAGGCGGACGCAGATAATCGCGAATAAGCCGCATTTGTACTTGAGCGCATTCTGACTATTGTGCGCCCCATGACCGCTCGGCTCTCCTTCAAAGGCATCGCGCATCAATATGATGTGCAGCTGGCACTCCAGGACCTTTCCCTGGACGTGGCAGCTGGCGAGGTCGTGTGTCTGCTTGGACCTTCGGGGTGCGGCAAGACAACGACGCTTCGCATCGCAGCGGGTGTTGAGCG
The DNA here is from genome assembly GCF_040362765.1 of Pyruvatibacter sp. HU-CL02332. Lineage (NCBI taxonomy): Bacteria > Pseudomonadati > Pseudomonadota > Alphaproteobacteria > Hyphomicrobiales > Parvibaculaceae > Pyruvatibacter > Pyruvatibacter sp. HU-CL02332. The sequence goes on from NZ_BAABWK010000002.1 coordinate 271,796, forward strand.
TCCGACCACTGGCCGTGTCGAAATTGACCAGACTGTGGTCGCGGGCCCCGGTGTGTTTGTGCCACCGGAAAAACGCGGTGTCGGCCTCATGTTCCAGGATTATGCGCTGTTTCCGCATCTCACGGTGCTGGACAACGTGAAGTTCGGCCTGCATCAGCATGCCAAGGACGAACGCGAGCCGATTGCGTTGCGGGCACTGGAGGGTGTCGGCATGACACGCTATGCCCACGTCTATCCAAGTGTGTTGTCCGGCGGTGAACAGCAGCGCGTGGCGCTGGCACGGGCGATGGCACCAGGACCGCGCATCATGCTGATGGACGAGCCATTCTCAGGGTTGGACAACAGGCTGCGGGACAGCGTGCGGGATGAAGCCCTATCCCTGATTGACCAGTCAGGTGCCAGCGCATTGCTGGTGACCCATGATCCGGAAGAAGCCATGCGCATGGCGGATCGCATCGCGCTCCTGCGCAAGGGCAAGCTGGTGCAGGTTGGAACGCCGCAAGAGCTCTATTACCAGCCCGTGGACGCAGAGGCCGCCGCATTCTTCAGTGATGTGAACCGCTGTGGTGGCACTGTTGAGGGCGGGCTCATCACCTGTGCCCTTGGCACATTTCCAGCCCCCAACATTGCTGAGGGCACGAAAGTGGACATCGTGCTGCGTCCAACTGCCATTGAACTTGGCAGCGGTGGGGTCGGGGTGGCAGCAATCGTCCGCCGTGCCCGCCTGCTTGGGGAGGAAAGCCTCATAGAGATTGAGGTAGATGGCCACGACGGCCTTGTTCACGTTCGCGTACGGGGTGCATGGCTGCCGGCGGAGGGCACAAGCGTTCGGGCGGCAGCAGCCCCTGATCGGGCCTTGATTTTTGCGGATAATGCGCTTGTTTCTGGTGGCGAGAGCACAGTTAACCGTCAGCGCTGACATGCAACCTTGCAGGTTGCCGCACTGCAAACCATCTGAGACACTAGGGTTCTCTTGAATTCATTAGGTTTTCGCCCCTTTTTGGCGGCTTGTTGGGAGTATTTCATATGGGACTGAGCATCTGGCAGATCCTTATCGTCGTCGTGCTGGTCATTCTCCTTTTCGGCCGTGGCAAGATTTCTGATCTCATGGGTGATGTTGCCCAAGGCATCAAGAGCTTCCGCAAAGGCATGAGCGATGACGACGCAGGCAACGCTTCGGCTGGAAAAACAATCGAAGGGGAGAGCGTTGACGGTAACGCCACCGTCGATGCCAAAGATACGGCACAGCGCGAAACGCTAAAGAACTAGACCTGTGTTTGATATCGGCTGGTTTGAGCTCCTCATACTAATGGCACTCGCCGTCATCGTGGTGGGTCCAAAAGACCTGCCCAAAATGATGACGACGGTTGGCCGGTACGTAGCCCGCGCGCGGTCCATGGCAGCCGAGTTTCAACGTGGCTTTGAAGACCTGGCGAAGGAAACCGAACTGGAAGAACTCAAGCGCGAAATTGATCGTGTAGGAGAGGGCGACATTCTTTCTTCTCCGCCTCCCATTCGTCCGAATGAGGACGAAGACGCACCGGCCAAAGACGCGAAGTCTGACACACCGCTCAAAACTGTCCGCACTGAAGCCGGCGGCGAAACCGTTGCACCGGGAGAACGCGGGTGAGTGAACGCGACGGCACCGATGACATTGAGGCCAGCCGGGCACCTCTCCTTGAGCACCTCATCGAGCTACGCACACGGCTCATCAAGGCGCTGATCGCGTTTGTCATCGCCTTTTGCATCACCTTTTATTTTGCCGAAGACATTTACGCCTATCTGACGCAGCCCCTGGCTGAGGCCCTGTCCGGCGACCCGGGCCGCCGCCTGATCTACACAGCCCTGCAGGAAACTTTCTTCACCTACATCAAGGTCGCGATGTTTGCGGCCCTGTGTCTGTCGTTCCCGTTTGTTGCCGGGCAGGTGTGGCTGTTCATTGCGCCGGGCCTCTATCGCGATGAGCGCGGGGCGTTCCTGCCATTCCTCGCGGCGACGCCCGTCCTGTTCATACTGGGTGCGTCGCTGGTGTTCTATTTCATCATGCCGATGGCAACTGAGTTCTTTCTGGGTTTTGAAACGACCGGCGGTGACGGTGCCTTGCCAATTCAGCTGGAAGCCAAGGTCAACGAATATCTGTCTTTGGTAATGACCCTGATCTTCGCCTTTGGCCTCGCGTTTCAGCTGCCCGTGCTGCTGATGCTGATGGGCCGCGCAGGGCTCGTCTCCGCTGATGGTCTTGCCAAGCAACGCAAATATGCCGTCGTGGGGGCATTTGCCGCCGCAGCTATCCTGACGCCGCCAGACCCCATCAGCCAGATTGGCCTGGGTGTGCCCATTATCCTGCTCTACGAGATTTCCATCATCGGTGTTCGCATGATCGAGAAGAAGCGGGCTGAGAAGCAAGCAGCGGAAACCGGGAACGAGGTTGCCTAAACGGCTTCTGGACCGGTCCGGACCTGCATCGTATAGAGGGGCCGGACCCTAGGATTTTCGCCCCTCGAAAGATTCGCTTCTATGCATGACGTCAAATGGATACGCGACAACCCGGACGCATTTGATGCCGGGCTGGCCAAGCGCGGCGTGGCTCCTCACGCTGCTGATGTTCTGAAAATTGATGAAGAGCGCCGGGCGCTCATTTCAGAGCTGCAGGACGTCCAGTCACGGCGCAATGATGCCTCCAAGGCCATCGGCAAAGCCAAGGGTCAAGGCGATGACGCGGGCGCTCAGGCATTGATCGATGAAGTTGCAAAACTGAAAAGCGTCATTCAGGACGGCGAAGACCGGCAGCGTCAATTCGACGAGCGGATTGAGGCGGTGCTGTCCGGTCTGCCGAACATCCCGCTTGATGATGTGCCCCTTGGTGAAGACGAAGATGGCAATGTCGAAGTGCGAAAGCACCTCGAACCACGCCAGCTCAATTTTGCACCCAAGGAACATTTCGATCTGGGTGAGGCCAGTGGCCTCATGGATTTTGAAACAGCGGCCAAACTATCCGGTGCTCGCTTTGTGGTTCTCAAAGGCCAGCTGGCCAAACTTGAACGCGCCTTGGCCAACTTCATGCTCGACCTGCACACCACAGAGTTTGGCTATACGGAAGTGGCGCCGCCCATGCTCGTGCGCGACGCGGCAATGTATGGCACCGCACAGCTACCGAAATTTGTGGACGATCAGTTCAAGACCGGCGCGCCGGATGATGAAGACGCGCACTGGCTCATTCCAACAGCCGAAGTGCCGCTGACCAATCTTGCGCGTGAAGCCATCCATTCCGAAGAAGAGCTGCCCCTTCGGTTCACAGCCTTCACCCAGTGCTTTCGCAAGGAAGCAGGATCGGCAGGGCGCGACACGCGCGGCATGATCCGTATGCACCAGTTTGCAAAAGTGGAACTGGTCAGCATCACGACGCCGGAAACATCCAACGATGAACACGAGCGCATGACCCAGTGCGCTGAAGAAGTACTCAAGCGGCTGGAACTACCGTTCCGGACCATGGTGCTGTGCACGGGCGACATGGGCTTCGGCGCGCGCAAGACCTATGACCTTGAAGTCTGGCTGCCGGGTCAGGATGCGTATCGTGAGATTTCATCCTGCTCTCAGTGTGGCGACTTTCAGGCTCGCCGCATGGCTGCGCGCTATCGGCCAACGGGCGAGAAGAGCACGCGCTTTACGCACACACTCAATGGCTCTGGGCTGGCCGTGGGCCGCGCCATGGTCGCGGTTCTTGAGAACTATCAGCAGGCCGATGGGTCTGTCGCCATTCCAGATGTACTGAAGCCCTATATGGGTGGCATCGAAACTCTCGAACTGGGTGCATCAGATGCCTGACAAGCTGCGGATTGAAACGGCTGAGGGCAAAAAGCGTCCTTTGCGTATTCTGTGTACCAATGATGACGGTATCCATGCTCCGGGCCTCAAGACACTTGAGAAAATTGCCAAGGAGCTTTCCAGCGACATCTGGATCGTTGCACCGGAAACCGAGCAGTCCGGAGCCGGCCATTCGCTGACGCTGGCCCATCCGCTGCGTGTGCGCAAAATCAACAGGCGCAAATTTGCCGTGTCGGGAACACCAACCGACTGCGTGTTGATGGCCGTCAAACATCTGATGCTTGAGACGCCACCGGACCTGGTTTTGTCCGGCGTGAACCGTGGTCAGAATATTGCTGAAGACGTGACTTACTCCGGCACGATTGCAGCAGCCATGGAGGGGACCGTTCTGGGTGTACCGTCCATCGCGCTCAGCCAGGCCTATGGGTTTGAAGGTCGTGAGAAAGTGAAATGGGCGACGGCAGAACACCATGGTGCTGCTCTCGTATCCAAGCTTGTGGAAATGGGCTGGCCCAAGGACGTTCTCATGAACGTGAACTTCCCCGATGTGCTGCACACGGCAGTCAAAGAGGTGGAAGTGACCGTTCAGGGCAAACGCGACCAGAGCAACGCGTTGATCGATACACGCATGGACGCGCGCGATACCGCCTATCATTGGCTGGGCTTCCAGAAAATCCTTTCCAATCCGCCTGAGGGAACTGACTTGCGGGCTATCTATGCAGGTCGCATTTCGGTTACGCCGTTGCATATGGACCTCACGCACAAGACAACGCGGCGGGCCATGGCAAAGGAACTGGGTGGCACGCCGCCCAAGTCGGTCACGCCAGTTACCTGGGCCCCGGTTGACCGGACCAATGGGCGGAAACCATCCAAGTGAGTGATGCAGACTACGATCCCTCCCGGATTATCCAGCTGATCATGACGCTACGCCGTCAGGGCATCACGGATGGCGCTGTTCTCGGTGCGGTCGAGCGCACACCGCGTGAAGTCTTCGTAGAGCGGGCTTTTGAAGGTCAGGCATACGAGAACAACGCGCTTCCCATCGAATGTGGGCAGACCATCAGCCAGCCTTACATTGTCGCGTTCATGACCATGAAGCTTGAGGTCAGCGATCGCATGAAGGTGCTGGAGATCGGAACCGGCTCCGGCTATCAAGCTGCCGTGCTCGCGCGCCTATGCCGCCGGCTGTACACGCTTGAGCGATATCGCACCCTGCTGCGAGAAGCAGAAACGCGGTTTGACAAGCTGAACCTCACCAACATCACAGCCAAGGTCGGGGACGGCACAAAAGGCTGGCCGGAACAGGCCCCGTTTGACCGCATTATTGTCACCGCAGCGGCTCCGGTTGTCCCTGAGGCGCTTGTCGCCCAGCTGAAGACCGGCGGTATCGCCGTTGTTCCAATTGACGTTCCCGTGGCGGATGGTGGCGGGCAGCTTCTGGTCAAGCTCACCAAAACCGAAGAGGGTTTTGACCGAGAAGACCTGATCCCCGTTCGCTTTGTGCCCCTGGTAGATGGCGTGGCCCGCGAGCTATAGGGCTAGATCATGCAGCCCAAATCTCGCGGTTTTCTGCGTTCTTGGTGTCCCGGTGTGTTTTTTCCGGCCACCATCCAGTCTTCATTAACCAAATAACCCGAGACTGCGCATCAGATTGACTGCGCGGTTGCGCCTTGTGCATGGGGCCGTCCTCGCAGATCCAGACGAATTTGGGATACGAGACGATGTCGGTTTTTTCAGCTCTTACACGACCGCTCAAGCGAGATCGCGACAGCCGGGGTGCGTCCCGGGCGATTTCGATTGCCGTGCTGCTGACAGCCGGTCTTGCCATCCTTGGTGCCTGTGCTGCGCCATCAAGCTATCGCGGCGCGCCTCAGGCGACCTATGGTGGCAATCGGGCAGCAGCCGTCGAGCCCTACCAGATCACTGTGAAATCCGGCGAGAGCCTCTCCATTCTGGCGGAACGCCACAATGTGCCCATGCGCGCCCTGGCCAAGGCCAATGGCGTGTCCAAGCCCTACACAATTTACAAAGGCCAGAAGCTGACCGTGCCTGTGCCGCGCACCCACAAAGTGCGCCGCGGCGATACGCTGTCTGAAATTGCAGAAAAATACGACACCTCCACGCGCGAGGTGGCCACACTCAATCGCAAGAACAAGCCTTACCCGATCTATGTGGGTGAGCGTCTTCGCGTGGGGGGCTGGATGCCTGATGACGGGCGGGGGAATACCCGTCGTCAGGCAGCACCCGCACCGCGCAAGCCACGCGTTGTTGCTTCAAATGTGCCAACACCAGCAGCCCGTCCGGCCCGTGGTGTAGCCACGCCGCGTGCCAAGCCACGCATTGCAGAACCACCAGCACGGACAGGGCGTTTCGTCTGGCCGGCTGAAGGACGCATCATTTCAAGCTATGGCCCCAAAGAGGGTGGCTTGCACAATGATGGCATCAACATCCGCGTCCCACGCGGCACACCGGTAGCCGCTGCCGACAATGGCGTCGTGGCCTATGCCGGAAATGAGCTGAAGGGCTATGGCAACATGGTTCTCGTCCGCCATCAAAACGGTTACGTCACAGCGTACGCTCACAACTCCGAACTTCTGGTCAGCCGGGGCGATATTGTTTCCCGCGGACAGAAGATTGCGTCCTCCGGCTCGTCCGGCGGTGTAACTGAACCTCAAATCCATTTTGAAGTTCGCCGTGGTGCAAAAGCTGTGAACCCGATGACATATCTGGGTAACAACGTGGCTTCTCGCTAAGCCGCCTCAGCTTTCCAGCTTCTGCCCCAGCTTGCCCGCCAATTCCTGTATGAACTGCCAGGCAACGCGACCTGACCTGCTGCCGCGGGTATTGGTCCATTCAATGGCCTGTGCCCGAACATCCGTCCACGGAGCATCAAGGGAAAAATGCTCGCAGTATTTGCGGATCATTTCCAGATACTCATCCTGGCTGCAATGGTGAAAACCAAGCCAGAGACCAAACCTGTCTGACAACGACACCATTTCCTCAACGGCCTCTGTCGGGTTGATGGCGCGCTGGCGCTCATTGTCCACCATGTCGCGCGGCATCAGATGCCGTCTGTTGGAGGTCGCATAGAACAGGACGTTTTCAGGACGTCCCTCGATGCCACCTTCAAGCACTGCCTTGAGCGACTTGTAACTTGTGTCCGCCTGATCGAATGACAGATCGTCGCAAAAAACCAGAAACTGCCTGTCTGCATCGCGCAGCAATGTCATGAGCCGGGGCAGGGTGGAAATGTCTTCGCGGTGGATTTCAACCAGTGCAAGTCGTCCCGGCACTTCAGCTGCCACCTTGGCGTGGGCTGCCTTCACGAGGGAGCTTTTGCCCATTCCTCGTGCGCCCCAGAGCAGCGCATTGTTGGCAGGCAACCCGGCAGCAAAGCGACGGGTGTTTTCCAGCAGGATATCCCGCAGGCGATCAATCCCCTGCAACAGATCAATATCTACGCGCGAGACCGCTGGGACAGGTTCCAGCCGCGCTTCTTCGCCCATCCAGACGAAGGCATCGCAGGAATTGAGGTCCTGACCGGGGCGGTTTACCGGCGACTTTTCTTCCAGCGCACGGGCTATCCGGTCGAGCAAAGGCACTATCTGGTCGAGGGTCATTTGGGGGGGGCTGCCATCCGCCATACCGGGTTTGATTCTCCTGCTGTCACGCTCACGCAATTCTGATCCTACCAGTTCCCATCAAATGGGTGAAAAACCGCAAAAAACCAAGGGTCTAAAGAAGGGATCAGGGCTGGTTTTCAAAGGCATTCGGCCTCGTTATAGTCCGCCCGCAGCAGACCTGACACCACCGACGGTGCCCTTGAGGTTCTGCCCTCAGTTTTTGATTTCCCTGCATCGGAGACCTTGATGCTCATTACCCCGGCTTATGCGCAGACGGCGGGCGGCAGTAGCGACTTTCTCGTTACGATTTTTCCGTTCATCCTCGTTTTCGCAATCATCTACCTGCTGATCCTGCGTCCACAGCAAAAGCGCATCAAAGACCATCGTGCGATGGTAGAAGCGGTGCGCCGCGGTGACACCGTTGTTACGGCCGGTGGCGTCATCGGCAAGGTCACCAAGGTCCTCGACGACAGCGAAGTCCAGGTGGAGATCGCAGAAGGCACGCGTGTTCGCATCCTGCGCAGCACGCTCTCTGATGTTCGTTCCAAGACCGAGCCTGCGCCTAAAGAAGCAACCAAAGATGCCCCCAAGGCAGCAAATGATGAGGACGCCAAGTCGTAACCGGCAAACTTGCCGCGCACGCATGGCGCTTCTGACGGAGAAGCTCTGAATGCTCTATTTCCCCCGGTGGAAATACACCCTGATCGCCATCACCTGCGTGCTCGGCTTCCTGCTGTCTGCGCCCAACCTTATATCCAAGGATGCTCTGTCGGAGCTGCCGGACTGGTTTCCATCCAATCAGGTCAACCTCGGCCTTGATCTTCAGGGCGGCGTGCACCTGCTGTTGCAGGTGGATGTTGAGACGGTGCTGAGCGACCGGCTTGAAGCCCTGGAAGACGACGTGCGCGTGACCCTCCGTGAGGCACGCATTGGCTATACGGGCCTCAGCACAGCCGATGAACGGGTGACCGTGCGCATTCGCAATGCTGAAGACGTTCAGCGGGCCTCTGATCTCCTGTCGGAGCTATCTTCCCCCATCAATGCAAATGTGTTTTCGGCCGTACCTGAAAGTGACATTGATATTGAAGTAACCGGCAGCCGCATCGGGCTAACTTACACAGAGACAGCTCGCTTGCAGCGCCTGCAGAGTGTCCTTCAGCAGTCCATCGAAATTGTCCGGCGCCGTATTGACGAATTGGGCACCAACGAGCCGATTATTCAGCGTCAGGGTGCAGATCGAATTCTCGTACAGGTGCCAGGCTTCGATGACCCCCAGCGCATCATCGATATTATCGGTCAGACAGCGCAGATGAATTTTCATCTGGTGGACACGTCTGTATCGGTGGTTGAAGCCATTCAGAACCGTCCACCCGCTGGTTCAATCGTGTTGCCCCTCATTGATGGGTCTGGCGGCTCTGTACTCATTCGCCGTCGCGTCATGGTGTCAGGCGAAAGTCTTATTGATGCGCAGCCAAGCTTTGACCAGCAGACAAACGAGCCTGTTGTGTCTTTCCGGTTTGATGCGTCCGGCGGCAAGCGGTTTGCCGATGTCACCCAGGCCAATGTGGGTCGACCATTTGCCATCGTTCTGGACAATCAGGTGATTTCCGCGCCTGTCATCCGGCAACCGATCCTGGGCGGCAATGGTCAGATCAGCGGTGGTTTCTCTGTTACGGAAGCCAACGATCTTGCGATCCTGCTGCGCGCTGGCGCTCTGCCTGCGCCCCTGTCTGTTCTTGAAGAACGGACCGTGGGTCCGGGGCTTGGGGCTGACAGCATTGCTGCGGGCGAGATTGCCGCGGCCATCGGCTTCATCGCTGTTATCTGCTTCATCTTGATCGTGTACGGATTGTTTGGTGTGTTTGCCAATGTGGCACTTATCATCAACGTGGCCCTGATCTTTGGTGGCCTGTCGCTGTTGCAGGCGACACTTACACTTCCCGGCATTGCTGGCATCGTGCTGACGATCGGTATGGCGGTTGACGCCAACGTGCTGATCTTCGAGCGCATCAAGGAAGAGGTGCGTGCGGGCAAAACTCCGATAAATGCCATTGATGTTGGCTACTCGCGGGCGCTAGGCACCATCATTGATGCCAACATCACCACATTCATTGCTGCTGCCATCCTGTTCCAGATGGGCTCTGGCCCCGTGCGCGGCTTCGCCGTGACCCTGGCCATCGGCATCATCACATCCGTGTTCACCGCCTTCACTGTGACACGGCTATTTGTTTCGATCTGGCTCAAGAGCCGCCGGCCTTCTGAAGTGCCGCTTTAAGGGCCAACGGGAAAACAATCATGCGCAAGCTCAAGCTCGTTCCAGACGATACACACATTCCCTTTCTCGGCATGCGCTTCATCGCGCTGGCTGTATCCTCGGCGATGGTCCTTGGCTCCATCGCCATGGTCATCATTTTCGGGCTGAACTTCGGGATCGATTTCCGCGGCGGCACGATGATCGAGATCGGCACAGAGGAACCTGCGGACATCGCGGACCTGCGAAATCGGCTTGGCGGGCTGGGGCTGGGCGAGGTCCAGATCCAGGAATTTGGCGCACCAACAGACGTGCTGATCCGGATTGAAACGCAGCCGGGCGGCGAAGGCGCACAGCGTGGCGCCATCCAGACCGTGCGCGATGAGCTGGGTGATACAGTTGAGTACCGCCGCGTTGAGGTGGTTGGTCCAACCGTTTCCGGGGAACTGATTGAGGCAGGCGTGCTCGCCATCATCCTCGCCGTGGGCATGATGCTGGTCTACATCTGGTTCCGGTTCGAGTGGCAGTTCTCAGTTGGAGCTGTTGTGGCGCTTGTTCATGACGTGGTGATTACGCTGGGGCTGTTTGCCGTGCTGCAGCTTGAATTCAACCTGTCGATCATCGCAGCGCTGCTGACAATCGTCGGCTACTCCATGAATGATACGGTGGTCGTGTATGACCGTGTGCGCGAGAAGCTGCGCAAATACAAACGCATGCCGCTGATCGAGTTGCTGGACCTGGCCGTCAACAAAACCCTGTCGCGAACGGTGATGACATCTGTGACCACATTGCTGGCCCTGTTGTCGCTTTACATCTTCGGCGGGGAGGTGATCCGCGGATTCACCTTCGCCATGATCTGGGGCATCATTATCGGCACCTACTCATCCATATTTGTCGCAGCTCCGCTGCTGCTTTGGCTGGGTGTAAAGCGTGACTGGTCAGGTGCTGGTGCAGGCGAACCGAGCCAGACTGCCAAAAGCGCAAACTAAAGGCTTATATGCGCGCATTCGCGCGGCTTCCCTTGGGACGGGTTACCGGCGTAACCTACGCGCGACGAGTCGACGCATCACTTTGGCGACAACGCTGGCATCAAACGCCCAGCGGATAGCCGGTCTTGCGAGGCACACCAGCATCATAGGAGGACTTGGGGATGGCTGGAATTCTCTCAAATCTGCGCAACACCATAATTGCAGGCTTCTTGCTCGCGTTGGTGCTCTGCATTTTCTACATCTACGGCCAATACAGTGCGTCTGAACATTTTGCGGACGCTCTTGGCTCACAGGCATTCTGGGCCTTTGTCCTCCGCTGGGCACACGTATTGTGCGGCATCATGTGGATCGGCCTGCTGTACTACTTCAACTTCGTGCAGATCCCGAACATGCCGAACATTCCCGACGAGCAGAAACCTGCCATCGGCAAGGTCATTGCACCGGCTGCTCTTTGGTGGTTCCGCTGGGGAGCCATGGGCACAATCGGCTTTGGTATCGTACTCGCGGCACTTAACGGCTACCTGATCGAAGCTTATCTGCTTGGCTTCACAGATGGCGGTGCCAGCACGATCATCGGCATCGGCATGTGGCTCGGCACGATCATGTGGTTCAACGTGTGGTTCGTCATCTGGCCAAACCAGAAAGTGGCTTTGGGCATTGTTGACGCCCCGGCCGAAGACAAGCCAAAGGCTGCGCGGACAGCGATGCTGTTCTCACGCACCAACACTCTGCTTTCCATCCCCATGCTTTTTGCAATGGTGATCAATCAGAACGCGTTTTAGTTCAACGCCCTGACAATGAACACAAACGGCGCTGCCTCACCCCGAGGCAGCGCCGTTTTTCTTTGCCTGATGCGGCTGCAACCAATCAGGAAATGGCTGCGTAGTTCTGCGCTGCAAACTCCCAGTTCACCAGCTTGTCTAGATAGGTGGCGATGTAATCCGGGCGCTTGTTCTGATAATCCAGATAGTAAGCGTGTTCCCATACATCGATTGTGAGAATGGCAGTTGCACCATGCGCCAACGGCAAATCTGCATCATGGGTGCTTGTGATGCTCAGCTTGCCGGCAGCATCTGATACCAGCCACGCCCAGCCAGAGCCAAAGTGGCCTGCGGCTGCATCTGCAAATTCTTTGCGGAAGGCATCGACTGATCCGAAATCGCGGACGATGGCATCCGCAAGTTCGCCGGTCGGATCGCCGCCGCCTTTGGGGCTCAACGAATGCCAGAAGAATGTGTGGTTCCACACCTGCGCTGCCTGATTGAACAGCTTGCCATCTGATGCCGCGATGATCTCTTCAAGGCTCTTACCTTCGTGATCCGTGCCCTTGATCAGTCCGTTGAGTGTATCAACGTATTTTTGGTGGTGCCGGTCATGGTGGATTTCGAGTGTCGACTTGGACATATGCGGTTCGAGCGCATCATGGGCATAGGGCAGATCGGGAAGGGCAATGGTCATCAAGATACTCCTGAACGCGTTTACTTACGTCTTGGCCCTGCTATTTCGCGGACCAATGACTGGTGAAATTCCATCTATGCACTACCTTGTGCGCGAGACGTATTTATCAAGGATTCCCGGGCGTGTCTGACGCAGAAACCACACTCTTGCCTGCCGATGTTTCCGAGCAGCTTCGACGCACGGATAGCGACCGCTTCCTGTCTGCGCTCTTTGCACCGGTTGAGTTACGCCCGCATCTGTTTGCGCTCTATGCGCTGGACCAGGAATTGAAGCGCATTCCGGGCCTTGTCTCAGAACCAATGCTTGGCGCCATCCGGTTCCAGTGGTGGCGGGATACCATCGGCTCCATCTATCAGGGCGAACATCCTGGGCACGAGCTGGTTCCCGCATTGGCTGCCGCCATTAAAGCAGGAGCACTTCCTGCCGAAGGATTTCACCACTGGCTTGATGCACGCGAAGACGAGATGAATGAACTGCCGTTTGTTGACCTAGCATCCATGGAAAGTCATGCCCGACGAGCGGAAGGCACCGTCATGAACATGGCAGGGCGTATCCTCGGTACGGCAGAAACAGCGGAAGGTCTGTCCGGGTTTGCAGCAGCCTATGGTCTGGTAGAATTACTGAAGCGATTTGGCGCTGCTGCTGGAAACCAGAGTGCATTTCTGCCCGCAGACCTGATCGCAGGCGATGAAGACGCGCTCTTCTCCGGTCGATTGACGCCAGCGATAACTGCCGCTTTCAACGACGTGGCCACTCATGCTCGTACGCTGTTGGAAAAGGTCCGACAGGAACCTGTCTCACGAGACGTTATACCAGCCGGGTTACACGCGGGCCTGGTGCCGGGCTACACGCGCATGTTTACCCGTGCAGGATTTGATCCGTTCCGCAGCGTGCCGGAAATCCCGGCCTACCGTCGGCAGATTTCCTTGATGGCCAGGGCCATGCGTGGACGCATCTAGATCTTGGGCGCAGGCTACTCGGCGGCCAGCTTGGTCCCGAACCAACTCTCGATGTCGGCTTTTGCACGGTCCGTGTACGCGCGCTTGCGGGCAGGCTTCTTTGCCTTGCCACGCACACGCTTTCCATCTTCGCCTCTTGGGTGTTCCACAGGCGGGAATAATCCGAAATTGACATTCATTGGCTGGAACGACCCTTTGCCTGCATCAAGGTGCCCGCCAGTGATGTGGCCGAGCAGTGCGCCGAGGGCTGACGTCTGCGGGGGAGGTGTCATTGTTTCCCCCAGGGCTTCTGCTGCGGCGAAGCGTCCGGCCAACAGGCCGATGGAAGCACTCTCAATGTACCCTTCAACACCCGTGACCTGACCCGCAAAGCGCAGGCGTGGCATTGCCTTCATGCGCAGCTCTGCATCCAGAAGCTTCGGACTGTTCAGAAACGTGTTGCGATGGAGGCCTCCGAGACGGGCAAAGACCGCGTCTTCCAATCCCGGAATGGTTTTGAAAATCCGCGTCTGTTCGCCGTGCCGGAGTTTCGTCTGAAACCCGACCATGTTGTAGAGCGTGCCCAACGCGTTGTCCTGACGCAGCTGGATCACAGCGTAAGGCTTCACATCGGGATCGTGCGGGTTGGTCAGGCCGACCGGTTTGAGCGGCCCGTACCGAAGCGTTTCGCGCCCGCGTTCCGCCATCACTTCGATGGGCAGGCACGCTTCAAAGTAGGGGGTGTTGGCTTCCCATTCCTTGAAGTCAGTCTTTTCACCCTCAAGGATGGCGTCGAGGAAAGCGTTGTACTGCTCTTCGTCCATCGGGCAGTTGATGTAGTCAGCACCCGTACCACCCGGACCGACCTTGTCGTAGCGCGACTGGAACCAGGCTTTCTCCATATTGATGGAGTCAAAATTCACGATGGGCGCGATGGCGTCGAAGAACGCCAGTTCGTCTTCGCCAGTCAGGTGCTGAATTGCCTTCGCCAGATCCGGCGAGGTGAGGGGCCCGGTGGCCACAATAACGCTCTTCCAGTCTTCCGGTGGGAGACCTGCGACCTCCCGCCGGTCGATGGTCACCAGCGGGTCCGCTTCAAGGGCAGCCTCTACGGCTTGCGAAAACCCGTCCCGGTCTACAGCGAGCGCACCGCCCGCCGGCACCTGATTGGCGTCGCCGGACCGCATGATGAGTGACCCGCCGCGCCGCAGCTCATAGTGCAGCTGGCCAATGGCGCTTGATTCATCATCGTCAGACCTGAAGGAGTTGGAGCAGACCAGCTCCGCCAGCCCGCCGGTTTGATGGGCATCTGTCCCACGTTCCGGGCGCATTTCGTGCAGCACCACGGGGACACCCGCTCTGGCGATCTGCCAGGCAGCTTCAGAACCGGCGAGACCGCCGCCGATGACGTGTATGGGGTCGATTTTGCTCATGGCGGAGACTTAAGGCAGGCCAAGTCTCGCTGCAAGTTTCTTGATATCCGCCCGATTTCGGACTTTTACCGTCTTCAGATTGGCTGGCCTTACCTCTCGTTTGCCCGTATACGTTGTTTTGGGTGCCTTGGGACAGTTAGAGAGCCCTTGGAGAGTAGCGTGATGAAGTCAATTACAGGCCTTGGGTTGGCCCTTGCAACTGCTGCAGTTTTCTATGCCGCAGGCCAACCCGCGCACGCATTGTCAGCCTGCAATATCAAAGGCATTCAGCTATTCGGTGAGGTGAGCGTTGTCGCAGCGAATGCTGACCTGACCGTGGAAATTGTTCCCAGTGGCGGAGACCTCAGGGTTCATTGGGTCAACCGGCATGCCAATCAATGTGGCGAATGGCGCCGGGTTGGACTTGGTGCAGACTTTACGATCCAGATTGTGCCATCAGGTGGCGAGCTGAAAATTCAGGAAGTCACCAGCGGCGCAGGGCTCTAGCAACCCGCCTAGTTAGACAGTTCCGCCAGCGCGGCCAATTCACCTTCATCCCCCAGATACCCATCCCAGGCAAACCAGAAGGCGATGTGGCCCGGCATGCGGTGAAACACCGTGCCGTCCGGTCCTGAAATGCCACTTTCTGACACGGTCCATTTTCCTCCGTCGCTTACCAGCACAGACGGATCTTCGGTCTTGCTGAAGACACGACCATCCGTGCGATAGGCCCGAACGGTGCGTGTTGCGGCGTTGCCGATCAGCGTGACGGGCACGACGCCTGCCATGTCATTGAGGACGGCCCCACCTTCAAAGGCTGACAGACGCCAGGCCTTTTCAGCACCCGACCCCCGCAGGGCAAACACATAGTCCTTTGGTTCCAGTGCAGCTTCATCAACAGGCGCCGGGAAAATCAGATCAGGGCTGTTGAAATAGTCCGCGTAGGGCGCACCGGGCGTGTAGTTGCGGTCATAGCCGGTGTTAAGGGAAAGGACCCGGGTCCCAGGATTGCTGCGCCGCCAGCCACCCCAGGTGGTGATGGTCACCGGACGGGTCTTGAGTTCGATGCCCGACCCTGTGAGCTCGCCCACAACCGGGCGGCCGGTGAACTGGTTCCACAGGCTCTGGGTTGCGTGGTCATACATCAGCTTGTTTGACCTGTAGAGGAGGCCGGAGGACCCAAAGGTCAGAGGTGTGTCATGGCCCTCCACAGCTGTCTCGAACAGGATGCCCGATCCACACAGGGTGCAATAGGCGAGGCTAACCGGCACGCCGCCAATCACGTCGTTGAACATCTCGTGCCAATCCATGATGCGAAGCGGATAGGCTCTGACGTCGCCGTTGATCTCGACACCAAATACAAGCTCCTCATCGCTCAGGTAGTCGGCTTCACTCTGAGGCACCAGTTCCGGATTGATGAGGGCTGGAATGCCGTCCTTGAGAACACCACCCCATACGGCTTCCCACAGCGCGATGTCATGGGCGACACCGGGATAGATGAAGCCATAGAAGTTCGGGTCGATCTGCGCGAGCAACAGTGCGCGGCTTTCATCAAAGCCGTCAAAGGGCACAAGATCATCCTGCTTTTGAAGCCACTCCATCCACTTGAACCAGCTGTCGCCATGATCAACGCCAGTGATGCTGCTGGCAGCTACGCCCAAGGCTGGACGAAGGTTGCGGTGAAACCGCATGGCCTGGACCAGGGCAAATGCACCGTCCGGGTTCTTGCGTTTGATGAAGTAATCAATGGCGTCTGTCACTGCACGCGGATTGTCGGACACAAGATCAATCGCCCGGGACACAGGCTCGGGCCTGTCACCACGCACGTCCTGAGCGAGAGCTGGCAGGACCGCAAGACACGCAGCGACAACAGCTGCGGACAGGGCGGACGAAATGGACTGGACAAATCTGGACATGAAAACGGCACCGTTGAGTTTGGGATATCCCAACTCAACGGTGCCGCGTTTACATCCACCGTGCACGTCAACACCGCACACAATCATGTGAGAGGTATGGGGGTGTGACGGGCCTGAGGCGTGACGCCCTAGCTCCAGACAGGCGGTCGCTTGTCGGCCCATGGCTGTGCCTGTTCAAGCTGCCCCGCCAACCGATAGAGCGTTGCTTCATCTCCGTAGCGGCCGGTGAACATCATGCCGAGCGGTAGATTGTCCTTCGACCACCACAACGGCAGCGACAGGCTTGGCTGACCGGTAAAGTTGAACGGCGGGGTGAACGGGAAGACCTTGGCCTGCCGCTTGTTCACTTCCTTTGGTTCCAGAGTAACCGGATCAATGAAGCCAATTTCCGGTGGCGGCGTCCCCATGACGGGGCACAGATACGCATCAAACGGCGCCAGATTATGCAGGATCTGCCGTGACAGCTTGCGCAGTGTCCGCCAACCCCAGAAGGCCTGCGGTCCGGAAATCCGTTCGCTCGCCTTCAGTATCTGCCAGGTCAGCGGTTCCAGTTCTTCAGGCTCCGGCTGGCGACCCAGCATTTCAGACCGCTCCATCATGGCAGCGGCAAAGTTGGATGCTGAAACAGCGCCCTGTGCGCGATAGAGCATGCGGTAGTCAACGCCGAGACCTTGCTCCACCACTTCGTGACCAAGCTCCTTTAGAAGAGCAACCGTCTTTTCAAAAGCGGCCGCATTCTCTTCGTCGATGGGCGCACTGCTTGGCGTCTCCATGGAGCACGCAATTCTGAGCTTGCCCGGCGTGCGGCTTACTTCTTCCAGAAAGGGCCGCTCATAGGGAAGCGGCGGGTAGGGGCTATCCGGTTCCGGGGCACACGTCGCATCCAGCATGGCCGCACTGTCACGCACGGTGCGTGTCACCACATGGTCAACGGAGAACCCCATTGCGCGTTCTCCGTCCTCACCGGAATCCGGATTGCGCGCGCGGGTGGTTTTCATGCCGACAAGGCCACAACAGGCAGCTGGAATACGGATCGACCCCAGACCATCAGAGGCGTGCGCCATAGGCACAATACCGGCCCCCACTGCGGAGGCAGCGCCGCCGGATGACCCACCGGCAATGTGATCCGGGTTCCACGGATTACGACACGGGCCAAGACGGGCAGATTCACTGGTGCCGGTGATGCCGTATTCCGGCGTGTTGGTCTTGCCGACAAATACCAAGCCGGCTTCGCGATAGCGCTTGGCAAGGATGCTGTCTTCGGTCGGCACATAATCGCGCAGATAGTGCGACCCGGACGTTGCCGGCCAGTTGGCCACCTTGACGCCCAGATCCTTGATCAGGAAAGGCACCCCCTTGAAGGGACCGTCGGGCAGATCACCCTTGGCCCATTCCCGGGCGTCGTCATAGCCCTTGTAGACAACTGCATTGAGAGCGGGATTGTGCTGCTCAATCCGGTCAATGGCCGCGTCCACCAGCTCAAGCGGTGTCACTTCCTTTTTGGCAACAAGTTCAGCCAGGCCGACGCCGTCATAGTCTGCATACGCATCAATGGTCATGTTGTGCTTCCTAGTTCCAGATTGGCGGGTGGCGGTCGATCCATGGCTGCGCCTGCTCAAGCTGGGCAGCAATCCGGATCAATGTGGCTTCGTCGCCTGCACGACCGGCGAAATGGACACCAACTGGCAGTCCATCAGGTGTCCAGTGCAGAGGCAGGGAAATGGCGGGCTGACCGGTCGCGTTCTCGATGGGCGTAAACGGCACATAATCGAGGATCGGCTCAAAGGCCTTCTGTGGGTCACCTTCGTTGATATCGACGGTGCCGATACGAAGGGGTGGTTCGCCGAGCGTCGGCGTCAGCCACAAATCATACTCGTCATGCCATTGGGCAACGCTGCGGCTCATGATCTGAAGCATGGCAACGGCGTTCAGGTAGTCCGCGCCTGATATCTGCTTGCCTGCTTCCCACAAGCCGATGGTCAACGGCTCAAGGTCACCTTGGTTTGGCGTTTTGCCGAACAGCACATTCTGCACTTCAATCTGCTGGGTCACACCTGTGGCCCAGATCGCCATGAAGGCTTCCTGCATCATGTCGTTGTCCAGAGGTGGTGACGCCTCTTCTACATGATGGCCGAGGCTTTCCAGAAGCTTGGCGGTGTTGGTGACCGCCTTTGCACATTCCTCATGAACGGGGGTACCGCCGGGAGTCTTGGTCGTAAACCCGATGCGCAGATTGCCGGGACGCGTTCCTACATCCTCTGACCAGATGCCGTCGTGATGCGGAGCGAAATACGGGTCGCCGGGCTCCGGGCCTGCCGCGATGTCGAGGGCCACGGCGGTGTCGCGCACCGTCCGGCTGACGACAAGATCGGTCGTCAGTCCGGACATGGCGTCACCAATCATTGGCCCCTGCGGAATGCGCGCGCGGCTGGGTTTCAACCCCACAAGCCCGCATGAGGAAGCGGGAATACGAATAGAGCCGCCGCCGTCATTGGCGTGGGCGAGGGGCACAATACCCGCAGCAACCGCAGCCGCTGACCCGCCAGAAGAGCCACCGGGCGTATGATCCGGGTTCCAGGGATTGCGGGCCGGTCCATAGAGTGCGCTTTCGGAGACGGGAAGAAGCCCAAACTCAGGCACATTTGTCTTGCCGAGTGGCACAAGACCCGCTGCCAGAAACCGCGTGGTCAGGGTTGAGTGCATTGGAGCTGGACTACCGGCGACAAAACGTGAGCCGTACTGCGTAGCAACACCTTCAAAGTCGCCCATGATGTCCTTGAGTAGGAAGGGCACACCGGCGAAGGGCGCCGCAGCATCACCTTCATCAATATCACCGGCAATCTGGCGGCCCTGATCAGCCATGTCCGTCACGACGGCGTTCAGGGTGGGATTGTGTTTCTCAATCCGGCTCAGGGCTTCTTCAGCCAGTTCGCCTGCCGTCACCTCTCCCTTGCGCACGAGTTCGGCAAGGCCGACCCCATCATGCGCCGCGTAATCATCAATCGGCATTCACACGTCCTCCCAGACACAATTTTTTGTTGGGAGATACGCTAATGGACCAATAGGCGAACGGGAAGGGTGGTGTTGCTGTGAATGTCGGGGCACTGGTGTGGCGACCAACCCGGTTCCAACGGAAAGTCTGTAGGCGTTGACAGCCGCATCGGGCACCAAGTTGCCAGCCGGCAGGCTCCCACACACGACACCCTCGAAGTTCCTTGTCGCGAACAACAACTTTGAACGCCGCTTTGGAAACAGGCCCGGAAGCCCGACAAAAAAGCCGGGTGTTTTGCCTTTACCTCACAGGTGGTCGATTGCCATGATCTGGTCGGAGCCTATGATGTCCGCATGGGGCGCATCAAGGAAACGGAACTCTACCAACCTGTGAAAACCTTCCTCACCGGACAGGGGTATGAGGTGAAGGCTGAGGTTGCTTCTGCAGATATTGTTGCATGCCGGGATGGCGAGGATCCTGTCATTGTTGAACTCAAGACCGGTTTCTCGCTCAGTCTTTTCCATCAGGCGGTCGCCCGCCAGTCGATGACCGATGCCGTGTACATAGCCGTGGCACGTGGGTCCGGGCGGCGATTTCAGCAAGCTCTCAAAAACAATCTCAGCCTTGCCCGCAGGCTCGGCCTGGGTCTCATAACCGTGAGGCTCGCAGATGCATTTGTAGAAGTTCATCTAGACCCCGCTCCCTACGCGCCGCGTAAATCCAAGAGACGCAGAGACAGGCTCTTGAGGGAGTTCTCACGTAGGGTCGGCGACCCGAACACCGGGGGATCGACACGTGTCAAGCTGGTCACAGCCTATCGGCAGGATGCATTGCGCTGTGCCGCACACCTGAAGGCCAACGGACCGAGCCGTGGCGCGGACATCGCCAAGACAACCGGCGTTGCCCGCGCGACAAGGATGATGGCCGACGACCATTATGGATGGTTCGAACGGATTGAACGCGGGGTTTATACCCTAAGCCCCAAGGGACAGGCGTATCTGCAGAGCTATCAGGACGAGGTATAGCGTCATCCCGCTGCCTTATTGGCCGCATTAAGAAACAGCTCCTCGCGTCACCCGGCTTTGTCGGGAAACAGGCGAGCATCAGGCGAACGGGAACGGTGGTGTTCCTTCAAAATCAGGGTCGCTGAGCTGCGGCGCCTCGCTTGGCTTCCATAGTGGCGCGGTCAAGGTTGCACGGCGGCGGACCTCAGCAGCGTCGCTTGACGACTTTTGCTTGTTGGCATTGGCAACCGTCACCACCTCGCCACTGATCTGGTCACCAGTCAGAGTGAGAACCACATAGCCATGGGCATTGGTGTCCAGATATTTGATGTAGGGATTTGCCGAGTCACTCTCCAGCCATCCGCTCAGCGTATCGCTGCCAGTGTAATTCATCGCCAGAGACGCCCTGACGCCATGCATAAGTGTGAGGTTGAAGTTCTCCAGCATCTCACCGTCGGGGCCGTCTGCCACAACCATCGGTCGGAAGGCGTTTCCGGGGTCACGGGTGAAGCTTTCAGCCCCCGAGAAGAAGGTGAAGGAGGAGATGCCGCAGGTGGCAAACTCCAGCGCGGCCCCTTCAGGTGTCTCAGCATCCGGATCAGTTGTGAGAACCGCAGCCCCGTGCATGTGATAGTCGCCGGCGCAAGAGACAACGCCTGCAATGCCTTCGTCTTTCACAAAGGACATCAACTCGCGCAGCTCACCGGGATAGCCATTCCAGGCATCTGTGCCCAGTACGGCATCCTGCAAATCCTGAAAAGGAATGGACGCCAGATCGAGCCGCAAGGGCATGGCGGGAATTGAGTTCGCCCAAAGTTTCCAGGAAGCGGAGCTACCTTTGAGCGTTTCCTTGAACCACTTCTTCTGGTCTGTCCCCAGAATTGATGCTGCGGGTTTATCCGCTCGCGGATTGGGGACGTCTCCGTCCTTTCCGGGGAAAACAGCGGGCGGGTTTCCATCCGATGCATCGCGTCCGGCATCAAGCGCGCGGATGATGTCGGTAGGTGGCGCTGGCGCGCCAATGGCTTCTTCCAGCGCTTCATCCATGGGCTGAGGCGACCGGTAGCTGCGCGTGTCCGTAACGACGATGGACGCTGTCTTGCCCCATTCCAGACTGCGGTAAATCGTCAAAGACGCAAGAGCCGACAGGTTGTTGGGTTCATTCAACAGGTAGCCATCGCCAGGCTCGCCGCCGGCTGCATCTGACACAGTGGCTGGCTTGAAGTCATGGGCGGGTCCATCAAGACGCGCAGGCATGTATTCAAACCATGCCTGGTTGGCTGAGACCTTGCGCTCCTGCGCTGGGCCTGTGCCGCCAGTGTAGGTGGCATAGCTCTGCCAGCTGTCATTGGTAAATTCGTGATCGTCCCAGGTGCAGATGAACGGCCAGCGGGCGCGGGCGGTCTGCAGGGCTTCGTCCTCAAGATAGGTCTTGTACAGATGCCGGTAGTCCGTGACCGATACCGCAAAGTTTCGGCCACTTGGCAAGGTTGCCCCATCCGGGAAAGGCTCAATCCGCCGCGCGGCTTCAAGGCCTGCGGGCAGGTCCGGGCTGGTTTCATATATGAAGTCACCCAGATGCAGGACGGCGTGTATCTGGTCTTCCGGTTGCGCGGCTTCATCGTCACTGACCATGCGTGCCCAGGCGCCGAAATATCCTTGCTCGTAATTCTGGCACGAGGCCATGGCGATACGCAGGGGTGCATCAGCATCGGCCGCAGGCGCCGTGCGCGTGCGGCCCAGTCGGGAAACATCACCGGCGGTCGTCAAGAAACGATAGTAGTACCAGCTGTCCGGCTCGAGACCTGTGACGCTCACCCGAACGGTGTAGTCCTGTTCCAGCGATGCTGATACGGGCTGTTCCACAACCACGGTGGCAAATGTTTCATCCGCCGACACCTGAAGGGTAAGCGACAGGGGGCGTGCGGACCTGTCCAGCGGCGTGGCGCGGGTCCAGAGAATAGCGCCGTCCGACGACGGATCAGCGGACGCCACACCATGCGTAAAGAGGCCACGCCGACCAGCGACAGGCGCCACGCTTTCCTCAGTTGCCTCTTGGGCATTTGCAGGACGCATGGCGGGCAGAAACCCAGATCCTGTGGCTGCGGCAACGAAGCAGCCTGCCGTCGCCCCGAAGCGGCGCATGAACTCACGGCGGGTGGAGTGGGAACTGGACGTCATGGCGCTACCTCAGCTTGTTTTGGTTTTTCTTATCGAAGGAGTGCAACACCGTCGTGTCAAGTTGAGCCCTGTCGATCAGCAATTCTCAACAGATCAACGCGGGACCTGTCAGAAATCAAGGGGCATTTGTCATTTCAGCCTTTCCCACATCGCGCCATGATCTCTCAGCAACACATGTAAACGGAGCACCCCCATGTCAGACGCCGCTACAGATCTCGCCCCAGCCCCGATCAAGATCGGTTTCCTCATGTACCCGATGGTGACGGCGCTCGATGCATTGGGACCGGCACAAATTCTGTCAGCGGTACCCGGTGCTCAGATGCATTACATATGGAAAGAGAAGACCCCGGTTGCTTCTGACTCCGGCTACACCATCAATCCAACCCACGACTTTGATGACTGCCCACAGCTGGACGTCATCTGCGTGCCAGGCGGCTTTGGCCAGGTGGACATCATGAACGATGAGGCCGTTCTTGGGTTCCTGCGTACGCAGGGCCAGAACGCCAAATATGTGACTGCGGTCTGCACGGGGTCATTGCTTCTGGGCGCTGCCGGATTGCTGGACGGCTATGAAGCCAGCTGCCACTGGGCCTGGCACGAGCAGCTCTCGCTGGTGGGCGCAACGCCGAAGCACGGGCGTGTTGTCCGCGACCGCAACCGGATGACCGGCGGTGGCGTGACTGCCGGCATCGACTTTGGTTTGACACTTGCTGCCGAGCTCGCCGGTGAGGACGTGGCAAAGCTGCTGCAGCTTTCCTTCGAGTATGATCCTCAACCGCCATTTGTCGGCGGGCACCCCACCAAAGCTGAACCCGCAACTCTTGAACTCTCCAAGGCCTTTATGGCGGACGGTGTCGCATCCATGGCTGAGGCTGCAAAGCAGGCACAGGCCAATAAAGACAAGGCACGCGCTGCGGCGGAGTAACACTTACCTCTGGCATAATTGAGGGGTAGGGCCTCTCAAAAGAGGCTTCCGGTCACACATGGACCGGGAGCCTTTTATGTCTGACACCAAGTATTTTACTGCCGACAATCTGAAGCTTGCCTACACGGTTTCAGGGGAAGGTCCGCCGCTTGTCCTTATTCACGGCTGGCCGTTTCACAAAGCCAACTTTCGTCATCTGATCCCGCTGCTTTCGAAGTCCTACACCTGCTATGCGCTGGACTCTGCGGGCATGGGGGAGAGCGAATGGACCAAAGACTCGGATCTGGGCTTCCATGCGCATGTGGATCGCACCATGGCGTTTGCGGATCATCTCGGACTGACTGACTATGCGGTCCTAGGGCATGACACGGGCGGAACCATTGCCCGGCTTCTGGCCGTCAAAGACTACAAACGGGTGACCACGATCACAGCGATTGATACGGAAATTCCCTTTCAGTTTCCGCCAACGGTGACGCTATTGCAGAAGCTGCATCGCAATCCGCTGACGAGGCTCATCCTCAAGGCCGCCTTATCGTCCGAGACATTTGTAAAGTCCGGCAGCGGCTATGGCGGGTTCTTCGCCGACGCATCGCACTTCACGGATGACTTCATGCAGCTGTTTGTTCACTCATGGCACCGTACGCGCCATGCCTATGACGGGTTGATGGCCTATCTGTGCGCTGTGGACCCGGCCGTTGTGGATACGCTGGATCAGGTACATGCGGATACGAAGGTCCCCATGCTGTTCATCTGGGGAAAGCGTGATCCGATTTTCCCGGTGAAGTATGCGCGGGAGATGGTAGCGAAAATTCCCGGCGATGCGCGGCTGGTTGAAATCGACAAGGCGCGGTTCCTGCCGCATGAAGAACAGCCCGAAGCAGTTGCCGAGGCGGTGTTGGCATTTCTCAAAACAAGCGACGTCGCGGCCTGATGCTGGATCCCCCGGTCAAGCCGGGGGATGGCGATGGATTGATGGACCAAATATCAACACCACGCGATTGTCCGGTTTAACCGGACAATCCATCTAGCGGCTTGTGACTTTCGCCCTCGTCTTGGTGCGCGCCTTTGACTTGGTCTTGGCTTTTGCCTTTGTCTTCGCTTTAGGCGCGACCTTCTTTGCCGCCGTCTTCCGTTTTGGCGCAGGCGCGGGCTCCTCAGCCGGCGCTTTTCGCATGGGACGGCGCGAGGCTGCCGCAGATGCTCTGGCCAACTCGGTTTTCTTTTTGCGCTCTTCCGACTTGGGCGATGCCTTGCGGCTCTTCTTCAGCAGCGGCTTGAGATAGTCGCCAGTGTAGCTGCGCGGTTCAGCGGCAACATCTTCGGGCGTGCCTTGCGCCACAACCTCGCCACCTCCATCACCACCCTCGGGACCAATGTCGATGATCCAGTCAGCGGTCTTGATGACTTCAAGATTGTGCTCAATCACAACAACCGTATTGCCCTGGTCCACCAGCTCATGCAGCACATCGAGCAGCTTTGCCACGTCATGGAAATGCAAACCGGTGGTCGGCTCATCCAGAATGTACAGCGTGCGGCCCGTGGCCCGCTTGGACAACTCCTTTGACAGCTTCACCCGCTGGGCTTCACCGCCAGAAAGCGTCGTCGCCTGCTGACCAATCTTGATGTAGCCAAGGCCAACCTGTTTGAGGGTTTCAAGTTTGTCGCGCACGGCGGGTACGGCCTTGAAGAAGGTCGCTCCATCCTCAACCGTCATAGCCAATACATCCGCGATGGACTTGTCGCGGAACTTCACTTCCAGGGTTTCGCGGTTGTAGCGCTCGCCATGGCAGACATCGCATTGCACATAGACATCTGCGAGGAAGTGCATCTCGATCTTGAGGACGCCGTCACCCTGGCAGGCTTCGCAGCGGCCACCTTTGACGTTGAAGGAGAAACGGCCCGGGGTGTAGCCGCGCGTTTTGGCTTCCGGCAGACCGGCAAACCATTCACGGATCGGCGTAAAGGCACCTGTGTATGTTGCAGGGTTGGAGCGCGGTGTGCGTCCGATGGGCGACTGATCAATGTCGATGACCTTGTCGAGGAACTCGATGCCCTCAATCTTGTCATGGGCACCGGGCTGCGCGCGGGCATTCATCAGGCGGCGTGACAGGGCAGGGTAAAGCGTATCCACCAGCAACGACGACTTTCCGGAACCGGAAACGCCGGTCACGCAGACGAAAGCCCCAAGCGGGAAGTCGGCATCCACATCCTTGAGGTTGTTTTCCCGCGCGCCCTTGATGGTGAGCTTGCGACCATCAACCGGACGACGTTCGTGTGGCAGTTCGATCTGCCGCATGCCGACGAGGTACTGGCCGGTCAGACTCTCGCCTGACTGCATGACCTGCTTGGGCGTGCCCGCGGCCACCACCGTTCCGCCATGGACGCCGGCACCGGGGCCCATATCGACCACATAATCCGCATCCATGATGGCTTCTTCGTCGTGCTCCACGACAATAACCGTATTGCCGATGTCACGCAGACGCTTGAGGGTTTCAAGCAATCGGGTGTTGTCGCGCTGATGCAGACCAATGGACGGTTCGTCCAGCACGTACAGAACGCCGGTGAGGCCGGAGCCGATTTGTGAGGCAAGACGAATGCGCTGGCTTTCGCCACCCGACAGCGTACCCGAGCCGCGCGACAGGGTAAGGTAATCAAGGCCGACATCTACAAGAAAGCGAAGCCGCTCGCGGATTTCCTTCAGGATACGCCCGGCAATTTCGTTCTGCTTTTTGGTGAAGCTCTTGTCCACGGTGGAAAACCACTCATGGGCTTCGCGGATGGAAAAGTCGGCGACTTCGCTGATGTGAAGTTTTGCAATCTTGACCGCGAGGGCTTCGGGCTTAAGACGATTACCGCCACAGGACTCACACGGATGGGCCGACTGGAAGCGGGCCAGTTCTTCGCGCATCCAGGCTGAATCCGTTTCGCGCCATCGGCGCTGAATGTTGCCAACGACACCTTCAAACGTCTTCTTGGTCTTGTAAGAGCGGATGCCGTCGTCGTAGTGAAACTCAACTTCTTCCTTGCCGGTGCCAAATAGAATGGCATTGCGCAGTGTCTCGGACAGATCGCTCCACGCTTCGTTCATGGATCCACCATAGTGATCCACCATCGCCTGCAATGTCTGGGTGTAATAGGGCGACGTGGTGCCCGTCTTGGCCCACGGCGCAACCGCACCCTGACGCAGGCTCAAGGAAGGTTCCGGCACCACCAGATCAGGCTCGAATTGCAGCTCCGTGCCCAGGCCATCACAGGATGGACATGCCCCGAATGGATTGTTGAACGAGAACAGGCGCGGTTCGATTTCTTCAATCGTGAAGCCAGATACCGGGCAGGCGAATTTTTCTGAGAAGATGAGCTGACGGGGATTGCCGTCGTCGTCTTTTTCGTCGGCGAACTCGGCAATGGCGATGCCTTCAGCCAGCCGCAGCGCAGTCTCCATACTGTCTGCCAGGCGGCCTGATATGTCCTTGCGGACGACAAGCCGATCCACGACGACTTCAATGTCGTGTTTCTTCTTCTTGTCGAGCTTGGGAACATCTTCAAGCTCGTAGAATTCACCATCAACCTTCACACGCTGGAAACCGCGCTTGAGCAGGTCCGCGAACTCCTTGCGGTATTCGCCCTTGCGGCCACGGATCATCGGGGCGAGCAGGAACAGCCGCGTGCCTTCCTCGAGGGCCAGCACCCGGTCCACCATCTGGCTGACGGTCTGGCTTTCGATGGGCAGACCTGTAGCCGGTGAATAGGGAATGCCAACACGCGCAAACAGCAGACGCATGTAATCATAGATTTCGGTGACAGTGCCGACGGTGGATCGCGGGTTGCGGGACGTCGTCTTCTGTTCAATTGAAATGGCCGGTGACAGACCTTCGATGTAGTCGACGTCCGGCTTTTCCATCATCTGCAGGAACTGCCGTGCATAGGCAGACAAGCTCTCTACGTAGCGGCGCTGGCCTTCCGCATAGATGGTATCAAAAGCCAGAGATGACTTGCCGGAGCCGGACAGGCCCGTGATGACGACCAGCTTGTCGCGCGGCAGTTCAACATCGACACCTTTGAGATTGTGTTCGCGGGCGCCTTTAACGGTGATGTTGCGAAGTCCGGTCAAGAGGTCACATCCTGTGATTGGCTTTTGTAAAGAGACCGCGTCAGACGAAAACGAAGATGCGGTTTGTCGTAGTAGGTGCCCTGGCCATCCGGGCGCATGCCGAGGCGCAAGGCAACCTGAATAGAGGCTTCATTTGCAGCGCGGATGACTGCGTAGATAGGGTCAATGTTCCGCGTATCAAATCCATAAGACAGCAGCCGCGCTGCCGCTTCTGTGGCGTATCCGTGGCCGCGGCCTGTTTCAAGAAAATGCCAGCCGATCTCGATCAGACCGCTGTCTTCAAGCGGCTGCAAGATCACCTGTCCCAGTAGCGCTTCCGTATCTTTTGGAAACACCGCCCAGTAGCCCATGCCGTTGGGTGCGTCTTCGAAAAACGCCTCAGAGGCAAAATACCCAGCCTGCGCTTCAGCCGTGTAAGGCTCGTCGCGCCACCAATAGACCTCTGGATCCGTCGTTATGCGGCAAAAGGCATCGACTGTGGCTGGTTCCAGACCATAGGGCACCAGCCGCAAACGGTCCGACATCAGCAAAGGCAGGCCGTGCGGGCTGCTAATTGTGTTGGAGCTTTGGGACATGGAGGCGCTGAAACTCTGGATGAAACCGTTGGTTTTGGATGTGGCGGAGGCGGTGGGCCGCGCAGTGTGCTTAGACTGCTGGCTCAAGTCGATTCGGCATGCTAAGAACATAGCAAGAACATATCGATTTGTTGTGGATTAAATCCGCGGCGATGGGGCAGGCCGCGTGATTATCGGCTACCTTTCGCGCAACTCAATAACCTGGCACGTCACCGGCACCTTCCGGCAGGCACCCAGGACGACCATTCCAAGGAAAGGCCCGCACCATGGCAGGCAGTGTCAATAAAGTTATCCTCATCGGCAATCTGGGCGCAGACCCTGAAGTGCGGCATACGCAGGACGGCAAACCGATCGTCAATCTGCGCATCGCGACATCAGAAAGCTGGCGCGACCGAAATTCCGGTGAGCGCCGCGAGCGCACGGAATGGCATCGCGTCGTGATCTTCTCGGAAGGCCTGGCGAAGATTGCTGAGCAATATCTGAAGAAGGGCTCGAAGGTATATCTCGAAGGCCAGCTCCAGACGCGCAAATGGCAGGACCAGTCCGGTCAGGACCGCTATTCAACTGAAGTGGTGCTGCAGGGCTTCAACTCGACGCTCACCATGCTTGATGGCCGTGGCGACAGCGGCGGCATGGGTGCCGGCTCCGGTGGGGGCATGGGTGCATCAGGCGGCGGTGGTGGCGGTGGCCGTCCGGCAGCTGCGGCAGCTGGCGGCGGTGATGATTTCGGCGGCGGCGACTTCGACGACGAAGTGCCGTTCTAGCGCTCAGCTCCCTTTCGCACCCACGCAGGTGACTTCCTCATGAAAGTCGGACTAATCGGCGCGCATGGCTTTATTGGCAGCCATGTTGCGCGCCGGTTTGTTCGGGCTGGTCACGAGGTCACTGGATTTGGCCGCGACCTTGATCTGGGGCGCCGACTTGTCCCGACTGTCGAGTGGCGGCCCTGCGATCTCAATACTGATACGGATCCGCAGATTTGGGCAGACCGCTTGGAAGGTTGCGATGTGCTCGTCAACTGCGCAGGCGTTCTTCAAAAGACATCCAGAGATGATCCTGCCGCCATTCATGGCGCAGCGACTTGTGCGCTCTT
This sequence comes from Pyruvatibacter sp. HU-CL02332, assembly GCF_040362765.1. Classification (NCBI taxonomy): domain Bacteria; kingdom Pseudomonadati; phylum Pseudomonadota; class Alphaproteobacteria; order Hyphomicrobiales; family Parvibaculaceae; genus Pyruvatibacter; species Pyruvatibacter sp. HU-CL02332. Next base: position 301,089 of record NZ_BAABWK010000002.1, read on the forward strand.
TGACGGTGCTCTCAAAGCAGGCGTCCGGCGCATCATCCATGTTTCGGCACTTGGTGCAGACGATGATGTGGATACCGAGTATTCCAGGTCGAAGCGCGTTGCCGACAAATACCTGGCCGAGCTCGACACGGACTGGATCATTCTCAAGCCATCGCTTGTGGTCGCCCGCGAGTGTTATGGCGGCACGGCCATGGTCCGTATGCTGGCAGGGCTGCCTGGTCTGGTCGTGATCCCCGAACAGGCGAACATCGTGTTTCAGCCTGTCGCCATGGATGACCTGACCGACGGCATCCTCAGACTGTCTGACGCCAACGCACCCTCACGCCTGACGCTGGCGGTGACCGGCCCCGCGATTCAGGACCTTGCCGACATCGTGCAGACCATCCGCGCATGGCTGGGGTTTGGGCCTGCTCGTATTCTGGCTGTTCCCGGGTGGGCCATGCGGCCGGCCATCTTGGCAGCGGACCTGCTTGGCTATCTGGGGGTCGAGACGGCATTGCGGTCCACTTCATTCAAGCAGACTGAAAAGCCCAACACGGCAAATCATGTTCCCTTTGAAGAGGCGACCCGTCTCAAGGTCCAGCCCATCGGGACGGCGCTTGCACATGATCCAGCCTCCCGCGCGGACCGGCGCGATGCACGATTAGCTGCACCGCTGATTGCACTGCGTGTGTTGCTGGCGTTCTTCTGGATTGCGACAGGCATAGTCACGCTGGCAGGCATCACGCACGCGGCCCAGGCCGACGCAGCCCTTGCACTGACCGCACTGGTTGGCAGCACGGCAACACTTGCAGCGATCATTGCCACGTCATGTCTTGATGTGATGCTTGGCGTCTGGTTGATCACCGCGCGG